>JAWLCQ010000191.1:0-8645 GCA_041687095.1 Phycisphaerae bacterium | reverse complement strand
AGAAGTGTCAGGGGTTCACGTCTCAATAGAACTGTCACCCCCCGGGGTCGTCAAGGGGGCGGAGCGGAGGGAGGACGAGCGCAGCGGGTCCGACCGCAGCGCAGACCCCTTGACGAACCTGGGGCGCCGCCACGGATGGTCCGCCGCCGGCCGCCACGGCTCCCGCGGCAGGGCCGGGCCGTCCGAAGCGGCCGCCTTGGGCTTGGGCTTGGCCGCCCCGGTCCGCACGGATCCCCGCTCATCCTTCCGAGGATGTCCAGGGGCCGCCGCCGTCAGGGCGCGGGGGTGGATGCTCGCTTCGCCGACTTGTCCAGCACGTGCAGCTTGGGGCTCTCCTGCAGGACCAGGTGGTCCGGGGGCACGGAGTCGGTGATGTACGCGTTGCCCCCCACCGTCGCCCCCCGCCCAATGACCGTCTCCCCGCCCAGGATCGTGGCGTTGGGGTAGATCGTGACGTTGTCCTCGATCGTCGGGTGGCGTTTAAGGCCCTTGATGGCCCGGCCGCGTTCGTCCTTGGGGAAGCTCTTGGCCCCCAGCGTCACGCCCTGATAGACCTTCACGTTGTCCCCGATCACCGTCGTCTCCCCCACCACCACGCCCGTGGCGTGATCGATGAAAAAGCTCTCCCCGATCGTCGCCCCGGGGTGGATGTCGCAGCCGGTGACGCTGTGGGCGTACTCGGAGAGGATGCGGGGCATGAGCGGAACGGACAGTTCATGCAGCGCGTGGGCGACGCGGTAGACGGTGATCGCGTAGAACCCGGGGTAGCTGTAGATGATCTCATCGATGCTCTTGGCGGCCGGGTCCCCGTCATAGGCCGCCTGCGCGTCCATCGCCAGGAGCTTGCGAATCCTGGGGATGCGTTGGAGGAACTGCCGGGTGATCTCGCGGGCCTCGCGGCGGCAGCGTTCGGGGTCGTCGCAGTCCCCGCCGCCGCACTGGCGGTCGACGCACATGCAGTGGGTGATCTCCTCGGAGAGGTCCTCCCCGATGCGGACCAGCAGGTTGCCCACGTGGTAGCCGACACTCTCGTCGGTCAGGCGCTTGTGCCCGAAGTACCCGGGGAACAGCAGGGCGCGGACCTCGTCGAGGATCTGCACGATGCGCTCCTGCGTGGGCAGGAAGCGCAGCCCGACCCGCCGGGTCCGCTCCTCGCCCTCGTAGCTGCGCAGGATCGCGCGGGTCAACTCGTCCAGGGAACCGTTCAGGCCTTCACTCATCGCACTCGTCCTTCCATCTGCCCCCCTCTGCCTCCGACGCATTCTACGCCTCGAAGAGGACAGGCACTAGGGAATAGGCACCAGGGACCAGGGGAGAGGGGAGATCCATAGGTCCATTTCTTCTTTCTTGAGCGGGGATCACCTCTCCCCTCTAACCTCTCCCCTCTAACACTACAACGAAGCTTGGCTGACTGGGTGACTGGTTAACTGGTGGATTGGCAATGGCTTGCAACCAAGTGGGCCCCTCCGGTAGTCCCAGGCGGGCAGCCCACGCAAACTGCTGTCCCAGTCACCAGTTAACCAGTCAACCAGTTAACATCTTTCGTTGTAGTGCTAACCTCTCCCCTCTAACCTCTCACCTGCTTCCCGAGACCCGTTCCTCCATCCGCGTTCCTCTGGTTCATCCCCGCTTGCCCGTCGGACTCCCAAACCGGGGGTTGAGCATGCGCGGGCGAGGGGGTAGTCTCCGCGTGGCCCGCGGCCGCTTCGGTCGCCCGCGCAAGGAGAGAATCCCATGGCCCGGCCCAACATCGTCTACATGCACTCGCACGACACCGGGCGCTACGTCCAGCCCTACGGGTTCGACGTGCCCACCCCGCACCTTCAGCGCTTCGCCGAGCAGGGCGTGCTCTTCCGCCAGGCGTTCTGCGCGGGACCGACGTGCTCGCCCTCCCGCGCGGCGCTGGTGACGGGGCAGGCGCCCCACAGTTGCGGGATGCTCGGGCTCGCCCACCGCGGGTGGTCGCTGAACGACTACGGGCAGCACGTCATCCACACGCTCAAACCGCACGGGTACGTGACGGCCCTGGCGGGGGTTCAGCACATCGACAACCTGCCCGCAGCGCCCCCGGGGCACCGGATCGGGTACGACCGCCTGCTGTCGGAGGAGCGCGGAACGCCCGCCCCCAGCCCCGATTCCGCCGCCTGCGACTTCCTCCGCGCCGCCCCCGCCCAGCCCTTCTTCCTCGCCGTCGGGTTCGGGGAGACCCACCGCGACTTCCCCGAGCCCGGTGCGCTCGACGACCCGCGCTACCTCCGCCCCCCCCTGCCCCTGCCCGACACGCCCCAGACCCGCTACGACATGGCGTGCTACCGCACCCTCGCCCGCCGCCTCGACGAACGGATGGGCCGCGTGCTGACGGCCCTCGACGAGGCGGGACTGGCGGAGAATACGCTCGTCATCATCACGACCGATCACGGGATCGCCTTCCCCGGGATGAAGTGCAACCTGACGGACCACGGGATCGGGGTCATGCTGATGATGCGCGGTGCGGGCGGGTTCGACGGGGGCAAGGTCATCGACGGGATGGCCTCGCAGATCGACCTGTTCCCCACGCTGTGCGAGGTCCTCGGGATCGACGCCCCCCCGCATCTGCAGGGCCGCTCCCTCTTCCCCCTCGTCCGCGACGAGGCCCTGGAGGTGAACCGGCAGATCTTCTCCGAGGTCACCTACCACGCCTCCTACGAGCCCCAGCGCTGCGTCCGCACCGCGCGCTACAAGTACATCCGCCGCTTCGACGCCCGCCCCACCCCCGTCCTGCCCAACTGCGACGACAGCGTCTCCAAGGACCTGTGGCTGGCGCACGGGTGGCGCGAGCGCCCCCTCGACCCCGAGCAGCTCTACGACCTGGTCTTCGACCCCCACGAGACCGCCAACCTCGCGAGCGACCCCCGCCACGCCGCCGCCCTCACCGACCTCCGCGCCCGCCTGGACCGCTGGATGCGCGACACGAACGACCCGCTCCTCCGCGGCCCCGTCCCGGCGGGGCCCGACAAGCGGGTCACCCCCGCCGACGGCCTGAGCCCCAAAGACCCGGTCCCGGGGTGGTGAGCCCCTCCCGGAACAGCAGCAGGGATGCAGGGGGGGAGAGGCACTAGGGAATAGGGAATAGGCAGAAGAGGCGAAAACTCCGCTCACGGTTCGGAACCCGGCTTGCCATTTGGCGTCCGTTGCATCGCAAACAGAGCAGGGCGTACTCCCGTTCTGGAGGACGCCCACCCGCAAGCACTCTAACCTCTAAGTGGCCGTGCAAGAATAACTGCTGTTATTTCCTGTAGTGGCCGATATACAGGAGCATGGAACTCGAACGGATTCGAGCGAAGTATGAGGCCCTGTCCTCGGCGCTGACGGAGCGCAGTCGTCGGTTGTGGTGCGCCACGGAAGCAATGGACATTGGCTGGGGCGGCATCGCATTGGTTTCGCGTGCCACAGGCGTTTCCCAGATCACCATCTGGAGGGGAACCAAGGAACTCAAGTCCGGCGGCATGGTAGAGCACGGCCGGGTGCGTCGTCCGGGCGGTGGGCGCAAGAAGGTAGTTGAGAAGGATGCCACTCTCCTTCGCGATGTCGAGAGTCTTGTCGAGCCCACCGTATCGGGTAATCCCGAATCGCCCTTGCTCTGGACCTCCAAGAGCGTCCGCAAGCTGGCTTCCGAACTCCGCGCCATGGGACACGACATCAGCTTCCGCACCGTGGCAGACGTTCTGCGGGATGCCGGGTATACATTGCAGAGCAACCAGAAGTCCCAAGAAGGACGCAGCCACCCGGATCGGGATGCGCAGTTTCGGCACATCAACCGAAAGGTCCTGGCATTTCAGCGGAAGCGGCAGCCGGTAATCTCCGTGGACACCACAAAGAAGGAACTGATCGGCAACTTCAAGAACGCCGGGCGGGAGTGGCGGCCCAAGGGCAGTCCCGAGCCAGTCAAGGTCCACGACTTCATCATCCAAGAGAACGGCAAAGCCATCCCCTACGGCGTCTACGACCTCACCCGGAATGCTGGGTATGTCAGCGTCGGTATCGATCACGACACAGCCAGCTTCGCCGTGCGGACCATCCGACGCTGGTGGCGGAGCATGGGCCAGCCGGTCTATCCGCAAGCCAAGTCGCTGCTCATCACGGCCGACAGCGGCGGCAGCAACGGGGCCAAGCTCCGCCTGTGGAAGTGGGAAATTCAACGATTGGCCGATGCTACGGGCCTTTCCATCACCGTCTGCCACTTCCCGCCGGGCACCAGCAAGTGGAACAAAATCGAGCACCGGCTGTTCTCGTACATCAGCGCCAACTGGCGCGGGCGTCCGCTGACCAGCCTGGTGGCCATTGTCAACCTGATCGCCGCCACGACAACCGAGACGGGCCTGCGGGTCCGGGCCGAGATCGACAAGGGGAAGTATCCTCAAGGTCGGGAGATCAGCGACCAAGAGATGGCGCAGATCCGCCTCCGTCCCTGCCGCTTCCACGGCGACTGGAACTACACCATACGTCCCAGGAGGAATGGGCCGCGGCGCGGCTCGCCACACTGACGATTGGCAAGTCTTTGCAGAGGGGATAACGCAGTCCGGCATCAGCACCGTCTACTCCTCCGGATTTGTCTTTCGCACTTGCTTAACCATGGTCACTATCTTCATCACCAAAGCCGATCCAAACACACAAGCGAAAAATGTCATGCCTGAGAACGCAAACATTGCCACAATCTTGAGCCAGCGCGGCTGGGACCCCAGCACCGGTATTCGGTCGATGATCCAAGGCGCAATCAACAACGCAGCCAGAAGTATTGCGGCAGTCAGCACCAGTTGATGAGAGTCTTTCATCCTATTCATTCCACCAATAGTATCCGTAGGCAGCAGTACCCGCGATAACTGGCCACGTAATCGCGCCGTGAGCTGTAACCAACTGCACGAATTCATGGGATAGGCGAAGAGGCAGCTCCGACCAGAGGTTTGGGTTCTTTATGATCTGGCTGGTGTGGATCAGTTCGTGGTGGAAGAACTGTCTGGTAAGGAATGAAGCCTTTTCCGCACCCCCGAATAGTAGCTGGCCGCCCTTCTCCAGTTGGATAACAGAGAACGGTCCCTTCCCGAAAGCAGCAGAAGCCACCTTCTCCCGGATCATGCTGGGCGTCACCCAGCGTCGCCCCGGCGTCAAGATGTTATGGAGTGCTAGCTTCACCTTGAAACCCATGGAGTCCACCTCAGCCAGGAACGCTGCTCGAACGGCTTCGTTAGCAACTCCCGCGGGGGCTCGGTAAAGCCCGTTCGCGCCGAATCCGTCCCTCAGGCCAAGCCCTTCAGTTATTCCTGCACGGCCACTAACCTCTCACCTATTGCCTAGTCCCTAGTCCCTAGTGCCTCTCCCCCCCTCCCCCCCTCCCTGCTATTCGGGGATCGGCCATCGGAACGGCGTCGCGGGGAGGCCTTCCTGGTTGTACAGCGTCGCCTGCGGGTAGCCCGCCCAGGCGTAGCGGACGGTGGCGGGGGCGGGGAGCTTGTCGCTGGTGACGATCACCTTAGATCCCTCGATCCGCGCGTCGGCCGATGCGCACTTGCCCTCCGCGTCGCACAGCTCGAAGCCCTGGAGTTTCCCGCCGCGGGCGACGAGGCCCTCGCCCACGTTGTCGAAGGTGACGGCGAACCCGTTGGGGACCCGCTCGTACTTCACGGGGATCGGCCCCCCGGGGACGAAGCCCTTCTCCCCGTAGGCGACCTGGCGGGCCTGGAGGAAGAGGCGCTCGGCGACCTCGCGCTTGCGAGCCGGGTGGATGTCGTACGGGTCGCCCAGGTCGATGGTCACCGCGAGCCCGACGTGGGGGACGGACCGGGCGATCTGGAGCTGGGCCTCGCGGATCCCGACGAACCCATGGTTCGCCGAGTCGCGGTGGAACTGGGCCAGTGCGTTGGCGTCCATGTCCAGGGCGTGCTTCTCGGCCTTCTCGTGCTTGATGAACCCGGGCAGTTGGACGACGAGGAACGGCAGGTCCTCGCGGTTCCACGCCTTCCGCCACGACTGAATGAGGGCCCTGAGCCCGTGGCGGTAGATCTCGGCGTTTCCGGCGTTCATCTCGCCCTGGTAGTAGATGACCCCGCGGGCGGGGAAGGGGGCGAGGGGAGCGATGTTGGCGAGGTATCCGCGCGAGGTGGCGTTGGGGTATCCCTTGCCCGCCAGGGGCGCCAGGACCGCGTCGGCGGCGACGGCGTCGGGCGCGACCCACGTCTGCACCGGCAGGATCGCGCCCACGTCCACCATGCCCACCGGGACGTTGCCGTCGAGGTGCTTGTACAGTTCGCGGGCGAAGTAGTAGCTGACGGCCGCCACGCTCCCGGGCACGTCGGTCTTGCTGGAGCGGTCCAGGTGGTAGGTGGCGTCCTCCCACTTGGGCAGGCCCCAGAAGGCCCCGAGCTGCGCCCGCGGTTCGGTGACCTCGTGGGTGTCCCGCGCGCCGATCTGGATGTGGCGGATGCGGGGGTACTTGTGCCCTTCGGCGATGGCTTTTTCGGGCTCGGCGGTGTCGTTGAGGGGCATGATCATGTTGGACTGCCCGCACGTGATCCACACCTCGCCCACCAGGACGTTGGTGAACAGGAGGCGGTTACTGCCCTCGACGAGCAGGCTGTACCGCCCGCCCGCGGGCAGCGGGTCGAGCGTCACCCGCCACTGTCCGTTCTGGGCGACGGTCTCGGCCTTGGCGAGTTCCTTCGCCCGGTCCCAGACGACGACCTTCACCTTCTCCCCGTCATCGGCCCAGCCCCAGACGGGCAGGGGCACGTCGCGCTGGAGGACCATGTTCTCGGAGAAGATGGCGGGGACGGACACCTCCGCCCGCGCAGCCGACAGGACCAGCAGGACGGGGGCGACGAGGGCGATCAGCAGCAGTTCGCAACGCATGGGATCTTCCTTCTTCTCGGGCACATTCACCGCGGAGGTCGCAGAGAACGCAGAGGAAATCAGGCAGAAACGCTTTCCTCTTTTCTCTGCGTTCTCTGCGTCCTCCGCGGTGACAAGGAGTCCTGAAACCGTCAATCGGTCTGCGGACGCAGGAATCCGCAATCCGCAATTCCTCACTCAACCGCGCTCGAGCAGATCGTACTCGGCCTCGATGTACGGGTGGTTGGGATCGTACTGCGTGAGCGTGCGGCCCTGCTCCACGCGGCCGATGGGGCGGCAGTTGGCGCCGGGGGCCCCGACGGCCTCGTCGCCGAGGTCCGCGCGGGCGGCCTCGACGTGCTTCATCAGGGCGGCGACGATGTCGGGGCGCTGGTCGTAGAGGTTGACCTTCTCCGCGACGTCGGCCTGCAGGTCGTAGAGTTCGGTCGCCGGGTCCTTAAGCCCGCGGGCGACGTAGAGTTTCCACCGGCCGCTGCGGACGGCGTTGAGCGTGTCGCGGAAGTAGTAGAGGAACGCCTCGTGGGGGCTCTTCGCCCCCGCCTCCCCGCGCAGCAGCGGGCCGATGTCCTTCCCGTCGATGATGCGGTCCTGCGGCGCCGTCGTGCCCGCCATCGTCGCGAACGTCGGAAGCAGGTCCATGGAGGTCGCGACCTCCGCGCAGGTCTGCCCGGCCGGGATCGTGCCGGGCATGTACGCGATGCACGGGACGCGCTGCCCGCCCTCCCAGCAGCTCCCCTTCGCTCCGCTGAGGGGGGCGTTGCTCCCGCCCTCCTTCGCCCGCCCGCCGTTGTCGCTCGTGAAGACCACCAGCGTGTTGCGGTCGAGGCCCAGGCGGCGGAGTTCGTGCATCAGCACGGCCGTCGACCAGTCGATGGCCTCCACGCACGCCCCGTAGGGCCCGTTGAGGGAGCGATCGACGAAGCGCTGGGCGGCGTAGAGGGGCAGGTGGACGTGCATGTGGGCGAGGTAGAGGAAGAAGGGCCCGTCGCGGTTCTCGCGGAGGAAGCGGACGCACTCCTCGGTGTAGCGTTCGGTGATCCCGCGCTGGTCGGGCTGCTGCTCGATGACCTCCTCGTCGCGGAGGAGCGGCAGGGGCGGGCGGGACTGGTCGCCGGCGCCCTGGCGGCCCATGTCGTTGCTGAAGGGGATCCCGTAGTAGCTGTCGAACCCGTGGCGGGTGGGGAGGAACTCCGGCTGGTCCCCGCAGTGCCACTTGCCCACGATCTTCGTCGCGTAGCCCTGCCCGCGGAGCAGGCCCGCGACGGTGACCTCATCCGTGCTGAGCCCCACGGGCTGTCCGGGGAACAGGACCCACTTGCCCTCGAAGTTCCCGAACCCGATCCGCCGCGGGTAGCAGCCCGTCATCATCGCCCCGCGCGAGGGCGAGCAGACGGGGCTGGCCATGTAGAAGTCCGTCAGCCGCACGCCCCCTTCCGCCATCGCGTCCAGGGCGGGCGTGCGGTGCGTCGTCGATCCGTAGCACCCGAGGTCCCCGTACCCCAGGTCGTCGCAGTTGATGAGAATGATGTTCGGTTTGGTGCTCGTGCTCACGTCGATACGTCTCCTGCGCTCCGGGGGACTTCACCGCGGAGGTCGCAGAGGCCGCAGAGGGGGAGGGAAGAAGCAAAGGTATCGCCCACGCGATTGCCGTTACGGCGGGGTGCTCATGCGTCCCCACTGGGCTTGTCCCGGTGGGACGAAGGTTTATAAGCTAGCCTGCGGGCATTTTTACCATCCCCCTCCCGCCCCCGGGCGGGGGGGCG
>JAWLCQ010000190.1:0-8786 GCA_041687095.1 Phycisphaerae bacterium | reverse complement strand
CTTCACACCTTCCATAAACCCGAAAACGCGAGGCTTTTCGAGCTTTTTCACCCAAAGACCGGAAAACGACCTTCAGGGTTCGCTTGTTTGAGGTCTAGTGGCGCCTTGATGCGGAGGGCACGCGCATCCTTGTTCGCCACCGCGACCAGTTCCACCCGCACACCATCGGGGAAGGTGACGGCCGCGGGAGCCTCCTCTCGGGCGGGTTGTGTGGTTGGGTGGGTGGTGGGTTGCGTGGTTGGGGCGGGGGTGGGCGCGGTGGTGGGGGCACGCTGCTCCGCGGCGGGCCCGGATGCGTGCAGGAGGGTGCGCCACGGGCCTCGCAGCAACCACGGGGCGTAGTCCCTCCCGCCCGCGAAGAGGAAGGCCTCCTCGCCGATGCGCTGCAACTGTCCACCGTTGATCCCCGTCAGCCCGCACGTGAGCTGGACGGGGGCGCCGAGTTCCAGACCCTCGGGCGTGAGACGCCCGGACCGCACGAACGTCGGACCGGTCTGTTCGTAGAGGATGGCGATGCGGTCGTCCTCGACCAACACCTGTGGCCGCTCCGAACGGCGGCCGGAAGGGGCATCGGCGATGGTCACCGGATCCGTCCATTGATGCATGTCCGACGAGCGTGTGTAGCACAGTGACCCCTTGTTCCAGTCCTGGTAGACCAGGTGACAGGTTCCGTTGGCGTCGAACGCGGCGTGGGCGTTCGCGGCTGCGGAGGACTCCTTGAGCGCGAGAGGCAGTGGGAACAGCTCGCGGATGTCGTCCGGGGAGTCGCCCGAGCCCGCCCACCGCTGGTGGAAGATCCAGTACTTGCCGTCCGGAGCCCGCGTCAGTTGCCCCAGCGTGTGGTACTGGCCCTGGACCGCCCCGAGTTCCGGCAGGCGGATCGGACGCGGTTGCGCCCATTGGCGGCCGTCCCTGGAATGCGTGATCCACAGGAGGTACTCCGCGCTGGAGAAGTTGCAGACCAGGCGCTTGGAGAAGTATGCCATCCAGATCGTCCCGTCGTCGTCAACGATCAGTTTCGGACGGGTCGTGCTGAAGATGGAGTTGTGTTGGTACGCCCGGGGCTCCGACCAGCGGTTTCCGTCCTCGCTCTCGATGAACCGTATTGTCGGGGTGACGTGCCCCGTGGTGCAGGCGAGAAGGTAGCGTCCGTCCGCAAGGCGCACCACACTCCCGCCGGCAGGTCCGATCGTCTTCAACGCGGGCAGGCCTGGACAGATCGGGCGAAGCGGAACGGCGGGGCTGTGGCTGATAAGGTATTGGCCGTTCTCCTTCCCCGGAATGCGGACGTCATAGCTCGCACCGGACGACCGATCCCGGACGGACACCGTGCGCGGCCCGGCCGGGACGGTGTGGAAGTCGGATGAGATGGGTTTGTCATCCAGACGCACCTCCATTCCCGGCGGAAGCCGGGAGAAGCCGATCATCGTCTGCGGAGGCTTGACGCGCTGGGGGTTCCACGGACGGAACGTCGCCTTGAGCCTGGGTTTCGCGCCCTTGGGCAGCCAGACGAAGGCTACCCCGACGTCGTGCGGGGCGTGCCCACGGAACGTGATCTCCTTCTGCCCCTCGGCGACCTTGGGATTGGAGGGAGTGTTCAGGAGTCGTACCGTCTGAAGCGCACCGCGGGCCTCCGCTCCGCCCCAGCATGCCAGGTCAGCCGCCAAACGTTTCGCCGCCTGCTGGACGGGTTCGGTGAGTTCACAGCGGAACTCGACGGTATCGAACGCCATGCCCCTGGGGGCAACGAAGGCGTACTGGTTCCAGGAGTTGTCCCACCAGGCGGAGAGCCTCATCGCCGGGGTCACCGGGTCGATAACTCTTTCTGCGTCGTCTCCAGAGAGGGCGCACAGGATCGGAAGGTCGAATCGGGCGTCCGCGGGCAGGCGCCTCCAGAGATCCGCAACGTGAACGGGATCGACGGCCAAGTGACTGGTGGCGACGCAGTAGAGGCGACTGCTCAGGCGGATGCGGACCCAGCAGTCCAGGGCCTTGTCCCACTCTCCGAGCGCTTCGTACGCCCTCGCCAACTCGCGGTGCCCCGCCAGCGGTGCGAGCAACTCGGTGCGCAGCTCGTCGTTCGGCCGCTTGCCGTACGGGCTCTCGGTACCCGCGAGGACCTCGCCCGTCTCCTTTGCCAACTCCGCGACCGGCCGGTCCACCTCGGGCCAGAACCGCAGCGCCTGCTGCAGCGTCACAACGGCGGCGCGGGCGTCGTCGAGTTCGTGGAGTTCGATCAACCCGATGACCGTGGCGAGCTGGGCGTGGCGCTTGCGGAGCACGTGCAGGACGCCTCGTCGGTCGAACGTCCCCCCGGCCGCTACGCGGGCGTCGATGTACTGCCCCAAGCCCTCCAGGGTTCGGTGGAAGCTGGCGGCGGCGTCCTTCCAACGGCCAGCCAGTTGATAGCCCTGGCCCGCCCAGTAGTCACTGACGGGATCGCCACGCCCGTCATACCATTGCGCGACTTCGTCGAACTGCCCCTTCCAGAACAGGTCCTTCCCCGGGTCCTCCGGACCCCCCAAGGGGGCAAAGGTGGTGAACTCCCGGAGCAGGGCGGCCTCCGCTCTGGGGTCCAGCGGAGAGACGGTCCTGGTGTCGCCCGTGGCCTGCCCGGACTTCTGCGCCTGCTCGACCTCCTGCGGAGCGGCGGCGAGGTCGTCCACCGCAACCTCCTCCGCAGAGCGCAGGACCGACAGTGGGACCACCACGACCGTCAGCAGCAGGACCGCCAGGAGCAGTCCCAGACGGGTGAGGGCGCGGCGGTTTCGGTGGGGGTCGAGGATGGCGAGGAGGCGGTGCTCCAGGCGCGAGGGGCGGGCCATGGCGATGGAACTGTAGGCGGCGAGGGCGCTGGATTGCAGTCCCGAGGCGATCTCCAGCAGGTGCTGGGCGTAGTCGCTGGCTTGCAGCCCAAGGGGAGGATCGCACAGGGCATCAGGCGTTTCCGTGTGACGCACGGGCGGAATGCCCATCCCGCTGAGGACGAGGTCGTCGCAGGCGGTTTCTGCTTCGCTCTGCATGCGCTTGAACGCCCACCAGGCGAGGGGATTGAACCAATGTATCGCGCAGGCGAGGTGGGCAAGGAACTTGGTCAGACAGTCGCGGCGGCGGGCGTGGGCGAGTTCGTGGAGCAGCACCACCCATCGCCGCTCCGTCCGCCACAGGTCCGCCGCCGACGGCAGCAGCAGACGCGGGCGCAGCGTGCCCCAGACCATCGGCATGGGCTGACGGGTGCTCTGGAGCAGCAGCGGCGGGCGACGGAGGCGCAGAAGTTCGGCGGCCCTGCGGGCGAGGGCGGACCAAGCGGCATCGTCGAGCGGCCGGGCCGCCCGCGCCATCCGCCACAGGCACACGCGGGCGACGAGCAGCGGGACGAGGGCGAGGACAAGCCCGATCATCCACGCGGTGAGGATCCAGAGGGCGACCGTGGGCGCGGGATCGGCGTTTGCAGGATCGGCCGGCGGTGGTGGGGCCGCGGGTACTGCGGGCACCATATCGCCAACGGCAGTGGGGGACACGGGCGCCGCGACGTCTTCGTCGTCTGCGGAAGGCCGGGCCGGGGATTCGCCGTCGGCACCAACGTTAGCGACGGCGGGGGCGAAGGGGACCTCCGTTTGCGCGGAAGGCTCAACGGGGACAGGCGGGGCGGAGCCTGTCGGGGAACCGGCGGCGGACTGCACCCCGGAGGGCACCGCCTCGGGATCGCTACCCGCGCCTCTGTCGGCCGCGTCCGCGCCGTCCGCCTCGGACACCTTCGCCGCCACGTCCCACCGCGCCCAGTCCGGCAGGACCTGCCACTGCGGAAGCGCCATCGACAGCACTGGCAGCAGCGGAAGGGCCAGCAGCGCCAGCAGCCACACCATCTGCCGCGTCGCCGCCGACGCCTTCCGCAGGAGCCCCACCGCCCCCAGGGCCAGCATCAGCAGCAGCACGCCCTTGATGGCGGCGTCGAGGAGCACGGGCAGCGCAGCTTCCGCCCAATGGCTGCAGGATTGCAGTACGTTTTCCATGGTTACTTCCCCTTCTTGCGAGTCTGCTGGATGAGGTCGACGAGTCGCTTGAGGTCCTCGTCGGAGAGGTTCGTGTCGTTTTGCGCCAGGTGCGCCGCCAACGCCGATTGCAGCGACCCGCCGAAGAACGTGTCCACCACCCGCCGCATCGCGCTGGTGCCCACCTGCTTGCGCGCATGGACGGCGCGGTAGACGTAGCGGTTGTCCTTCTCGGTGTGGGTGATCTGGCCCTTGTCCTCCAGCGCGCGGAGCATGACGCGGAGGGCCCCGCGGGTGGGGGGATCGGACAGGTGGCGGCGGATGTCGGCGGAGGTAACCTCCCCCCCGGCGTAGATGATGTCCATGATCTGCCGCTCGCGTCGGCTGAGCTGCGCCTCTGGGTCCATGGTCCCGCCCGCCTTTCGCTGCTGGAGATGCCGGTCGTCTCTCGGTTTCGGATATCTTTGTATCCAGTCGGGGCGGGGCCGTCAAGAGAATGTGAATGTGTTTCTATTCGAAGGCAGATTCGCCCGGATGACTGGTGCCGACAGGGCCTGCTGGTTCACTGGCCAAGGCCCAGGCCCAAGGCTAGGCACATGTCGTGTTCCCCCGTATTCCTCATGCTCATGTGTCAAGATTGGCGCACTCGCTGTAGTCGCATACTGACGTTATTTGACGTTCTCTGTCGCTGTTTGTCGCGATTTGACGTAGTTCCGGCGGGAGTGGAAATCCCGCGTCGGCGGGGCCGAGAGGGGGCGGTGGGGAGCGAAATCGGCCAGAATCCCCGTAAGATGGGCAAGATTGTCGCTTACTGACGTGCTATGACGTTGAATGACGTCGTATGCCGGAGGTGGGAATCGAACCCACACGACCTTGCGGCCACGGGATTTTGAATCCCAAGGAAGCTTCGAAAGCCCAAAGCGTTACGTCATATCGACACGTCTTGCTACCACGGGTACGTGAGGGTGTGGAGCAGGGCATGGCCCGGGCCTTATAGGGCCAACGCAGGGCCAATGCAGGGCCAATGCAGGGCCATCGGAGGGCCAAGAGGTTGATGGGGCCCTGCCCCGAGAACCGTCCGCGCTGCCGGTGGGGGCGGGCATGGGCAGATGGAGCAGACAGTCGACTGGTTGGGTCCAAGGGGTGCCCAAGGAGGAGTCGCTCGCATCGGCGACGGGCGCGCTTGGTGGTTGCCATCGTGGAAGGCTGCGCGCATAATCCAGAGGCGACCGACTTCGAACTCGGATCCGGAAAGCAGGGGTGAACAATGCGGTGGACACTCGTGGTGGGCGTGGCGGTGCTGGTTGCCGCCGGTGTTGCTCACGCGGACGAGCTCACGATCAAGGGCATCCGGTACGGGAACGTCGAGATCATGGGGGTCGAAGGCGACAACATCCGCTTCCGGTACTCGGGGCAGGAATTCGTCAAGCCCCTGGACGACGTCCATCGCGTGGAACTCACCGGTCACCCCGACCTCAACCGCGCCGAATCCCTCGCTGCCGAGGGCAGCACCGATCCCGCCATCGCCGCGTACCGCCAAGCCATCGCCCGCCTTGACGCGGGTCTCCCGAAGCAACTGGCGGAGCGGAGGCTGGCGACGCTGCTGCGGGACGCACGGAAAGGCCGCGATCCCAATGCAGCCACGCGCCCCGCAGACGCGCCCGACGATGAGGCAAAGCCCGCCACTCCGCTGGAGCAGGCACTGACGGCCTACGAGACCGCCTGCGCGTGCGAGACCCCCGAGGCGATGGCGAAGGCGATCCCCATCGCCGCCGAGACGATTCGTCAGTTGGTCGCCCAGCTCAAGGACAAGGAATCGCCCGCGGAGAAGCTCGACTGCCTGCAAATGCGGATGCTGCTGGTGGAACTGGATACGCTGGGCCCGGTCCGCCCGGCGGTGGCGAGGTTGAGGGCGGGCAAGGGCTTTCCCGCGGACCGCGATACCGTCGCCTCCGCCGCCGTCGCGGCCATCGGGCACTACCGCGTGATCGCCGAGGCGATCCGAGCATTCCACGCTCACGCGGAGATCTGCACGGATCTGGCCTATCTGGCGGAGATCGATCCCTGGCAATGGGAGGAGCTCTCCCGCCTCTGCGCCATGCGGACCAAGGAGGCGGAGGCGCTGATGAGGCGTGACCCGCCGACCGATCCGCCCGTGCAGGAGGGCACTGACGAGGCCCCCACCGCATCAAGCGGGCGGATTGCCCCCGCC
This sequence comes from Phycisphaerae bacterium, assembly GCA_041687095.1. GTDB lineage: Bacteria > Planctomycetota > Phycisphaerae > SM23-33 > SM23-33 > JAWLCQ01. The sequence goes on along the minus strand of JAWLCQ010000190.1, from coordinate 2,582 downwards.
GTCCGCCTCGCCGGTCCCACGGACGGCCAGGTGGCGTTCTTCGGTGCGGGCGCCCCGGTCCCCGACGCCAACAACCCCGCTTCCTTCGTCACCATCCGCCATGTCGTGTACGTGATCGACCGGTCGGGATCGATGCACGATTCCTTCGGCGTCGTCGCCCGCGAACTGGTGAGGTCCATCGCCCGCCTGCGCCCCGGACAGAGCTTCCACGTGATCTTCTACAACCGCGGCAGGCCGCTGGAGAACCCGCCGAAGAAGCTGATCCCCGCGACGATCGAGAACCGCCGGAAGTTCGCCCGCTTCCTTGAGGAGATCATCCCGCAGTTCACGACAGACCCGATCCCGGCCGTCGATCGCGCCTTCGACCTCCTGGAGAAGGTCAAGGACCCGGCGGGATGCAAGCTCATCTGCCTGCTGTCCGACGGGGCATTCCCGAACAACAAGGCGGTTCGCGACCCGTTCCGCTCGCGCAACGCAAACAGGGACGTGATCGTGAACACCTACCTCTTCCACTACCGCTCGAAAGCGGCTGTCGAGGTCATGGAGGCCATCGCGGACGACAACGGCGGGCTGTACACGTTCATTCCGCCTCCGCCGGTGAAACCGCAGTAGGGGAGCGGGCATCTCCTTACCTGCTGCGATGGCCCTGAGGGCGTATACGCCGCACTTGCCCCAGGTGGCGTTCTGCGCAGCGTAGCCTGGGCGGAGCCGGATGAACATCTACACCCACCTCGACCTCTCCGGCACCGCCGGCGCCGTGGCGGCCCTGCCGGCGATCTGAGGAGGCCATTGGGTGCCCCCTCTCGCGTGGGCAGGCTGCCTTGACCGAGGGAGTGGACCATGTCTGGTCCTACCCATCGATCGTCGCTACTTGCTGGGAGGCACGCCTGGCGTGGGGTTGGCGCATGCATCACACATGAGCTTCGACCATCCATCCTTTGCGTTCACAAGCTCTGCCCGGAGCCGGTAGCGAGGTCTCAGATCCACACCCGGGAATCCGCAGGGCCCTTCCAGATGAAGCTGTCTCGCTTCGTTGAGAGCGGTACGCTCCTCGACAAGCCTCGGTGCCTGGTTCTGACCGAACCAAATGTAATATGTCTGGCTCGTCCGCAAATCACACTCCATGGTGGGAAGGAGGTCTTGTCCGAGGACCATCTCGGCAAGCAGCGTGGTTTTCTGGCGGCCCTTGGCCTGCTTGAGCCAGTAGCGGCCTGCTTTCAGGTCATCGTAGAAGAATCTCTTGGGGCCGATGACGAACTCGTCATCGTTGATGTGTCCCCCCACCCTGTAATATGGCTCAGAGGGTCCAGGGGCGAACAGCGAATCGTAGAAACTCCCTGTCTTCGGGAGTATCCGCCGGGAAGTAGAACACGCACCTTGCTCTACCGTTTTCGACGGGTGGAGCTGCGTCCATCGTCTCGTCGAAGGTGGCTGACGGAATCGGCTTAATGCAGCCAGACACCATACCAAGGAGGAGTGTTGCTACGAGACAGGTACGCTCCATCGAATCCTCTCCTTCCGCTGATGCGAGTTCCGGGATACAGCACGATAATGGGGCAGGAAGGCCCTGTCTCGGCCCTCCGGCCCGGATGTACTGCTGGGGTCCCCAGCGCCGACGAACATGGCCGTCTGCCTGGAAGACGGCGGGGTGAATCGGGACCTATCGCCACGGACCGGGCCGTCTTCCAAGGGTTGCGACAGAGCATTCCTGACCTCGGTATCTGCTTCCCGTCTCCCGGACTACACCACGGCGCGGCGGCCTTCGTACTGGCCGTAGCGGAGGTAGTGCTCCAGGCCGCTCCTAAGGATGCCCGCGCTGACGGCCGACGCGATGTCCGGGTTCAACGACAGGTAGTCGCTCTCCACGTAGTACGGGCAGGCGGCGCGGCCCTCTGCCCTCCCGTACAGCAGGTAGTGCTCCAAGGCCGAGCGGACCACGCGCGTGCGGACGGCGTTGGCGATATCCGGGTACATCGCCAGGTACTTCGCCGAATCAAATCCGCCCCGCAGGTTCGCCGCCGCCCCCGCGCGGATGTAGTGGTCCAGCGGACTGGCATATTGGCCGCCCCACGCCGTCGGCAGCACGCCCGGGTTGGACGCCATGTAGTACGACCGCTCGAAGAAGGGGCACGCCGCTCGCTGCTCGGCGGCCCCGTAGTTCACGAAGTGCCACAGCCCCGACGGCAGCGCCCCGCTCTGCACCGCCGACCCCACGTCCACGTACGTCGACAGGTACGCGGCCTCGTCGAAGATCCCGTAGCGCCCCTCGAGCGCACCGAACTGCAGGAAGTGCTCCAGCCCCGACCGCATCGCCCCTCCGGCTACCGCCGCCGCCACGTCCGGATTGCAGGCTGCATAGTACGCCTCGTTGAAGTACACCGACACGTCGCGGCGCTCCGCCATGCCCCAGCGGAGGAAGTGTTCGTAGCCCGACGCCACCGCCCCAGCCTGCACCGCCGAGCGGATCTCGGGGTAGCGGTCGAGGGTAAGACTTCACCCATCTGCAACGGAGTCTACCGGTAGCGGCGGCAGTTCACCAGTGGTCAGGTAGCTCCGCATCGCCGACGTGATCGTCGCCAGCG
>JAWLCQ010000189.1:0-8878 GCA_041687095.1 Phycisphaerae bacterium | reverse complement strand
TCCACCCCCGCACCCCGCGGGGAGCGGTCCCCGAGCGCCGCGAGGGCGGTGAGGGGGCCCTCCAACAACCCGCACGCTCTCGAACTCGCCCCCGACAATGCCGACGGGGCCAGGCAGCACCCCTTGGGCATTGTCCAGTGCGAGTTCCCGAGCCTGCCGTTCTGCGAAGGCCCCCCTCATCTGTCGCTGCGCGACATCTTCTCCCCCAGGGGAGAAGGGTTCGGGCGCCTCCCCCCGCCCCTCGGGACACGTTCCTCCCCCCGCCCCTCGGGCCCCATTGTCCGCCCGCCGGCCCGCGGGGCCCCATTGTCCGCGCTTCGCCCACTCGCTATAGTGCTCCGATGCGCTCCGGAGGCCGACTCGATAACGTCACCCACGTGCTCCGTGCCCTCAAGGGCCGCAACTATGCGCTGTTCTTCTTCGGGCACGGGTCGTCGCTCATCGGGACGTGGATGCAGAACGTCGCCCTGCCCGTGCTTGTCTGGAAGCTCTACCCCCAGGAGTGGATGCTGGGCCTGCTGGGGTTCAGCGCGCAGATCTTCGGGTTCCTCATCGCCCCCCTCGCGGGGGTCTTCAGCGACCGCATCGACCGCCGCCGCCTGCTGCTGGCGACCCAGAGCCTGGCCATGCTCCAGGCGACCCTCCTCGCCGTCCTCACCTTCACGCAGATGATCGAGGTCTGGCACATCGTCGTCCTGGCGATGACCGGGGGGCTGATCATCGCCTTCGACATCCCCGCCCGCCAGTCGTTCGTGGTGGACCTCGTCGACCGCAAGGAGGACCTCCCCAACGCCATCGCCCTGAACTCCATGATCTTCAACCTCGCCCGCATGGTGGGCCCGGTGGTGGCGGCGGGGGTGATGACGGCGGCGGCGAGCTTCCTGTCCTTCCGCTACGCGGGCGAGGGCATGTGCTTCGCCGTCAACGCCCTGACGTACGTGGCGATCCTGGCGGCGCTGCTGCTGATGCGGACCCGCCCCACCGCCCCGCGCACCAGCGTGCCCCGCGTCCTGCACAGCCTCCGCGAGGGCTTCGGGTACTCGATGGGCCACGGGCCCATCCGGGCCATCCTCCTGCTGCTGGCGTGCGTGGGCGTGGCGGCCATGCCCTACGGCACGCTCCTGCCGGCCGTCGCGGCCAAGACGCTGCTCGGGGGCCGCCACGAGGCGCTGGTGGCCCTGCCCCTCCTGGGCGGCGTCACCCTCACGCTGGAGCAGACGATGGGCGCGCTGGTCAGCTCGGCCGGGGCGGGGGCGCTGCTGGGCGCGCTGTACCTCGCCTCCCGCCGCACCGTGCACGGGCTCAAGACGGTGATGGCCGTCGCGGCCCTCACGGCCGGGCTGGGCATCGTGGGCGTGTCGCTGTCCACGCAGGTGTGGCTCTCGTGCGTGATGCTGTTCCTCATCGGGGTGGGGCTGATGGCGACGATGGCGTCGGCGAACACGGTGATCCAGACGATCGTGGACCCCGACAAGCGCGGGCGGGTGATGAGCTTCTACACGATGGCGTTTCTGGGCACGAGCCCGTTCGGGGCGCTGCTGGCGGGGGCGGTCGCCCAGCGCTGGGGGGCCCCGGCGGCGCTGGGGGTGCTGGGGGCGTGCACGATCGCGGCCGCGGGCTGGTTCGCGTGGCGCCTCCCCCGCCTTCGCGAGCAGGTCCGCCCCGTCTACGTCCGCCTGGGCATCCTCTCCGACGCCCCCCCGATCCCCCGCACCGCGGTGGAGGAGGACATCGAGGACCCCGCGGACGCGAGACCGCAGTAGGCTCGCGATTCTCGTACGCGGCACATTGGGTGTGGCCGGTTTTCGGTGGGCCCTTTGGCCACGGCATCGCGCGTGGGGGATCCCAAATCCGAAACTCGAAACCCGAAATCCGAAACAAATTCAAAACAGGAAATCCGAATGACGGAAACGGGCTTCGGGTCTGCGGGAGTCGGCGGGGCAATTGATGCGTCCTGTGGCGGGGCCGCGTTTGGGATTTCGGTCCTTCGGATTTCAGATTTGTTTCGGATTTCGTGCTTCGGATTTCGGATTTCGACGATCCAGGCGGGTTCCTGACGCCATCCAACCCTCCCCGCCCGGCAGACCACTGTTTTTCGGCCACGCCCCGGCACATTTCGCGATCGCCTCTCCCGTTGTTCGCAAGGCAGTCGTCTGCTATGCTGCTAGGTTTTCCGAGAGACCGTTATTCAGGAGACTCCCATGAGTGAGCAGCTTTCCTACGCGTTGATCACCCCGTACAGCCTCTACAAGTCCCGGACGGGCGGGATCATCGGCCGACTGCTGGCCAACGCCCGCCTGGAGTTCGTCGGGGCGCGGATGTTCGTCTTCAGCGACGAGTTCATCGAAGCCTACAGCGAGATCGTCTGCCACGACGACATGGACCCGGCGGTCGCGCAGGCGTGGCGGGAGTACCTCCACCGCAACCTCCGCCAGGACAACCCGATGGGCTACGTGCCCCGCTGCATGCTGCTGCTGTTCCGCGGACCCAACGCCGTCCGCCACCTCAAGGAGGAGGTCATCGGATCGTTCACGGAACAGCCGATGGGCGACACCATCCGCGGGACGTACGGCGATTTCATCCGCGGGGAGAACGGGGGCATCTACTACTTCGAGCCGGCCGTCATCACCTGCTCCCGCCCGGACCGCATCGATAGGCACCTGCAGCTCTTCGCGGACTACGCCCTGCGGGACGGGGGCATCCTGGAGGGGCGGATCGACTACGGCGGGGTGCCCAACGTGCAGACCTCGCTGGTCATGCTCAAGCCCGACAACTTCGAGCGCCGCTCCCGCCGCCCGGGCAACATCATCGACACCTTCTCGCTGACGGGCCTGCGGATCGTGGGCGCCAAGCTCTTCCACATGACCGTCGCCCAGGGCGAGGAGTTCTACGGCCCGCTCAAGGACATCTTCATCCGCAAGCTCAAGGGCAACGTGACGCAGGAGGTCTACCGCCGCCTGCAGGACGCCTTCGCCTTCCCCTTCACCATGGGCGACGCCGAGTACCTCGCCGACCGCCTCGCCGAGCGCAACGCCACCACCGAGTTCAACAAGATCGTCGAGTACATGACGGGCGTGAACCCCGACGACGTCACCGAGCCCACCGAGAAGGCCACCGCGTCGCGGACCCGCTGCCTCGCCCTGCTCTACGAGGGCCCCGACGCCGTCGAGAGGATCCGCAAGGTCCTGGGCTCGACCGACCCCACCAAGGCCGAACCCGGCACGGTCCGCAGCGACTTCGGCCGGGACCTGATGCGCAACGGCGCGCACGCGTCCGACTCGCCCGAGAACGCCCTCCGCGAGCGCCGCATCATCGGCCTGGACAAGACGGAGCAGGAGACCTGCGACGTGCGGGAGATCATCCTCCAGCACGCCCAGTAGCCATGAGCGACGCACTGCGGATCGACACGCTGGTCCTCGGACCGCTGGAAGTGAACTGCTACGTCCTGCGCACCGCGGGCGAGTGCTGGGTCGTGGACCCTTCGCTCGGGGCGGCTGCGCTGGTTCGCCACCTGCGGTCCGAGGGCCTTGCGCCCTCGCGCATCGTGCTCACGCACGGGCACGGGGACCACATCGGCGGGGTGGACGACGTCCACGCCGCCTTCCCCTCCGCCCGCCTCCTCTGCCCCGCCGACGACGTGCCCATGCTCACCGACCCGCAACTGAACCTCTCGGTCCTGTTCGGGCTCCAACTCGTTGTCGAAACCCCCGCCGAGCCCGTGCATCCGGGGGACGAACTGACGATGGGAGAGCGGGTCTGGCGGGTGCTGGACACGAGCGGCCACACGCGGGGCGGGGCGAGCTACTGGTGCCCCAGCGCGGGCGTGGTGCTCACGGGCGACGCCCTGTTCGCCGGGTCGATCGGGCGGACCGACATCCCCCACGCCTCCTCGTCGCGGCTGCTGCGGAACATCCGCGAGCAGCTCCTCACGCTCCCCCCCGACACCCGCGTCCTGCCGGGCCACGGGCCCGAAACCACCATCGCCGCGGAACGGGCGGCCAACCCGTTTTTCGCGGAGTAGCGATCAGCTTTCAGCGATCAGCCATCAGCTTTCGCAACCGTTCACGCCGGGTGCCACGGCTGCGCTGTTTGCAGCCGTGTCCTTCCGGGCAAGCACGGCTGCAAACAGCGCAGCCGTGGCACCCAACGCAACCTTGGCGCCCCCGCTTTGGGATTTCCTGCAGCGGTTCGCGCCTTCGGTGCTGTTTGCGAAGATGCGAATGGTTACAATCCATACGACCATTCGGAAAGGGCACTTCATGATCACGTTCGATTGCGATACATGCGGGCATAGCGTGCGGGTAAAGGACGAGTTCGCAGGGCGCAAGGGCAAGTGCCCCAAGTGCGGGGCCGTCCTCCAAATCCCCGGGGACGCTCCCGAGCCCGAACCGGTGACCGCGGAGTCGGCGAGCGAGGCGACGCCCGTGGCTCCCCCGGTGCGTGCGGACGAGCCTCCCGACCCGCTCGCGCAGCTCGCCCAGTCCGCCGCCAGGCCCGCCCCCAAGCGGCCCACGGCCCCGCCAGCGGCCCCCGTGGCCGCTCCCGCCCCGCGCCCCGCCGCCCCCGAGCCCAAGCCCGCCAAGGCCAAGGAGGCCAAGCCCCCCAAGGCGGAGACCGCCCGACCCGCAACGCCGGACGAACCCGCCGAGCGCCCCCCCGGCCGCCTGCCCCCGAAGTACGCGGCGATGAAGGGCGTGGCCATCGTCTTCCTCGCCCTGGGCCTGCTGCTGATTGTCATCGGCCTGTCCATCGGTGCGGTGGGCCTGCTCCGGGCGGGAACCGTCACCTACGAGACCTCCGGGGTCGAGAAGGCCGGGCAGATCCTCACGGCCGCAGCGGGTCCGCTTCTGGCGGCGGCGGCGATGGTGCTCAACGGGGTGATGCTCGTGGGCCTGGGCCAGTTGTTCGTGTGCGTGCGGGACATCGCGCAGAACACGTACTACCTCCGTCGGCTGTAGCCACGCAGGGGGCTTGATCGGCGGCCCTCGGATCGGGATAATCCGGTGGAGGTTTTTCGTCAGCGATGGAGACGCGCGTTATTCAGGTCGAGACCGCGGATGAGGTTGCCCCGGCGGCCGCCGAGGGCGCTCGCGCCATCCTCGCCGGGGGCCTCGTCGCCTTCCCCACGGAGACGGTGTACGGCATTGCGGTGGACGTGACCCACGCCGCCGCCCTGGAGCGCCTCCGCGAACTCAAGGACCGCCCCTCCCGCCCGTTCACCGTGCACCTCGGATCGCCCGACGACGCGAAGCGGTACGTCCGCGAGATCCCCGCGGCGGCGAGGCGGATCATGCACAAGGCCTGGCCGGGCCCCATCACGCTCCTGCTGCCGGTGGAGGGGGATCTGCCGGACGACGCCCTGCAGGCGGCGGGTCTCAAGGAGCGGCTCGTGAGCGAGGGGGTCATCGGCCTCCGCTGCCCCCATGACGCCGTCGCCTCCGCCATGCTCCGCGCGGTCCCCCATCCGGTGGTGGCCCCCAGCGCAAACCTCGCGGGTCAGCCCTCCCCCCGCAGCGGAACCGACGTGCTGCTGCAGCTCCACGGCCGCGTGGACCTGCTGCTGGACGCGGGGCCGACGCAGTACGGCACGGACAGCACGATCGTCCTGTTCGACCGCACGGGCGCCTGGCGGATCGTGCGCGAGGGCGTACTGGATGAACCGAGCCTCCGCAAGCTGCTGCGGTACACGGCGGTCTTCGTCTGCACGGGGAACACCTGCCGCTCCCCCATGGCCGCGGGCATCGCCCGCCACGTGCTGGCGGAGCGGCACGGGGTGCGGGAGAGCGAGCTGCCCTCGGTGGGCGTGGAGGCGTTGTCGGCGGGCGTGTTCGCCACCGACGGAGCCCCCGCCTCCCCCGAGGCCGTCCGCGCCGCCCGCACCTACGGGGCCGATATCTCCCGCCATCGCTCCCGCCGACTGACGGCGGAGTTGATTCACCGCGCCGATGTGGTATTCTGCATGACGGAAGCCCACGTGGACGCGGTACTCCGCATCGCCCCCGAGGCCCAGGGCAAGGTCCGCCGCCTCGGATCCGAGGACGTCGACGATCCCATCGGCGGCGGACTCCCCGAGTACCAACGGATTGCCGCACAGATTCGCCAGGCATTGGATGCCGCTTTGGACGAAGGACCAGGATGATGAAGATCGCCATCGCCGCCGACCACCGGGGGCACCCGCTGAAGGAGAAGATCGTCGTCTTCGTGAGCGAACTCGGCCACGAGGTGCTCGACATGGGCACCAACAGCTCGCGAAGCTGCGACTATCCCGACGCCGCCTACCCCGCCGCCAAGGCCGTCGCCGACGCCCGCGTCGACCGCGCGATCCTCATCTGCGGCAGCGGGATCGGCATGGACATCTGCGCCAACAAGGTCCCCGGCGTGCGGGCCGCCCTCTGCCACGACGAACTCACCGCCCAGATGTCCCGCCGCCACAACAACGCCAACATCCTCTGCCTCGCCAGCGACGTCCTGGGCGAGGAACTCATCCGCCGCATCGTGGCGGGGTGGCTCGACACCGAGTTCGACTCCGGCGGCCGCCACGACCGCCGCGTCCGCAAGATCCAGTGGATCGAGAGCGGCCGCGACCCCAACACCTACGACGAGCAGAACGGCACGGGGGACGGCGAGTAAGGGGATGCGTTCAGGCCTGCGCAGACGCCGGCGAAGGCGTGAAGAAACGAACCGTCAACCGCAAGCCCATCGCTTCGCGCACGGAGCCTCGAAAAGGGGACTGGCTCCGGAGGGGCATGCTGTCCGGCCCCGGAGGTGCCTGTCCCCTTTTCGAGGCTCCTCACGGCTGAACCACCAGGAAAAGGGGACAGGCACCGCCAGACAGCGGCGGAGCCAGTCCCCTTTTCCCTCGCCTACTCCGTCGGCAGGGCGCGGATGGCCTCGTCCGAGCCGATGACGAAGAGGACGTCGCCCTCCTGGATGGTGCTGTCGGGCCCGGGGACGCTGACGACGCGGGGCGGTTCGCCCTCGGGGGCGGAGGGAACGGCGCGGCGGATGGCGACGACGTTCACCTTGTACTTCCGCCGCACGGCCAGATCCTCCAGCGTCTTGCCCGCGAACGATCGGGGAGCGGGCAACTGTGTCAGCGAGAACCCCTTCGCCAGCTCGATCCGCTCCATGATGTTGGGCGCCAGGAGGCGTTCGGACCAGCGGTCGGCGGTTTCGCGCTCGGGGTTGACGACCTCATCGGCGCCGATCTTGGCGAGGATCTCGGCGCGGACGTCGGTGGTGGCGCGGGAGATGACGCGGGGGACCCCGATCTGGCGGAGCAGGACAGTGGTGAGGGCGTTGGCCTCGAAGTTCGCCCCGATGCCCACGACGGCGACGTCGACGCGGTCGACGCCCTGGGCGCGGAGGGCGTCCTCGTCGGTCGAGTCGAGGCAGACGGCGACGGTGACCTGGTCGCGGATGGCCTCGACGAGGTCGCGGCGGGCGTCGATGGCGATGACCTCCGCCCCCCCTTCCGCGAGGCGGGCGGCGAGGCGGTGTCCGAAGCGTCCCAGTCCGATTACGGCGAAAGTGGCCATGGCGTGGTCCTATCCAATCAAGACGTCCTCGTGTGCGTAGGCGTACCGCGTGCGGCGGACGTGGGCGGTGAGGCCCAGCAGCAGCGTCATGGGCCCGATGCGGCCGAGGAACATCGCCGCGATCGTCACCAGCCGCGTGCCCAGGAAGTCCCCCTTGCCCGTCACGCCCGTCGAGAGCCCCACGGTCCCGCAGGCGCTGCAGGCCTCGAAGAGCACGTCGATGAACTTCTCGCCCCGCATCGTCACCGACAGCAGCATCGTCGTCACCGCCACCAGCAGCAGGTACAGCACCGCCACCGCCATCGCCTTCCGCAGCACCAGGACGGGGACGGAGCGGCGGAACAGGTCCACCTCGTCCCGCTGGCGGAGGACGGACCAGGTGACCGCGAGCAGCAGGACCACGGTGATGGTCTTCATCCCCCCCGCCGTGCCCGCCGGGCTGCCGCCGATGACCATGAGCAGGCACATCCAGAGCTTGCCCGCGTCGGAGAGTTCGGCCATGTCGATGGTGTTGAACCCGGCGGTGCGGGCGGAGATGGAGTGGAACAGGGCGGTCCAGGCGCGGCGGAGCGGGGACATGGCGGGCCAGTCGAGCGACCGGACGTTGGCGTCGTCGTAGATGCGATGCTGCCCGATGCGCTTGGCGGGGAGATCGGAGGAGGCGGCCGGTTCGACGAGGAGGAGCACGATCGCCCCCCCGAGGATCAGGATCACCGTGGCGAGCAGGACCACCCGCGTGTGCAGGCTCACGCGGTGCACCTTCGGCCGGGGGGTTCCCGAGGCGGCGTCGGGGTGCGGGATGCGGTGCAGCCAGCGGTGCAGCAGGCGGCGGATCCAGTGCCCGCAGTCGCGGAGGACGGGGAAGCCCAGCCCGCCCAGGACGATCAGCACGGGCACGACCAGGACCACCCCCCCGGTGTCGCGCAGGGGGCGGATCCAGCCCGCCCCGCGGATCGTCCCCTCCATCAGGTTCAGGTCGTAGAGGCTGAACCCGGCGTTGCAGAAGGCGGAGATGCTGTGGAAGACGCTGTACCACACCGCCCGCCCCTGGGTCAGCGGGGTTCCGTCGGCCCCCGGGGCCCCCAGCAGCGACGGGTACAGCAGCACCGCCCCGACCGCCTCGATGAGGAGCGTGGCGATGACGATGAACTTCAGCACGCGCGGCGAGAGCCCGGGCTCGCGGGTCCCGAGCATCTCCCCCACCGCCGTCGTGCTGCGAACGGACAGCGACTTGCCCATCAGCATCGCCAGCGTGGTCCCGAAGAGCATGATCCCCAACCCCCCGAGCTGAATGAGCGTGAGGATCACCGCCTGCCCGAAGACGGTGAAGTCGTTCCCCG
>JAWLCQ010000188.1:0-8921 GCA_041687095.1 Phycisphaerae bacterium | reverse complement strand
CCGGCCCCTCCCGGCCCCCCGGGCCCCAAACCCCGCAGCCGTGGCACCCGGAGAATCCCTGCAGCGCCCGGCAGTCTACAGCTTCCTGGCGTCCGGCGGTCTACAGCTTCCACGCCTTGGCGAAGGCCTGGAAGCTCCGGTCGTAGGTCTTCTCCGCGTCGGGCGGGAAGCAGCACCCGGGCAGTTCCTGGCGGGACAGGTGGGCCTGGAGGCAGTCGCAGCACACCCCCCGCTTCCCGCACGCCATGTACGTGCACCCGCAGTCCTTCGCGTTCGATTCCTTCTTGCACTCCATCGGCCGGCTCCTTTCACCGGCGAGGCCGAGGCCGCTCCTGCGCCTCCCGCCCGCCGCACTGCCCGATACGCTACCGCCCGCCGTGCCCGGGAGGCTACTTCTTCTTGTCCTTCTTTCCCTTCGCGTTTCCGTTCCCGGTGACGGGGGCGGGCGCGGGGGCCTGGGCATCGGGGATGGCGGTGGCGAAGGCCTTGTCGTCCTTGATGTCCTCGCAGCCGGTCTCGTTCTGCACCATCAGGCCATCCTTCACGGTCTCGAAGTGGCCCGTCAGGAACGCGGTGCGGACCATGAGGATGATCTGCTCCTGCGTGTAGAGGTAGTCCACGCGGGGGCTGGCGGCGTTGAGGAGGGCGGCGACGGCGTGGCGGGCGAGGGCGTTCTCCCCCCCACCGCCGACCCCCAGCGCCTCCAGCAGCGTCCAGTCCTTCCGCGGGCTCACGCCGAACACGTCCGCGAACTTCATCGACGGATCGAACCCCGTCCAGTACGCCAGGTGCTGCTTCTGCTTCCAGAAGCCCGGCGTGCAGCCGAAGCCCTCCCCCGTCGCGTTCAGCACCAGTCCGGCGTCGAGTGTAAGGTCCTCGTCCCCGGGCTCGAGCGCGACTGCGCCCGTGCGGCCGGTGGCGGGGTTCGCGTCGGAGTCCAGCGCATCGTCCCCGCCGCGATCCGCCCCCGTCAGCGCGTACCCGCTCGGGGCCTCGAACCCCACCGAGTACGACCCGGCCTGCAGTTCCTCAAAGCGGTAGCCGCCGTCCGCATTGGTGACGGCCGATGCGATCTCGACGCCCGCCTCGTCGTACAGGCGGACGGTGACGCCCGCCACGCCCAGTTCTCCCGCATCCTGCACGCCATCGCCGTCCACGTCCAACCACACGGAGTCCCCGAGGGCGGCGTTGGCGAGGGGCATGACCGCGACCACCCCGGCGTCGACGGTCAGGTCCTCCTGCCCGGAGACGAGCGTGACGGGCCCGCTTTGCCCGTCGAGCGGGAACGCGTCGGAGTCGAGGGCGTCGTCGCCCTGGTCGGGCGTGGTGAATGCGTACCCGTCGGGCAGCACGAACCGAACGCTGTATGTGCCCGGGGCGAGCCCGTCGAAGCGGTAGAACCCGTCCGCGTCGGTGAGGGCAGAGGCCTGCACCGCCCCCGCGTCATCGAGCAGTTGCACCGTCACGCCCGCCACCCCGGGCTCGTAGGCCGCCTGCACGCCGTCGTAGTCCAGGTCCTGCCACACCCGGTCCCCCAACGCCGCCGGGAGCGGGGCGGTCGAGCCCAGCGTGCCCTGCGCCTTGCCCGCGAAGTCTACGGCGAAGGAGCCGGTGAACGTCGAGTTGGCGCTCGTGACCTGCACGGCGATGTCGCGGCCGGCGTACAGGTCCGCCAGCGCCCCGCCCGTGGGACGGAAGCGGAACTCGTACTGGTCGGTCGTGCCCGAGTCCAGGAACCCGAACTCCAGCACCTCGCCCGTCAGCAGCACGCCGCTGTAGTCGGCCGTCCCGTCCCCGTCGGCGTCGAGAACGCCCTCGACGACGAGATCATCGCCCGCCGAACCGCCGATCAGCGCGCCCGCACCGTCCACGAGCACGTCAATGCGGAAGTCGCGCGGCGTTTGGATGGGACGGGCCGCGGTCGGCGAGAACCGCATCGCCAGGGGGCTGGCGTCGATGACCAGTTCCTGGGCCCCCGCGTCGTAGTTCAGCACGCCCGTGGCGTTGTAGGGCATGATGGGGTAGTCCGGCTGCAGGCCGACCAGCGACAGCAGCAGCCTCTCCTCCAACCGCTCCAGCGACGGGGTATGCGATGCGCACCACGTGCGCGACTGTCCGTTCGGATACGTCATGAAGCCCTCCTTCTCTCGGCCTGGCCGCGATGCGGACGCGAGCCCCGCGCAGGGGCCGTCCGCGGAGCATCCTTGCATGGAACCACAGGTCCCCGGACCTCCGTCCGGGGCCAGTCATCGGCCGTCCCCGCGCACCGGGCAAGCCCGGCCGCACGAACGGCCCACGAGACCTCACCTTGGGCCGCGCGCCCCGCGGGTCGCGGGGATGGCGCGGTGCATGCACCGCCCGCCCCATGGAACGGGCAGGTGCGGCGGGAGTCGCCTAGCGGCGGCGACGGACGGCGACGCCCACGGCGCCCAGGCCCAGCAGGGCCAGCGTGGCGGGCTCGGGGATGTCCGCCTTGCCGTTACCGTTGTTGCTGAAATCGCTCAGGAAGTCGGGCTCGCCCAATCCGGCGATGTACCCGTCCACGATCACGCCAACCTTGCCGACCGCCGTCGCCAGGTCGCCCGTCCCGTTGGTGAACCAGAAATCGAACAGGCCTTCGGAAGCGTATCCGAACCCCACCAGGTCGCTCGACGACGCCCGCAGCGTGTCCAGCACCGTGTCCAGATCGGTGTCCGACCAGACCGCCAGCGACCCGCTGACGGCCGACTTGGCGGCCTTGTCGATCTGGGCGGTCAGGAGGAACGACCCGAGGTAGTCCTGCTCGTTGCCGACGACCCCGTCGGGCGAGTACTGCTGGATGGACCGCCAGGAGAACAGGTCGTACTCGCCGGTGATCGTCAACGTGCCGGTGGGGTCCGCCCCGTTGGCGGCGTAGTCGACCTGCAGGTCGTAGGTGACCAGCAGCGGGTTCTCCAACTGCACGCCCACCAGCGCACCCTCGGCCGACACGGCCGACAGGGCACCAATCGAAAGCGCGCACAACGCGTACGTGAAAGTACGGGTGCTCATGACTCCCTCTCCTTGTTCAGGCTCCGAACCGCAACGCCGCGGGGCTCACCGCGGCGATTGCAGCCGATCCCAGTATAGGCCGATTCCTCAAATCGTCAAGGACTTATTTTTACTGTCAGTCATGCAATGGGGGCGGAGGCGTTCGGAGACGCCCCGCGCCAACGAGGGGCGCGGAAGATTTTTTGGAAATCGCTTGAACTCCCGCCCGCCAACGCACAAAGTACTTTGTAGAACAAAGCCGATGCCCCGCTTCGAGCATCCGTTGCCCCAGGAGGCGCATGCGATGAGAGCCGAACGAGCCGCCGAACAACTCAAGGTCATCCGCCAGTTGATGGAACGCCCCATCCGCTTCTCCACCATGAGCGGGCGAAGCGGAATCCTCGCGGGCGGGCTGGCCCTGGTGGGCTGCTGGCTGGACGCCTACGTCACCACGCACTTCGGGCGGCACGAGGCGACGCGGATCAACCTCGTCGTCTGGGCGGGCGTCTTCCTCGCCGCCTTCGCCGCCGTGGTCGTCTGCACGCGCCTCCAGGAACGCCGCCAGAACCTCCCCTTCTGGTCGCCCGTGAAACGCAAGATCCTCCTCACCATCCTCCCGGGCTTCGTCGCGGGCGTGGGGCTCACACTCGTGATCGTCTTCCGCTGGTACTACGGCATCGGGCCCAACCAGTGGGGCCTCATCCTCCCGATGTGGATGGCGTTCTACGGGGTGACGCTCTGGCAACTGGGCGCCTTCGCCCCCGTCGAGGTCCGCGTGCTGGGCGCCGCCTTCATCGCGGCCGCCCTCGTCACCGCCGCCCAGTTCCAGTACGACCCCTACCCCCCCATGGCCGTCACGTTCGGCGGGTTCCACATCCTGTACGGGATCGTGGTGTGGATCCGCCACGGCGGATAGGCCGCGAGCGACGAGTCCGGCACTCCTGCGGAGCACAGCCTCCCCATGGCAAAGAAGTCGAAGGACAACCCGACGCCCCCCGCCCCGGTGAGCCCGCTGGACGAGACGATCCACCAGCAGACCCGCCTGGCCATCATGTGTACGCTCGCGGGCGTGGAGGCCCTGGAGTTCAACGACCTCAAGGGCCAGCTGGGCCTCAGCGACGGGAACCTCTCCACGCACGCGGCGACGCTGGAACGCAAAGGCTACGTCAAGATCGACAAGGGCTTCCGCGGGCGCAAGCCCGTGACCACCCTCCGCGTCACCCCCAAGGGCCGGACGGCCCTGGAGCACTACATCGAGCACCTGAACGGCATCCTGGGGCAGGTCCCGGAGCGGTAGCGATCCGCCGAGAACGGGTTTCACCGCCGAGAACGCGGAGACCGCAGAGAGAGCAACGCCCCCCGACTGCGTCGGGAAGGGATGACCTGAGCAAAGAATGACGCCCCGGTGTCACGGGTCCCGTGACCCGCCAGGGCGCTGAGGCAGCACGGGGACCGATAACCTTTTATCCTTCGCCAAACGGCCCGATGGTCGCCAACGGAGGAGGTACGCGCACTGACAGGAAAGAGGAGAACGATGGGCACGTCAAGATTCCTCGGTCTGATCCTGGTCTTCGTCGCCGCCGCCACCGGGTGGCTGATCCTCGGCCGCACGCTCGCGGACCGTACCGAGAGCCTGGACAACAGGCTCTCCGCCGAGATGGACTCGCTGTGGGGCCCGCAGGCGCTCGTGCAGCCCGCCCCGTTCCTCGCGCGGGACCCGCAGACGACCGCCCCGTCGGATCGCGGGGAGCCTTCCGGCAGCGACATCCGCGCCGCCATCCGCCACGAGCACCGCAACAAGGGCCTGCTCTGGTACAGCACCTTCACCGTCGACTTTGAAGGCACGTACGCGCTCGCGCCCCCCACCGCCGCCGCCCGCGACGCCCAGCAGGATTCCGCCCGCTCGCACTTTGTCTTCCCCCTGCCCCAGGGCGCGCGGGCGTACGACGCCCTCACCGTCCGCCTCGATGATACGGACCTGCCCCTCTCGCCCTCCGAGGTCGCCGCCGGACGGATCGTCATTCCCCTCGACCGCACCGCCCCGCACACCGTCACCGTCCGCTACACCACCAGCGGACGCGACTACTGGCTGTACGCGCCCACGGACCTCATCGTCCCCAAACCCGCCGACGAGGACTCCGTCTTCGCACCCCTCGGGCCGCCCTCGCGGCTGCGGGACTTCGCGCTCACCGTGGACACCAGCTTCCGCGACATCGACTACCCCAAGGGCACGCGGAGCCCCACCGCCCCCGCCGCTCCCGTCGACACCGGGGGCATGCGCGCCCAGTGGTCCTACGACCACGCCGTCACCGCCCAGGCGATGGGCATCGCCATGCCCCACCGCACCAACGCCGGGCCCATCGTCGAACGCATGAGCCTCTTCGCCCCGGTGAGCCTGCTGTTCTTCTTCTGCACGGTCTTCACCGTCGTCGTCCTCCGCGGGATCCCCCTGCACCCGATGCACTTCCTGTTCGTGGCGGGCGGGTTCTTCGCGTTCCACATCCTCCTCGCCTACGTCGCCGAGGAGATGGACATCCACCTGGCGTTCTGGATCTCCGCGCTGGTGAGCGTCCTGCTGGTGGTGAGCTACATGCGCCTGGCGGCCGGGATGAAGTTCGCGGTGCTCGTGGTGGGGGCGGCGCAACTGGTGTACCTGATCGGGTTCAGTTACGCGTTCTTCTGGGTGGGCAAGACGGGGCTCACCATCACCATCGGGGCGGTGTTGACGCTCTTTGTGCTGATGCAGGCGACGGGGCGGGTGAACTGGCACGGGGTGTTCGCCCCGCGCGAGGACGCCCCGCCCTTCCGCATCCCGCCCCCGCTGCCCGTGCGCAACGCCCCGGAGCGCGAGGTTCCGAAGCTCGATGAGGATCCGAGTCACCCGTAGCACACATGCGGCCGGCAGCCTCCCGCGCCGGGGGGACGCGGGAGGCGCCGCCGCTTCGACGTAAGGAGAACGCCGTGAAGGTCAAGCTGATCCTGCCCGCACTGACCGAGGCCCGCAGTCCGTACTTCCGCGCGGTCAAGTACTCGCTGTTCCCCCCGCTGGGCCTGGCGACGCTGGCGGGGTATCTGGGCGAGGGCGACGAGATCGTGCTCCAGGACGAACACGTCCAGCGCCTCCGCCTCGACGACGACCCGGACCTCGTGATCATCGAGACGTACATCACCGCCGCCCGGCGAGCGTACTGGATCGCCGACCGCTATCGCCAACGAGGCGCCCACGTGTGCCTCGGCGGATTGCACCCCACCTCCCTCCCCGACGAGGCCGCCCTCCACGCCGACACCGTCTTCCTCGGGCCCGGGGAGGACACGTTCCCCCGCTTCCTGGAGGACTTCCGCAACGGACGCCCCCTCCCGCTCTATCGCAGCACCGTCCGCTGTCTGCAGGACGCTCCCGCCCCGCGTCGGGACCTGTTCAAGCGCCACCTGTACCTCGTGCCCAACACGGCTGTGCTGACCCGCGGGTGCCCGCACCGCTGCGACTTCTGCTTCAAGGAGGCGTTCTTCCGCGGGGGGCGGTCGTTCTACTCGCGACCCGTCGACGCGGTGCTCGGGGAAATCGCCGCCATGCCCGGAAAGCACGTGTACTTCCTGGACAACCACCTCTTCGGGGACCACGGGCTCGTCGAGGCGCTGCTCGACGGGCTGCGGGGGATGAACCGCGTGTGGCAGGCGGGGGGGACGGTGGCGGCCGCTTTGGCGGACGGGCTGATGGAGAAGGCCGCCGACGCCGGGCTGCGGTCGCTGTTCATCGGGTTCGAGACGCTGGGCGAGGGCAACCTGCAGAGCGTGGGCAAGTCGCAGAACCTGCACCTCGACTACGACCTCGCCATCCGCCGCCTGCACGACCTGGGGATCATGGTCAACGGCAGCTTCATCTTCGGGCTCGATGACGACGCACCGGACGTCTTCGACCGCACGGTCGCGTGGGCGATCGAGCGCGGGATCGAGACCGCGACGTTCCACATCCTGACGCCCTACCCCGGGACGGTGCTGTGGGACCGCATGGCCGCCCAGGGGCGGATCCTCACGCGGGACTGGAACCTGTACGACACGCGGCACGCGGTGTTCCGCCCGGGGCGGATGTCGGTGGAGGAGTTGGAGGCGGGGTACTGGAAGGCGTACCGCGACTTCTACCGCTGGTCGTCCATCGCGTCGGCGGCGATGACCAAGCCCACCCTCCCCACAGCCCTCCGCCACCTCATGTACACCGGGGGCTGGAAGAAGATCGAGTGGCTGTGGGACATCGTGATCCGCAGCGGAATGCTCGGGCGGATGGTGCCCCTGCTGGAGGGGATCCTGGGAGGGTTCGGGGCAAGCATGGAACCGGGACGGAGCAGGAATCCGGCGAGATTGCCCGGGAACGTGGTGTGCTGACGGGCGAGGTGCAGAGAGGAACCGCGGGACATTCCCTGATCGCAGGAAGCATGGTTTAGCGGTCGTCGGTACGACGACCTCCGGGGGCGGGTCTGCTGGACCCGCACGGGGCGGGCGTACCGCCCGCCGCTAAACTCTGCGTTCTCGCGCCTCCTCTCCTATCCCTTGTGCAACCCGCCGCGCCCCGCTATACCTCCCCGATCCGCCAAGGCGGAAAGGAGAACGCGCGTGATCTATCAGAACGTCGAACTGCACAACGTGGGCGAGGTGACGGGGGTGGCGGGGGGCGAGGGCGTGCGGCTGCAGCGGGTGCCCGAGAGCGTCCGCCTGGGCCTGGAGGCCCCCGCGCAGCAGCAGGTGCTGTCGCCCGCGTGCTGCGAGATCCGCTTCGTCTGCGAGGGGACGGCCAAGGTCACGCTGTCGTCGGAAGGCGGGACGCAGGTGTGCCTGTTCTTCGGGGACTTCCAGCACCCGCAGAAGTTCAACGTCGGGTCCGAGCCCCAGACGATCGAGATCGCCCCGCACGGCCGCGTCCTCGAAGCCATCGGCCGCCTGCCGGGCAAGCTCGCCTTCTCGCCCCGCGTTCGGCGGCTGATTCTCGCGGGCTCGCCCGTGCGGTTCCACTCGGCCGAGGGCGACGGCCTCCGCCCGCCCACAAGCGATGAGCTGCCCTCGCTGCGCCTGCTGACGTACGGGACGTCGATCACGCACGGGGCGTACGCCTCGCACCCCCACCTCACCTACGCCGCCCAAACCGCCCGCCACCTCCACGCCGACCTCATCAACCTCGGCGTCAGCGGGGCGTGCCTCTGCGAACCCGCCTTCGCCAACCACATCGCCGCCCGCACAGACTGGCACGTGGCGTCCCTGGCGGTGTCGGTCAACATGTACGGGCGCGGGTTCTCCATCCCGGAGTTCTACGACCGCGTGTCGTACCTGGTGAACACCGTGGCGGGTTCGGACACCTCCCGGCCGGTGGCGTGCATCACGCTCTGGCCGTACTTCGCGGACCTGGGGGCGGGGTTCGACAACGGGGACCCGCAGCGCACGTGCGAGCACTTTCGCCAGGCCCTCCGCGACGCCGTCACCGCCTGCCCGCACCCCAACGCGCACCTGCTGGAAGGGCCCGAGCTGTTCGGGGAGTTCGCCGGCCTGAGCACCGATATGATCCACCCCGGCGACTACGGGATGATCCGCATGGGCGAGAACCTCGGGGCACGCCTGGCGAAGCTGCTTTCGCAGTAGGCCAACTGGCGGGGCCATCGCAAAGTCGCCGTCGCGGGTGCCACGGCTGTGCTGTTTACAGCCGTGTTCGTACGAGCGTGGCGAGGAACACGGGTTCTGCGAACCCGTGGCACCCGGCGGATCAAACTTTGCGATGACCCTGGGCCAACTGGGGGCGCACGACCGTATCTGCGCAGCGAGCCCCGCCGTGGCGCCCGGCCGGAAGAAGGGGAGAGAGAGGGATTGCACAGATTCATGGGATTACGCAGATGGAGGAGAAGCAGCTCTTTGCCCGGTGTGGCGGGCGT
>JAWLCQ010000187.1:0-9023 GCA_041687095.1 Phycisphaerae bacterium | reverse complement strand
GGGACTGGCTCCGTAGCGGCATGCTTCTTGCCGCGCAGGTGCCTGTCCCCTTTTTCGAGGCGGTGCGGGACTCCTCGCCCGCACCCCGTGAACGGTTACTGATAACGAGGCAGCCCCCTGGGGGAGAGGCGCCCGAGCGCAGCGAGGGTGGTGAGGGGGGTCTGGGGCGATCGGGACGGGTGCGGGCTCGCAGGCGATCGGTCTGCGAGTCCGTAAGCAACCGGTGTGCGAAGGCCCCCCTCATCTGTCGCTGCGCGACATCTTCTCCCCCGGGGGAGAAGGGTTGAGGAAGTCTCTCAGCCCTGCACCACCAGGTCGCGGACGAACTCGTTGCGGCGGATGCGGGGGTCGTCGGGACTCGCGAGCGGCTGTTCGCCGATCCGGACGTTCTCGAACCGGATGTCCTCCAGCCCGTGTTCCGCATCGCACCCGCTGAGGACGATCCGCGGGACGTCCTGGTTGGGGGCGGAGAGCACCGCCACGTCCCGCAGCACCACGCCCCGCACGTGCCCTCTCCGGTCGTCCTTGCCCCAGACGTCGGAGGTCACGTCCATCTTCACGAGCTGCCGCCCCATGTGCGGTTCGATCGACGTCCGCGGGTACTCCACCCCGATCCGCTCGAACCGCACGTCCGAGATCGTCCCGCTGTCCACCACGTGCACCCCGATCGCCCAGTTGCGGGCGAAGACCACGTCGCAGTCGCGGTAGGTGATGCGGGAGATGTCCGCCCGCGTCTCGTAGGTGATGCCCAGCGCGTAGCCCCAGTCGTTCCATGCCACGCACCGCTCGTAGAGGATGTCCTCCGCCACGCGCCCAGGCAGCGTCGCCTTGACCGCGTACGTGTCATCGTGCCCGCGGATGAAGCAGTCGCGGACGGTGACGCGGCGGGAGGAGACGGCGTTGATCCCGTCGCTGTTGAGCCGCCCGCTGATCCCCGCCACGCCCTCGACCGTCACGTCATCGCAGTCCACGATGGGGAAGTGCCAGTTGGGGCTGTTGCGGAGCGTGACGCCCTCGACGCGGAGGTTGCGGCAGCGGTGGGCGCGGAGGAGGTTGCGCGCGGGGTGCGGCAGGAGCGTCCCGTCGAGGATCCCGCGCCCGCGGACCGTCACGCCCTCGACGTCCTCCAGGTCGATCACCGGCGGGGGGTAGCTGTAAAGGTTCAGCACGCCCCCGCGCTTCCCCGCCGCACCGGCGGGGAGGACGGCGCGGACGAGGGCGTCCCCGTGGAGGTAGACGGTCTGCCCGCTCTGCGGACGGATGGTGTCGACCCAGTGCTCCCCGGGCCCGAAGTAGATCACCGACGGGTCGTTGCGGTCGGGCGCGTCGCGCTCGCACTCGCGGGCGAACAGGTGCAGCGGGTGCGCGTCGCAGTCGTCCAGCAGCAGCGTCAGGTGCCCCGGGCGCTCCAGCGTCAGCCGCACCACCGCCGCGCCCCTGCCCCCCGCCTCCGTCCGCTCGATGCCCACCGCCACGCCCGCCGAGCGCGGCAGCACCTGGGCGGACTCGAATGCGCGGGCGACGGGGATGCGGACCTCGACGGGGAAGTCGGCGTCGAACCGCGCGAACGACGCCCACTCGGTGGGCCCGTTGAGCATGGCGGTCCACCCCACGCCCTCGGGGCGGTTGATGGCCTCGCGGACGCGAGCCAGCCACACCGGCACGTCCGTCCCCTCCACCTCCAGGCGGTACTCCTCGCTGCGCATCTCGGTGTGGGGCATGGACCAGGTCATGACGCGGTTGGGCATTCGGGGACTCCTGCTGCTATCTTCGCCGGAAGATCTCCACTCCCGGCACGGCCGAGTGGGTCAGGGCGGCGGGCTTGTCGATGCGGACCCGCACCGCCGCCACGCGCTCGTCCCGCAGGCACCGCTGGGCGACGGCGGCGGCGAGGGCCTCGATCAGTTGGAACGACGAACCCTCCACCAGCGTTACCACGTCCTGCTCCAGCGTGCCGTAGTCGATGGTATCGGTGAGGTCGTCGCTCTCGCCCGCCTTGCGAAGGTCCGCGTGCAGGGCGAGGTGGATGAGCACGTCCTGCTCCTGCGTCCGCTCGTGCGCAAGCACGCCCACGATGCAGCGGACGCGGAGGTCGCGAATGTGGATCACGTCGGGCGGCAGGCTGCCGGGCGGACAGGGCGCGTCAGACGCCATAGAAGTTCCCCTTCAGATGCCGCCCCCCGTCCACGAAGATCACCTGCCCGGTGATGAAGGGGCTCTCGGCCAGGAAGACGGCCGCTCGGGCGATGTCCTCGGGAGATCCGTGGGCGTGCAGCGGGTTGGTGTGCTCCAGCCGGCGGAGGTACTCCTCGTCCTCGACGCCCGGGGGCGGGAGGATGAGCCCGGGGGCGACGGCGTTCACGCGCACGAGCGGGGCGAGTTCCACCGCCAGCATCCGCGTGAGGGACAGCAGCATCCGCTTGCTCAGGTGGTAGGGAACGTGCGTGCGGTCGTAGTCCACCACGCGGGAGTCGAGGAGGTTGACGACGTGCCCCTCGCCCCCCTGCCCCGCCATCGCCCTCGCGAGCACCAGCGGCGCCAGGGCGTTCACCTGCACGTTCTGCGCGAGATCCTCGGGCGTGAACGTCAGCAGGCCGCCCTCGGGGAAGATGGAGGCGTTGTTGACGAGGAGGCCGATGGGGCGTCCGCCGGCGACGTCGCGGGCGGCGGGCAAGAGGCTTTCCACCTGCTGCGGGTCGCCCAGGTCCCCCGGTACGGTCCAGGCGGAGCGCCCCAGCGCGCGGACATCGTCGGCGGTGCGGTGGGCGGCGGAGGGGGAGCGGTGGTAGTGAACGACCACGTCCGCCCCCGCGCGTGCGAGGGCGAGGGCGATGCTCCGCCCGATCCGCTTGCCCCCGCCCGTGACGAAGGCGAGCGTGCCCGACAAGGACGTGCTGTCCATGGTGCTCCTTTCCTCTCTACGAGTGTATGGGAGGACAGCAGCGGAGGGAATTGCGGATTGCGTATTTGGGATTGCAGATTGTGGATGACGCCCTCGTCCCGCCCCCGTGCAAGCGCGGGACCTTCCGCAGTGGAAGGGAACGGACGCCAAATGGCAAGCCCCGCTCAGACCGTCTGCAAGTTCGGAACCGGACTCGCCATAGGGCGTCCGTTCCGCTCGCTGTCAGAGCGAGGCCCTCCGCGCAAAGGCGTCCCGCACGGGCATCAGCCCCAATCGAAATTCGAAAGTCCGCAATCGAAAATCCTCCCCTCTTATCCCCTGCATCCCCTGCATCCCTGCCCCCTCTTCATCTGGGTTCATCCGCGTTCATCCCCGCTCCTCTCCGGGAGGGTCGCAGGGCTACGCCACCTGCGCATCGGCGAGCTGGCGTCTGCGGACGACCTCGCGGGAGAGGAGGCGTTCGGCGCCGTGGAGTTCCAGCAGCCCGCGGAGGCGGGGGTGCTCGTCCTTGGACACGACGATCAGGAACTCCAGGCCCTTCTCCCGCAGGCGGAGCAGGGCCTCGGGCAGCGGGACGTCGGGCGTGATCGTGTCCGTCGCCGGCTGCATCAGGTCGTGCGCCAGCAGCCAGTGCGTGAGGTGCTCGGCCGTGAAGGAGGTCTTGAGGTCGCGGATGGTGATGACCCCGACGAGGTGGTCCTCGGCGTCGGTGACGGGGTAGGCCATGGCGTCGGAGTCGGCGATGGTGCGGAGGATCTCGGCGAGGGTGGTGCGTTCGAGGAACGCGGGCGGGGTGGCGTCCATGACGCTCTCGACGGTGTACGAACGCGCCAGGTCCTCCTCGGTGATGTTGAGCCCCACCTCCCCGGCCTTCTGGACGGCGAACTTGACGCAGGGGGGGCCGATGACCTGCACCAGGAACGTGGTGGCCGTCACCACCGTCAGGATCACCCCCGCCATCGTCTGGGACAGCTCGCTCCCGGCGGCCCCGAACCGCTCGGCCGCCAGGATCGCCAGGCCGATGGCCACGCCCGCCTGGCTGAACAGGCACAGCCCGAGGTACTTGCGGACGGTTTCGCCCGCGTGGGCCCAGCGGGCCCCGAGGTAGCTGCCGAGGAACTTCCCGCCCGTGCGCCCCCCGACGTAGGCGAAGGCGATGGCCCACATCCACCCGGACATGTTGCCGATGGAGAGCCTCGCCCCCACGAAGACGAAGAACAGCACGTAGATGGGCGGGGCGAACTGCTCGACGATCTGGAACGCCTCGTTGGTCCGCCGCGGGGCGAGGTTGGAGATGGTGGCCCCGAGGACCATGGCGGCGAGGATGAGGTCGAGTTCGAGCATCAGCGCCGCCCCCAGCACCAGCGCCAGCGTCCCGAGGATGAAGACCAGCACCTTGTCGCGGGCGCGGGCCCACTTCATCAGGGCGTACAGCAGCCAGCCCCCGGCGCTGCCGACGACGATGGCCCCGCCGAGTTCGTACCCCGCCCCGCCCAGGGCGGACAGCAGGTCGCTCTCGGCGCCCAGGAGCTGCATGGCGATGGTGGAGGAGATGCTGTACAGCACCAGCGCCAGCCCGTCGTCCAACGCGACGATGGCGAAGACCGTCGTCGTCAGGATGCCCCGCGTCTTGTACTCCCAGAGGACGTCGACGGTGGCGGCGGGGGCGGTGGCGGAGGAGATCGCCCCCAGGACCAGCCCCAGCGCCAGGGCGCTGGCGAGGTTCCCCGTCCACAGGTACGCCAGCACCGTCACCAGCGCCCCGACGAGCAGGAAGGCCGAGATGCCCTCGGCGAGGAGGATGGTGAAGAACTGCCTGCCGAACCGCCGGAAGACCTCGCGGTGCAGCTCCCCCCCGATCATGAACCCGATGACCCCCAGGGCGAAGAAGCTGAACGGCAGGAGGCGGGCGATCGTCTCCTCCCCCAGCAGCCCCAGGCCGCTCCGCCCCAGCAGCAGCCCGATGGCGATGTACCCCACGACCTGGGGGATCCGCAGCCGCTGAAAGACGCGGGCCCCCACGGTCCCGGCGAACAGGGCGAACCCGACGATCATCAGCGTGGGGACGTGGGACATGTCGAACAGGGCCAGCGGGAGGCTCACGCGGACTCTCCGACGAGGATCTGGTAGATGAGCTGGGGGTCCTGGGCGGCGACGATGGTGCGGGCCTGCTGGGGGTGCTTGAGCACGTCGGCGACGCGGGCGAGGAGGCGGATGTGCGTGTCGTGCTGGCCCTGGGGGGCGAGGATGAGCACGAGGATGCACACGGGCTGCCCGTCGAGGGAGTCGTAGTCGGCGATGCCCGCGGGGGCGACCCCGACGGCGATGCGGGGGGCGGAGAGGCCCGCGAGGCGAACGTGCGGAATCGCCAGCCCATTGCCGATGCCCGTGCTCATCAGCCGTTCCCGCTCCCAGATCGCCCGCTCGACCTTGGCGGCGTCGAGACCGTTCCCGCGCGAGACGATCTCGGCGAGTTCTCGGAGGGCGTCGGTCTTGCTCGTCCCGCGGAGCACGACCACGCGATCGCTCGTGAGGTAATCCGACAGCTTCATGCGGCACTTCCAGTTCTGGAGGCAGACGGAAACCGGGCACTATACCACCGGCCCCGCCCCCCAGTCCAGAGGTCGCCGCCGGACGGAAGGTTGTGAACCCCCCCGGGGCGGGTATACTACGGGGCGTCCCTGGGAGAGCGGATGCGACCAGTTCCACAATCACGACACGTGGCGGCCCTGCTGATCCTGGTGGCCGTTGCGTGCGCAACGGGCTACCTGGCGAGCTACGACTACCGCCTGAGCGACGTCCAGGAGGACGCCGCCGCCACCGCCCTCAAACGCCACAACCCCGCCCTGTACCCCTTCGACCCGATCTTCGGGCCCTCCCGCCTCTGGCAGTACCGACCGCCCGCCCTGCAGTCGGTCCTGGAGATGATCCTCGTCCCCTCCGGCTACGCGGACCCCGTGTTTCCCTTCCGCCTGCTGGCGCCGGTGATGGCGATCGTGTACCTGGTGGGCATGTACGTGCTGCTGTTCCGCCAGACCGGGAGCTGGTCGGTCTCTGTCTTCGTGGCCGCCCTGAGCATGGTGGTCATCCCGGGCCCTGGGGCAGGCTTCTGGGGCGCCGGGGCGCTGAGCGCAGTCACGTCGGGGGGCCTCGTGATCATGGCGACCCCGCTGATCGTGATCGCATACCTGCGCCATCGCGGCACGTGGCGGATGCTCGTGGTCTTCCTGCTGGTGGGGCTGCTGGCGAATGTGCACCTGGCGATGGCGGGGAACCTGGGGCTGGTGCTGCTGCTGACGTACCTCGCCAAGCGGCGGTTCGCGCTGCCGGCGCTGCTGCGGGGGGCGCAGGCGGTCGGGGCGGGACTGCTGGGCGCGGCCCCCTACCTGCTCTACTGCACGTGGCTGCACCGCGACCTCACGCCCCCCGGGGCGGAGATCCTCCCCCACTCGGTCTTCGAGGCCATCGCCTTCGCCGGGTGGGACGTCCTGTACCCCGCGATCCTGCGGGGGCTGATCGGCCTGCCGATGCTGATGTTCCTGATCGTCATCCCCACCGCGGTGGTGATGGCCCGCGTCGAGCGGTTCAGCGTGCGGGACTTCCCGTTCTGGGCGTGGTTCCTTGGGATGGCGATGACGGTGGCGTTCGTGTTCCAGGGCCTCTCGCAACTGGTGGGCATGCTCCGCCCGCAGGGCCCTCCGGTCCTGTCGTTCATCCTCGCCTACCCGCTCATCCTCCTGCCGCTGTACGTGCTGTTCGCCCAGGTGCTCACGAACCTCTTCCGCCTCGTCCACCGCCAGCGGGCCCTGCTGCGCTGGGCGTGCGCGATCCTGGCGGTGGCGTGGGTGGTCCCGTCCAAGAACTTCCGCGTCGCCCGCTACGCCCTCCTGGACACGATCGTGCAGGTCACGGGCAACCGCGCCCGCCTGCCCCGCGTCCAGCGCAACCGCGAACGGACCGCCCAGCACGCCGAGTTCATTCGCATGGGCCTCCACCTCCGCCAGGCCACCCCCCCCACCACCGTCTTCCTCTGCCCCCGCAACGCCTTCCGCATGCACGCCCGCCGCAGCCTCGTCGCCGCCGAGAACGACCTGCCCTGGCTCTACCGCTTCGCGCCCTGGCGGCTGTCGGAGTGGACGCGGCGGATGCGCCTGCAGTCCGCCCTCCTGCACGCCTCCGTCCTGCCCCACCCCGACGACGTCCGCGCCTTCCTCGCCCAACTGCCGCCCGAACCCTACGCGCTCGTCCCGGAGTGGTGCCTCGTCATCCCCTCCCCCCCCATCCGCCAGCGCAGCGAGCACTTCGTCCCCGTGTTCTCCGGGCAGTTCTACCAGGTCTACCGCTTCGTCCCCGACCCCCCGCCAGCGACGACGACCGCGCCCGCGACCGCACCCGCCACCGCCCCCACAACCGCACCCGCCGTCGCCCCCGCGACAGGACCGGCGACACGGCCGACGACGCGGGCGGTGGCGGATTGAAGCAACACGCACACCCCCCAGAAGAAAAGGAAGACTCTATGCGCAGCACCACTCGGATCCTCTCGGGCGTTCTCCTCTTGAGCCTGCTCGCCGCCACCGGCTGCACCAGCCGCGTCATCAAGGAAGGCTTCGGCGCCGTCCGCGGGGCCAAGGGCGTCCACGTCGCCCTGCAGCCCCTGCCCGGATCGTTGGCGGAGTACGGCAGCTTCGAGCTGGGCGAGTTCCGCGACGACTTCGGCGGGAAAATGCCCCCGCAACTGCTGGCGATGCTGCCGGTGAAGTTCAACGAGCAGCTCCAGAAGGCCGACCTGCCCCTGCGCGCGGGCGGCCCGACGGCCATCGTCCGTGGAACCATCCTGCACTACGAGGCCGCCGGCCTCGTGGGCAACGTCTTCGGGCCCCTGGAGGAAGTGGTCGCCCGCGTCGAACTCGTCGACGCCGCCAGCGGCCGCGTCCTCGGAACCGCCAACGCCATCGGCCGCTCCACCGAGAGCATCAACCTCGGCGTCGACGCCAAGGCCACCGGGCTCGCCAAGGCCATCGTCGAGTGGATCGCCGAGAACTACCCCAAGGCCCCGTAGCACCCCCCGACGCCCCCTCGTCCCCCGCGCATGCGACGCCCCTGGCGGCGGGTCCGGATCCCACCGCCAGGGGCGTTCCATTCGTGCGCCTTACTTGTTGCCTTCGGCGAGGCCCTGGCTCGTCAGGTACGTGTAGCTCTCCCGCACCGCCGTCAGCATGTCGCCCGGGGTGGAGTCGATCTCGACGATCATCCACTTCACCGTGTTCATGTCGGCGGCCGCCACGCAGGCGGGGATGTCCATCTTGCCCGCCCCCACCGCCAGGTGCTGGGCCTTCTCCACCAGCGGGCCGTCCTTGATGTGCAGCAGCGGGAACCGCTTCCCACGCCGCTTCAGCAGATCGGTGACGCTGACCTTCCCGAAGTTGGCCGCCCAGTACACGTCCAGTTCGCCCACCACGCCGGGGGCGTTGTCGAGGAAGATCTCATACCCCAGCGTCCCGTTGAAGTCGTTCATCTCCCACCAGTGGTTGTGGTAGCCCATGCGGACCCCCGTGCCCTCGAGCGCCTCGGCGGCCGCCTGGAAGCGGGACGCCACCGCCTTGATCCCCTCGGGGCTGTTCCACTCCTCCCCGTGCACCCCGGCGATGATGACGTCGTAGCCCAGCGTGCGGGCGTAGTCGACCTGCTCGGCGGCGTTGTCCTTCGTCACGAGCGGCCCGTGCGTGCTGCAGGCCACCAGGCCCAGGTCGTCGAGCACCTTGCGCAGCTCGGCGGGGCTCTTGCCGTGGAAGCCCGCGAACTCCACGCCCTTGTACCCGATGTCCGCCACGGTCTTGAGCACCTGGACGAAGTCCTCCTTCGCCATGTCGCGAAGGGTGTACAACTGAATTCCGATCGGCTTGGCCATGATCCTTCCTTTGCGTTCGTATGCGGGTCCGACAGCGGACCGGGTCCACTCCGTCACGAGTCCCCCGCGATCCACCGGCGGACCGCGGCGAGCCCCACCGGCCGACCGGCCGGCGGAATGCGAAATCCAGTATCACGCCCCGCCCGCAAAAGCAAGCGGCACCTCTCGCCCTCCCGGGCCATCGCACGCGCCTGCGCCGGGGGGCCGCACGCG
>JAWLCQ010000186.1:0-9076 GCA_041687095.1 Phycisphaerae bacterium | reverse complement strand
GGGGGTTCCGCTGCGCTCCACCCCCGGCTACTGTCCCGCGCCCCTGTCGGGGCTTTCGGACCGACGCCCGGAATCGGGTCCCTGCCGCCCCGCGAGGCCGAGATGTGGAGAACCACGAGGTCTCCTGGCCCCCGGCGCAGGAGGTGACGCGCGTGCGACGCCTCAAGCGCGAGCGTTGAGGGTCTCCTGACCCCCAACGTCCGGGAACGAGCGGAACGCTTCCACGACAGCGTTATGGCGGCGCTTTGATCGCGGCGAGGACCTGTCCTGAGCCTGTCGGCTGATGGCTGAAGGCTGATGGCTGATGGCTGAGAGCTGATGGCTGATCGCTGATGGCTGTTAGCTTTTAGCTGGCAACCAATAGCCGATAGAGGACCGCCGCGAAGGGACCGCTCCAACGGCGCTGACGCGGAGGCGTTCTTCGCCCTTCCCGGACGCCGGGGGTCAGGAGACCCCCGGCGCAGGAGGTGGCGGGTCAGGAGACCTCGTTGTTCTACACATCTCGGGCCTCGCGGGCGGCAGGGATCGGTCTCCAGGCGTCCCGCCAGGGACGCGTCTCCGTGCGTCCCGGTAGGGACGCTGTGACAATAGCCCAGCACTTCAGTGCTGGGACCCGGACCCCATCCCCCTCCTTTTCTTCTTCTCAAGCCCCGGGAGGGGCGCTTGAGGGAGCGGTATGGCCCCATCCCTCAATCGCCCCTGCCGGGGCTCAAACTCCCGCGCGACCGCGACCCAGCAGTGAACTGCTGGGCTATTCTCAATCCGTCCCTACCGGGACTCTCGGAGTCGCGTCCCTGCCGGGACGCCAAGATGTGTAGAACAACGAGGTCAGGAGACCCCCGTCGCAGGAAGTGGCGGGTCGGGAGACCTCCGGCGCAACGCCTGCGGGTAACGCCCCCAGGCGAGAGGAAGGGCGCCGCCCGCAAGCCGCACGCTTTGGGCGGCTGGGGGGGGGCGGCTACTCCTCGCTTCTGGCGGCCGGGGGGGGGGGGGCGGCTACTCCTCGGCGGCTTCGAGGTCTTCGAGTTCGCCGGCCGGCTCCAACTCGCCGCTGTCGCCCTGGGCGAGGAGTTGGATCTTCTGCTCGGCGGCGTCGAGGATCTTGCGGCAGTGCTTCACGAGGTCGATGCCCTCGGCGTACTTGTCGATGGATTCCTCGAGCGAGACCCGCCCCTGCTCGATCTCCGTCACGATCCGCTCCAGCGTCGCCAGGGCCTCCTCGAACGTCATCTTCTTCGGTGTCTTCGCCATCGTCTCGGCCATGTCCTTCCCACTCCCTCACGCAGATCCACTCAAGATTTCCGCCACCCGCACGCCCTGCCCGATCCCGTCGGGATGTGGGCAGGAGCGGGGGTCACACGCATTCCATTTCCTTCCCGCGCGGCCGCCTCGCGCGGGTGCCATTTCCTTCCCGCGCGGGTGCCGTGGTTTGCGAAGCGCAGCGGCTTGCCACGGCGTAGCCCTGGCGGAGCCGGGAGCAACCACGTCCAACCGACACGGCATGAGAATGACCTGGGGCGCGTCTCACTCGGAACTCCCGGCCTCGTCCGCGCCGCCGTCCGTCGCGGGCCCGGTCCCGCCGTCCACGCTCTCGGGGCCAAAGAGCATCGGGCCCTCAAAGAGCGGTTTGCGTTTCGCCTTCGCCCCTTCGCGCGGTTGGGCGGGGCGCGGCGGACCCGTCCCGCGCGGCTTCTCTTCCGCTCGCGGACCGCTCGCTCGCGAACCGCTCGCCCCCGCGCTGCCCACCGCCCCGTCGGGCGAGACGCGGGTCACGGTCCCCCCGATCCGCCCATCCCCCAGTTCCATCTCGATCCGCTCCCCCGCGGCCGTCTCCAGCACGCTCCGCAGGATCCGCCCGTCGTCGCTCCGCACCACCGCAAACCCCCGCCGCAGCACGCTGCGATAGCTCAACGCCTCGAGCTGCCGCTCCAAACCCGTCACCTGCTGGCGGGCCATGGCCAGACCGCTGCGGGGGTCCTGCGCGGTCAGCGTGGCGTAGACCCTCGCCAGCGCGTCCCCGCACCGCTTGGCCCGCGCCCCGAGGACCCACGCCAAACGATGCTCCCCCGCCGCCAGCCGCCCGCGGGCGCGCTCGGCGAGGCGGGCGGGGTGCAACCGCTCCAGGCGGTTCGACGCGGGCTCCACCCGCCGCCGGGCGCTGTGCAGGCGTTCGCGCAGGGCGCTGCGCAGCCGGTGCGACAGCTCGTCCACCCGCTGCATGCCCGCGCGGACGCGGTGCATGGGGTCGCGGAACACCACGCTCCGCTGCACGCCCGCCAGGTCCACCCGCGCGGCGCGGAGGTCCTCGACCACCGCCCGCCGCAACCGCTCGCCCAGCTCGCCCACCTCGCGGCGGACGTCGTCGCGGTGCGGGACGGCCAGCTCGGCCGCCGCGGTGGGCGTGGGGGCGCGGACGTCGGCGACGAGGTCGGCGATGCTCACGTCCACCTCGTGCCCGACCCCGCTGATGACGGGCGTGCGGGCGTCGTAGATGGCGCGGGCGACGGGCTCCTCGTTGAAGGCCCACAGGTCCTCCAGGGACCCGCCGCCTCGGCCGACGATCATCACGTCGATCTCGTAGCGGGGGGCGGCGGCGTCGAGGGCGCGGAGGGCGGCGGCGATGCGGAGGGCGGCCCCGTCGCCCTGCACGGGCACGGGGACCAGGTACATCCGCGCCGCCGGCCAGCGGCGGTGCAGGGTGCGGGCGATGTCGCGGACGGCCGCCCCGGTCGCGCTGGTGACCACGCCGACCGCTCGGGGGAATCGGGGGAGGGGGACCTTGTGGGCGTCGTCGAAGAGCCCCTCGCGCTGGAGCCTCTCGCGCATCTGGCGGAAGGCGAGTTCGAGGGCCCCGGCGCCTTTGGGCGTGAGGCGTTCGACGTAGAGCTGCAACTGCCCGCGGGCCTCGTAGACGTCCACCCGCCCCTGCGCGAGGACCTCCAGCCCGTCGGAGGGCTCGAACTTCATCGCCCCGGCGAAGGTGCGGAACATGACGCAGTCGATGGCGGTGCGGTCGTCCTTGAGGCGGAAGTAGCAGTGCCCGCTGCCGGCCCGGCTGAAGTTGCTGATCTCCCCCACCACCTGCACGCGGGCGGGGAAGGCCGCGCTCATCGCCTCCTTAACCCGCCCCAGCAGGGCGGAAACGCTGAGGGCGGCGGGGGGTTCGATGGCGGCGGCGGCGGGGGCGGTTTCGTCCTGCCCCGGGCCCTCGCGGGGGGAGCGGCGCTTCTGGCCGGTGTGCTCGCGCTGCGACGCGGCGGATTCCTCGCCCGCCTGCTCCTTCGCGGCGCGCGGGTCCTCCAGCCGTTCGCCCGCGTCGGTCTCGGGCGGTGCGGTCAGTCGCGCGCCGCGCGGCCCGACCCGTCGGCCGGACCACGAGGCCCCGGAGAATGAACTCCACCGTTTCGCCATGACGGGCCATTGTAACGCCTCCCCCCGCCGAACGCGACGGCGACCCGCGCGGGGGGACGGCGTTACGGCCGGGTGCCGTGGCTTGCGGAGCGAAGCGCAGCAACCACGTCGGACACTGCTGCGGCTTGCTTTTTGGCGTCACGCCAAAAGGGCGAGAGAGGTCGGCCTGTCACTGAGGAGCTGCTAGAAAAGCGGACGGGTCGTCGGAGACGGGCACCATTTTCCCCCAGGACCATCGCATCTCAGAGTTTCCGTGGCATGGGCGTCTCGCCCATGGGGCCCACGGGCATCTTGCCCGCGGTCTTCGGCGGGGAAACCTCCGTGGATGGGGGGTGGTTAGGCGCGCCGCGAGGCCGTTCCCGCCTCTCAGCAGGGGCGAGACGCCCCTGCGACACACGGGCGAGACGCCCGTGCCACGGAGGATACGATGGCCCCGCCATTTTCCCCCTGTACGGATTTTGGGCCTCGTGCTAGGATCAAATGAGTGGACCCCTAGCGCCCTTGGAGGTGTGAACCGTGTCCCAGGAAAACTTCCGTCGTAAATTGAAGATGGTCTTTTTCGTCATCATCAGCTTCGCCGCCATGTGCTGAGCCGGGCTCCATGCGGGCGGAGCCGCACCGGTGCGAAGCGCTGCGTGTCGGACCGTCTGGCTGCTCCCTGTATCGGCACGCAGGGACGGGGCCTGAAGTCGGAAAGGACGGAGTGCCGAAAATGGGGACAGGCGCCGCACGGGCAGGGTGTTCGCCCCGGAGGCGCCTGTCGCCTTCCAGTCCCCTTTCCTATCCAAGGAGAAAGCCATGGATCGGCTGATGGTCAGTGTTTCGGGGGTTCGCGGCATCATCGGCAGCTCGCTCACCCCGCAGACCGCGACGGATTTCGGCTGCGCGTTCGGGACGATGCTCGGGGCGGGCAAGACCGTCGTCGTCGGCCGCGATTCGCGGGTGTCGGGCCCGATGATCCGCTCGGCCGTGGTGGCCGGGCTGATCAGCACCGGCCTCCACGTCACCGACCTGGGCGTGGTGACGACCCCGGGGACGGCCCTGATGGTCCGCAAACTCCACGCCGACGGGGGCGTCATCATCACCGCCTCGCACAACCCCTTCGAGTACAACGGGATCAAGTTCCTCACGCCCGAGGGCACCAACCTCCCGGCCGCCCAGGCCCTGCAACTCAAGGGCATCTGGGAGTCGCGGGCATTCGCCTACTGCCCCGCCGACACGCTCGGGACGGAGTCGCAGCACAAGAAGGTCCACGGGGAGCACCTCGACGCGGTCATGGAGACCGTGGACATGCTGGGCATCTCGTCGCATCGATTCAAGGTCGTCCTCGACAGCATCAACGGGGCGGGCTGCGTCGTCACGCCCATGCTCCTGGGGGCGCTGGGGTGCGAGGTCGCTCATATCAACTCCGAGGCCACCGGCCGCTTCGCCCATAAGCCCGAACCCACCGAGGAGAACCTCACCCAACTCTGCGACGCCGTGAAGCGCCAGCGGGCGGACATCGGGTTCGCCCAGGACCCCGACGCCGACCGCCTCGCCCTCGTCGATGAGACGGGCCAGTACATCGGGGAGGAGTACACCCTCGTCCTCGCCGCCCAGTTCGTCCTCCGCAAGCGAAAGGGCAACCTGGCGACCAACCTCTCGACGTCCCGCATGATCGACGACGTCGCCGCCGCCGCCGGAGTCTCCGTCGTCCGCGCCCCCACCGGGGAAGCCAACGTCGTCGAGGCCATGACCCGCGAACACTGCATCTTCGGCGGGGAGGGCAACGGGGGCGTCATCGAGCCCCGCGTCGTCCCCGTCCGCAACTCGCTGGTGGGCATCGCCTACGTGCTGCAACTCATGGCCGAGACCGGCAAGACCGTCAGCCAGCTCGTCGCCGAGATCCCCCGCTATGAGTTCCTCAAGACCAAGCTCCCCTGCCCCCTCGGGGCGGCCGAGCCCATCGCCGCCGAAGTCCGCCAGGCCTTCGCCTCCCGCCCCAACGCCCGCTTCGACACCTCCGACGGGCTGCGGGTGGACCTGAGCGACAGTTGGGTCTCCGTCCGCGCCTCCAACACCGAACCCATCCTCCGCATCTTCGCCGAAGCCCCCACCCAAGACGCCGCCGAACAGCTCGTCGCGACCGTCCGCACCATCGCCGACCGCGTCATCGCGGGGGCGTAAGAGATTTCGGATTTGGGATTTCGGATTTCGGATTTGCGTGGGCGGGGATCGAAGCTTCGCTCCGCGGATGCGGCGTTTCTATGCGATCCGGAATGGAGCGGGGATGAACGCAGATGAACCCACAGATGAGGAGGAGCCAGTAGGGACCAGGGAATGGGTACTGGGGAACAGGGAGAACGAACGGCACGGCAACGGGTCTGGGCTTCTTCTCCCTGGTCCCTATTGCCTATTCCCCAGTGCCTCTCTTCATCTGGTTCATCTGCGTTCATCCCCGCTGCATCTCGTTCTGCGGAGGGCCGCCGGCTTCGCCGCCCCCGCAAATCCGAATTCCGAAATCCGCAATCCGAAATCCTCTCTTACTCCACCGTGAGCGTCATCACCGGTGTGGGCGAGCCTTCGGTGGCGAACCAGGCGGTGCGCTCCTCGACGAGGTCGAAGCGGACGTCGCAGGTTCCCGCGGCCGCGGGGGCCGGGAACGTGTACTCCAGCCGCACCCACCCCCCGGGGGGCACGTCGGCGAGGGGCAGGCGGAGGCGGGGCCCCAGCTCGTTCTCCGGGCCCGCCTCGCCCGTGGCCCCGGTGAAGGCGACGATGGCGAAGGTGCGCTGGAGGTCCCCGGCGGGCAGGACGCGCTGGGAGCGGTTGACGATCTCGATGGGGACGCGGACGGGCTGCCCGGATCGGGCGTGGAGCTGCGGGGGCACGACGATCTCGACGAAGTAGTAGTCGCGGTGGTAGACGCGGAGGGCCCAGTCGCGGAACTGCTCCCATCCGCCCGTGCCGAGTTCGCTGCGGCGGCAGTGGACCTCGTACTGGTCCAGCAGGCCCGAGATGGCCGCCCCCGCCCCCCCCACGTGCAGGTAGCGGGCCGACAACTGCGCCCGGGCCTGCTGGTAGGGCTGCTTCCCGACGGCCATCGCGGCGAGGACCGAGGCGACCCCGGCGCGGTCGGCCCCGTCGCGGCAGTGGAGCAGCAGGGGGCGCGGGGCGCCCTCCAGCACCTCGATGAGCCTCCGCAGGGCGGTGGCGGAGGGTACGCGGCCGGCCTGGAGGCGGACGGTGACGAGCTGGATTCCGGCGCGGTCGGCGGCGGCGCGTTCGGCGGGGTAGAACTCCTCCCCGTCCCCGCGCAGGTTCACCACGGTGCGGAGGTTATGTTCCTTCGCCCACGCCACCACCTGCCCCGGGCTGGGCTGGGCGGAGCGGTACACCTGCCCGGGGACGACGGGGTGGAAGTTCGTGTGCAGGACGCGGACCCAGACGTAGTATCCGCCCGCGGCCACCAGGGCCGCCAGGCACAGCCGCAGGACCCATCGGCCGGGACGAAAACGCGTTACAGCGGGATTGGCAGTGTCGGACATGCCCCAGAGCATACCACGCGAAGCCCCCGAGCCCAAGATCCGGCGCATTCCCGCCCGATCGGTAGCACGATTCCCCACGCCAGCGCCCGGGCGCCCCCCGGCACCGGGTGCCACGGCTGCGCCGGGTGCCGGGTGCCACGGCTGCGCTGTTTGCAGCCGTGTCCCTCCTCGCAGCACGACTGTGAACACCGCAGCCGTGTCCTTCCTGGCAGCACGGCTGCGAACGGCGCAGCCGTGGCACCCGCGTGTGCGCCTTGGGGATGGTCCGGCCCCCGAGCCCAAGATCTGGCGCCTGCCCGACCCATCGGTAGCAGGATTCCCCACGCCGGCGCCCGGGCGCCCTCCGGGCCGCGACCCGTCAAGAAAGCTGCGGGCGTTCGGTTGCCTTGACACCCGGGTTTGCCCGGCCTATACTCGTAGGACTTGGAGCCCTTCAGGAAGACGCCCCTGAGGGCGAAGCACCGGGCGAGGGGCGCTCGGATGGTTGTCGGTTGTTTGGAAGGACCCATCTAGTGGCAAAGAAGTCTGCGACCAGCAAGAAGAAGGCGACGGACAAGCCCGCGGCCGCCAAGGCCGCCAAGACCGTCGAAGCCGTCAAGGCCGCCAAGGCCGTCAAGGCCACTGCCCGCCGCAGCAGCAGCACGGTTACGGCGAGGAAGGCGGCCCCGGCGAAAGCGGCCGCGTCGGCCGAGGGTTCGGGCAACGGGAACGGCAAGAGCACCCGCTCGAAGCTCAAGTGCCCCCTGTCGGCGGCCGAGCTGCGCCAGTTCCGCCAGATGCTCCTGGAGAAGCGTCGCGACATCGTGGGCGACATGCACGGCATGCAGGCGGAGGCGCTGCGCGTGAACCGCCAGGACGGCACGGGCGACCTGTCGTCGCTGCCCACGCACCCCGGGGACATCGGGACCGACAACTACGAGCAGGAGTTCACCCTGGGCCTGCTCGAGAGCGAGCGGACCCTGCTGACCGAGATCGACGAGGCCATCCGCCGCATCGACGAGAAGACGTACGGCGTGTGCCTGGGCACCGGAGAGCCCATCGGCAAGGCCCGCCTCACCGCCCGCCCGTGGGCGAAGTACGGCATCGAGTACGCCCGCCTCATCGAGAAGGGCCTCGTCAACCCCGAGGAGGAGGCCAACCACCGCGCCAGCGAGTCCGGCCTCGAGGACGAGGACGACGACGACGACCTCGAGGACGACGAGGACCGCGAGGAGTCCGAGGACGCCTCCGACGACGCCGACGCCGACGCCGCCCCCGAGCGCGACGATCTCGAGGACTAGCCCGCGTGCCGCCGCGCGATACGAATCCGCCGCCCCGGGAGCGGGAACCTTCCCCCGCCCCGACTCGCCCTGCGCGCGGAAAGGCCCCGCCCGGTGCGGTGCCCCGCCCGGCCCATCGGGGCGCGACGGGCCCCGCGAGCAGGGATGCCCGCTGCGCCCCCACCGCCCCCGCCTGGCGGAACCCCCGCGCCATCGTCCTCTTCGTCCTCCTCGCCGCCGCCGGGCTGGCCGCCGATCTGGCCTCCAAGCACTACGTCTTCCACGCCCTCCTCGCCGACCCCACGGACCGCGAAGTCGCCGAAACCTACGTCGCCCGCTTCACCGCCGTCCACGGCCAGCCCCCCCCGCCCGAGAGCGTCCTCACCGCCTTCCGCACCGAGCCCGTCGCGGGCATCCGCCTGTCCCTGTCCACCAACCCGGGCGTCGTCTTCGGCCTGCCCGCGCACCGCTGGCTGGTGGCCATCCTGACCGTGGGCGCGATCGTGCTGGTGAGCGTCTTCTTCGCCACCTCCGACGCCCGCGCCCACTGGGCCCACGTCGCCCTTGCCCTCATCCTCGCCGGGGCCCTGGGCAACCTCTACGACCGCCTCTTCAGCGTCGTTCGCGTACCCGGCACGGACCCGATACGCTACCAGGTCCGCGACTTCCTCGACGCCAGCGACCTGTACTGGCCCTGGGTGTTCAACGTCGCCGACGTCTTCCTCGTCGTCGGGGTCGCCCTGCTGATGCTCCACTGGGCCCGCACCACCTTCCGCTCCCCCCCCGCCGAACAACCCTGACCCCCCTCCCGCCCCAGCATCCATCCGCGCAGCGGGCGCTCCAACCCCTCTCCCCGCGGGGAGAGGTCCCCGAGCGAAG
>JAWLCQ010000185.1:0-9110 GCA_041687095.1 Phycisphaerae bacterium | reverse complement strand
TCCGAAGTGTCGTCTCCATCTACCTGGAATCGCCCTCCAGGCCCAGGGGTGACACTTCTATTGAGATAAGGGGGTGTCATTTCTATTGAGACACAACAGGGGACGGAATTGCGGATTGAGGATTGGTAACCGTTCAGGCGGTGCCGCCGGGTGTTCAGAAACACGACCGCCGTCCGAACCTCCCCACCGACCCCGCGTCGGTGGAAGGCGGCTATTGACTACTCACAGGCCCCCACGGGTCTCTTGCTTCCTCTTCTTTTCCCCACCGACCCCGCGTCGGTGGTTTAAACGGCTCTCGACTACGGCCGGCGCGCCGGGTCCGCGCATGGTCCGCGCCCGTGGGTGATCCCGTAGTCAGGAAGCCGGCTTACCACCGACGCGGGGTCGGTGGGGAAAAGAAGAGGCAAGCGGCACGGGGCCGGCGGGGAGAGGGAATCGGAAACTCACCTCGGTGCCAGCATGCCCCTTTCTTCACGCCCTTCCTGCTGTTTGGAAGGGCGTGAACAGTTACCAATCCGCAATCCGCAATTCCGCAGGGAGTTCCCTTCCCGCGCCCGATCCGCTACCATTCCCCCTCTGTCCCAGCAACGGAAGGAACCCGCGATGGCCCAGCGTCCCAACGTCGTCCTGCTGATCACCCACGACACCGGCCGGCATGTCTCGCCCTACGGGGTCGAGACGGTGGATACGCCCCACTGCGAGCGGCTCGCCGCCGAGGGCGTCCGCTTCGCCCACCACTACTGCACGACCCCGCTGTGCTCGCCCTCGCGGGCGGCGATCGTCACCGGACGCTACCCGCACTCCAACGGGGTCATGGGCCTCACGCACGGGAACTTCGGGTGGGACCTCCACGACGACGAGACGCCCATCGCCACGCTCTTCGGCCCCGCGGGGTACGACACGTGGCTGCTCGCGGGGCAGCACGAGACCAAGGACCCCGCCCGCCTGGGCTTCGACGTCGTCGACGCCAACCACTCCCTCATGGACACGCCCGAGCACTGGGCTCCGCTCGTCGAGGGCCGCGACGGGTCCCGCCCGTTCTTCTGCCAGATCGGCGGGTTCGAGACGCACCGCGGGTGGGAGCTGTACGACACGCCCCCCGACGATTCCAAGGGCGTCTTCGTGCCCCCCTACCTCAACGACGGGCCCGAGACCCGCAAGGAACTCGCCCAGTTCCAGGGCATGGTCAAGCGGTTCGACGTGTGCCTCGGGCGGCTGATGGACTTCCTCGACGCGCACGGGCTGGCGGAGAACACGATCCTCGCGGTGACGACGGACCACGGGATCGCCATGCCCCGCGCCAAGTCCACCCTCTACGATCCCGGGATCGGAACGATGTTGTTCCTCCGCTACCCCGCGGGCAACTGGGGCGAGGGCGCCGTCCGCGACGAACTGGTGAGCAACGTGGACGTGCTGCCCACGCTCCTCGACGCCTGCGGGATCGAGATCCCCGCCCGCATCCAGGGGCGGAGCTTCCTTCCCCTGCTGACGGGGGACGCGGGCTTCACGCCCCGCGACGCCGTCTTCGCGGAAAAAACCTTCCACGATACCTACGACCCCATCCGCGGCATCCGCACGGAGCGGTGGAAGTACATCCGCAACTTCGAGAAGATCGGGCTCATGGAGGCCCCCAGCGACATCTACCACCAGGGGGCGGACCTGGAGCTGGGGAGGCGGTACGCGAAGGATCGGCCGCCCGAGGAACTCTACGACCTCCACGCGGACCCCGACGAGATGCGGAACGTCGCGGGCAAGCCCGAGAACGCCCAGACCGTCGCAACGCTGCGCACCCGCCTCGCGGACTGGATGCGGGAGACGAACGACCCGCTCATGCACGGGCCCATCGCCAGCCCGTTCTTCCACCGCAACCTGCGGGAGATGTTCGGGAGCGACACGTAGGGCGTGCGGGTTCTGCCGGAGCGCAGCGCAGGCAGGTCCCGCGCGCGGAAGGAGGGTCGGCGATCGTCCCGCGCGCGCATGCTTGCCCTCCGCCACGTGCGCGCCCTTCTGGAGCTGCGGGAGATGCTCAAAGACTAGCGCGGGACCCAGGGATCGGGGCGGACCGTGCCCCCGCCGGGCAGGGCGTTGAGCGGGGGGCGCGGGAGCGAGGGCGGCGGGAGGGCGGGGGGTTCGGGCACGGAGGGGGCTTCGGCGGCGGTTTCGACGTCCAGCCACGCCCCGCCCTCGGCGGTGTTGGCCGAGAGCAATCCGTTCTCCGTGCAGTAGTACCATCCGGTGGTCCCGTCGCGCGGGGGGACGGGGGCCGTGCCGAACGCAACCTGGGCCGCGACGTCGGAGGGGGCGTAGGGGTTGGCGGGGAACTGGGGCATGTAGGGCCCGAAGACGCCGTCCTCGGTGAGCTTACCCTCGGGGCTGGTCCGCTGGGTAAGGCGGGCGATGAGATTGGCCGTGTCGGGCTGGCCGCTCTCGTCGAGGTGCGGCAGCCGCTCGCGGTGCTGCAGCGCGTACGCCTCGATCTGCCGCCGCAGCATCTTGAGGTCCGTGACGAGCTGCGACTCCTTGGCCTGCATGACCGACGCCTGGATCTGCGGGAGGGCGACCATGGCGAGGATGCTCAGCAACAGCGTGACGATGAGGATCTCCACGAGCGTGAATGCCCGCTCGATCCGCACCGCCTCCGCTCGCGCCCGCGCCGTCCCCGCGCGTCGCCTCCCCCCCCGACGGAAGATGTCGGGAAGAATTGTCATGGTGACCGTATCGGCGATTCGGGGGGAGGGGATAAGCAAGGCTGGGGGGGAATTGCGGATTGCGGATTGCGGATTGCGGATTTCTGCGGTCGGAGGTCGAAGGCGAGTTCGAGGG
Source organism: Phycisphaerae bacterium (assembly GCA_041687095.1). GTDB lineage: Bacteria > Planctomycetota > Phycisphaerae > SM23-33 > SM23-33 > JAWLCQ01. The sequence continues at coordinate 6,287 of JAWLCQ010000185.1, read as the reverse complement.
GTCGGTGAGCAGGAGGCGTGATGCGCGACGCCCATCGGATCCCCGGGACTCGCCCTGTGCCCCGACACACGACAATCCGCAATCCGCAATCCGCAATTCCCCTTCCGAGGGCAAGCCTTGCTTCGACGCAACGAGCCTGTATAGTTCCGCGTACTGCAAGGAGTCCGCCATGCCCACACTCGCGACGCTGCGTCCGCACCCCCGGCTGTTCCTGCCGCCCGAGTCCACCGCCCGCCTCCGCACACCCCCCACGCTGCCCCTGCTGATGCAGGCGAGCATGCAGGTCCGCTCCGCCGCCCGCAGGCACGTGAAGCTCCCCCCGCTACAGTACACCGTGCACACGCACAACGGGCTGCTGCTGCGGGCGCGACAGATGCAGGACCGCGTCTTTGCGCTGCTCGCCGAGTGGCTGCGGACGGGCGAGGCCCGCTTCCGCACCGCCATCGTCGCCTGCATCCGCGAGATGCGCTCCTGGGAGTACTGGTCGTGGATCGCGTGGCGGGAGGGCAACAGCGCCCCCGACGCCATCTTCGACCTCAGCTACGGGGAGAACGCCCTCACCCTCGCGGTGGCGTACGACTGGCTGTACGACATGCTGACGGAGGAAGAGGGCGAACTCTTCCTCGACACCGCCCACCACTGGGCCTTCGCCGCCGGACTCAAGCACTGCCGCCCCGGAGGCGCGTGGTGGTTCGGGAAGACCAACTCCAACTGGAACACCGTCTGCGCGGGCGGGCTGGGCACGCTCGCCCTGGCCATGTACGAGGACGCCATCGAGGCCCCCGAACTGCTCCCGCTCGTCGAGCAGTCCTTCGAGCCCTACATGCGCTACCTCGACGAGACGCAGGGCGCGTGGCCCGAGGGCATCGGGTACTGGAACTACGGCATGCGCTACGCGTTCCGCTACCTGCTGAGCTGGGAGAACGCCACGGGCAAGCCCCACCCGCTGATGAAGCTCCGCGGGACGAAGCAGACGCTGGCGTTCCCGCTGGACTTCTGCCCCAACGGCCAGCCGTGCAGCTTCGGGGACGTGAACCACTGGTCGCCCGAACCGTTCCACTACGAGGTCGCCCGACGGCTGGGGGCGCACGACGTGCTCGCCGCCCTCGACACCGAGAACGACCGCATCGCCTACTCGGCGGGACGCGTCGGGTATGCGCCCGAGTGGCTGGCCCTGCATCCGGGGGAGCCCGACGAGATCCTTTCACCGCAGAGAACGCAGAGGACGCGGAGGGGGAAAGGAAAGAGTTCCTCCTCTCTCCGCGATCTCGGCGATCTCCGCGGTGAAAAGGCCCCCGTCGTCCGCCTCTACAAGGGCCTGGACTGGGCCGTCCTCGCCGATCGCCTCCCCTCCCCCTCGCTGTACCTCGCCGTCCGCGGCGGGTCCACCAAGGTCCCCCACGGGCACCGCGACCTGCTGAGCGTCCACTGCGTCGTCGGGTCCGACCACCTGCTCGCCGACGTCAAGAACGCCGAGTACCTCGACACCACCTTCTCCCCGCGGCGCGAGGAACTCTACGAGATCAGCCCCGCGGCGAAGAACACCATCCTCATCAACGGCGTCGGGGTGGCGTCGGGGTCGCAGCTCAACGCGACGCGGAAGGTGACGGTCGCGGGGTGCGAGGGCATCCTTCTTGACGCGTCCAACGCCTGGGGTCCGATGAGCCACAGCGCGGGCGTGAAGTTCTGCGGGCGGCTGGTGCTCATGCTGGGAACGGACGGGTTCTTGATCGTGGACCGCGTGTCCCTGGCGGCCGCGGGGCGGGCGGAGTCGCGGATGCACACGCTGTTCCCGGTGAAGACCACGAAGTCGTCGGCCGTGCTGCGGGGCAAGCACAACTCGCTCCGCATGACGTACGCCGCGACGGTCCCCTCGGTGCTGCTGACGGCGACAAGCGCCCCGACGACCCCGACCGCTCCGCAGGCGACGGTCCTCCGCTGGTGCACGGCCACCCGGCTGCAATCGGAGATCACCCTCGCCACGCTCCTCACTCCGACGACGGCGACGGCGAAGCTCGCGCTCGAGGAGGCAAAGGGCCGGATCACCGTCACCGCCAGCGGGAAGGGGTGGGAGCGGGTCATCACGCTCACCGACCGGCTGAAGGGTGCGAGGGGGAAGGTTAGAGGTTAGAGGTGAGAGGTGAGAGCAGAGAGGTGAGAGCAGAGAGGGCGCCCGCCCAACCCTTCTCCCCTGGGGGAGAAGATGTCGCGAAGCGACAGATGAGGGGGGCCTTGGGACGCCGGTGCGGCCTCGATCCGCGAGGAGAATTGGGGGGACGTTCCTTTCGCCTGCGGACCGCTCTCGACATCGCGGCGCCCCCTCACCGCCTCGCTGCGCTCGGCACCTCTCCCCGAGGGGAGAGGGGTTCGCGCACGCCTCTCTTTCCCCATCCGCGTTCATCTGCGTTCATCCCCGCTTCCCCTCCTCCGCCTATTCCCCAGCGAGGTAGGGCGTGCAAGCGTCGTAGCGAAGCGGAGACGCTTGCGCGCGGGATGCGGCATCCCGCGCGCAGATGCCTACGCTGCGCTACGGCATCTGCACGCCCTACCGGACTGCCTTTCCTGTGCCGACGGGCAGTATCTCATGGAGGCCCGTCGAACGGGTCACCACCCCAGTACCAGTCCCGCGACGAGACGTGGTACCTGTGCCATTCGTTGTCGATCCAGAAGACCATCTTGGGCCCGTAATCACCAATCGAGTATTCCACGTGCAGGAATCCTCTCCAGCACGGTTTGGGCAGCGGGTTCGGCTGGAGTTCGTCAAGGCGCTCCGGGTAATGCCCCGTCCGCTCTCGGTACGCTTCCAGATGTGGAACGAACCACTCGCAGTACGCCCGCCCGTCCCGAGCCTGCATGAAGTCCAGCCGGTCGCCCAGCGGCTCAAACACCCTCGGGGCCGCGAAGGTCCACGTGATCCCGGCGAGCACTACAGCGACCTGAATGCTTCGACGCTGGAGCCAGGGGTCCTTCCGTGCCCGGAGGCAACCCAGTGCCAGCCACAGAGCCAGAGCGCCCGTAGCGTACGCCAGCAGCAGTTGCGCCCCGTTCAGCATGGAAGCCCACCAATCTCCTCCCCAGGCCACGGCGCAGTTCAGGCCATGCCACACCCCTACCAACCCTCCCCCGAGAAGCATGAAAACGCACCATCTCCCCAAGCTCTTGGGAGGACGCTCACGCAGGGCTCGCCACTTACGATTTGTCTCGGATGACATGCGGGTCCTTTCACCGTCCATGACCTGCTGTTGAGACCGACTCCCTTACTACAGCCAGCAAGTGCGTTGAGTTCAAGTTCCCGGTTCCTGCTCCCGGTTCCCGATTCCCCAGCGCCTTCCCCCTATCCCCTGCATCCCCTGCATCCCCGCTATTCCTTCGGGGTCGGGCAGAACGCCCGGACGTTCTCGACCGGCGTTCCGGGGGGGACCTCGCAGCCGGGCTGGAGGAGGAAACGTTTGCCGCCGTCGGCGATGCACGCGCGGGCGGCGGCGGCGACGTGCTGGGGGGTGCCCTGCAGCAGGACGGCCGACGGGTCGAAGTTGCCCGCCAGCGTCATCGTCTCCCCCACCGCGGCCCTCGCCTCGGCGAGCGGGACCATCCAGTCGATGTCGAGGATGTCGGCGCCGGTGGCGGGGAGGTCCGGGAGGATCCCGCGGATGTTGCCGCAGATGTGCAGCTTCACCAGTCCCCCGGCGTCGTGGATGGCGGCGATGAGCTTCTGCTCCCACGGCAGGACGTGCTGGCGGTACAGGTCGGGCCCGACGAGCGAGGCGGCCGCGTCACCGACACCGACGGTGTCCGCCCCGGCGGCGATCTGGGCGCGGGCGAAGGCGATGGCGGTTCCGGTCAGTGCCTCGGCGGCGGCGTGGAAGCGGTCGGGGGCGTCCATGAGGTCGAGCATGGTCTCCTGCATGCCGCGGAGGTCGGCGTACTCGGCGAGGGGGCCCTCGACCCAGCCCAGGACGCTGTGGGTCTCGCCGATCTCGCGGGCGAGGGCGGCGACGCTGTCGACGCGCTGGCGCATCCGCGGGACGCCCGACGGGTCCAGCGGGCGCAGAGCGGCGATGTCGGAGGGCGACTCCAGCAGCCGGTTCTTCGGGACGCCCACGCCCTCGGGCGGGTAGTCGAACTCCATCCCGTACCCGCTCGCCTCCCGCCACGGGTCGCTGATGACCGACGCCTGGTCGGCGGCGAAGTCGCGGGTGACGGCGAGTTGGGCGGAGACCAGCACGTCCCCGTCGAGCTGAAAGTCGCGGTAGGTCTTCCCCACGTGATGGGCCGCCCACGCCATGAAGATCGGCGTGACGGGCGTGCGGTCGTACTCCTGTCCGCGGACGGCGGCGAGGTAGCGCTGCTTGGGGGTCATCGTGTCCAGCTCCTTTCGTGCGTCGTCTGCGAGTCGGGCGCTTCAGGAACCGCCGCAGAGACGCCGAGACGCAGAGATTCACGTTGAGTTGGTTGTATGGTATCCTCTCCGCGATTCGAAGGCACCCCGAAGAACCCCGGAGGAGGAGAGAAAGGGATTGCACAGATTTCTGGATTGCGCAGATGAGGAGATGCGGATACTGGCTTGGTCGCTTCAGCGACCATGGACCGCTTGACAAGAACGAATCATGGTCGCTGAAGCGACCAAGCCAGCGCAGGGTGCTATGGACGCGCGATGGACGCTGCGGGCACGACGGACGAGGATCCGCTCTCTTCCATCTGTGTAATCCTGAAATCTGTGCAATCCCCCTCTCTCCCCCTCCGGATTCCGCCCGCAGGCGCACGAGACCCAAGAGGAGCACCGAACGATGTACGACGTACTCTCCCTGCCCGAGATCCGCTTCCCCGAGGGGTTCCTCTGGGGGTCGGCGTCGTCGGCGTATCAGACCGAGGGCGACAACTTCAACAACGAGTTCCGCCAGGCCGAGCTCGACGGGCACATCAAGGTCCCGTGCGGAAAGGCGAACAACAGCTACGCGATGTACCGCGAGGACATCGAGCTGGTGAAAACGCTGGGCCACCCGGTGTACCGCTTCGGGGTCGAGTGGTCGCGGGTCGAGCCCTCCGAGGGCGAGTTCGACGCATCGGCCGTCGAGCACTACGTCGACTTCGCCCGCCGCCTGCACGACGCGGGCGTGCAGCCCTGGGTGACGCTCCACCACTTCACCAACCCGCTGTGGTTCGTGCGGAAGGGGGACTGGCACCAGCGGGAGAACGTCGACGGTTACCTCCGCTACGTCGAGCACGTCGGGCGCAAGCTCGCCCCCTACGTCCGCGGGTGGCTGCCGATCAACGAGTACAACCTCCACGGGGGCATGCCCCCCGCCCCCGAGACCCACGCGAAGATGGCCGCCTACAAGCTGCACTACCTGCTGGGCGACGCGCGGGGCTACGACGTGCTCAAGGGGTTCAGCGAGGCCCCGGTGGCGTCGCCCATCGCGTACGTCCCCTTCGTCCCCCACCGCCCCTGCGACCGCGCGGACATCCTGCTGACCGACTACACCGACTGGCTCTCGCACGGGTTCTACTTCCACGCCATGCGGACGGGCGAGTTCGTCTACCCGTTCGTGGACGGGGGCTACTTCCCCGAACTCAAGGGCCGCTGCGACTTCTGGGCGGTGAACATGTACACCCGCCAGCTCGTCAATGCCCGCGACGCCCGCACCAAGGGCCCCCGCTACCCGCACAAGTTCCTCCCCCTGATCTCCGACGAGGACTTCTACCACAACGAGTTCTCGCCCGACCAGCTCATGGCCAACCTCGAGCGCCTGACCGACAAGCCCGTCTACGTCACCGAGAACGGCTGCTGCTGCGACGACGACCGCTTCCGCATCGCCTACCTCGCGATGCACCTGGCGGCCTTCCGGCAGGCGATCGACCACGGGGTGGACCTCCGCGGGTACCTGTACTGGACGCTGATGGACAACTACGAGTGGGGCTCCTACGTGCCCCGCTTCGGGCTGGTGGACGTGGACCGCACCACCTTCGCCCGCACGCCCAAGCCGTCGGCGTGGTTCTTCAAGGAGGTCATCGAACGCAACGGGCTCGACGGGGCGCTGGTGCGGAAGTACTTGGACAGATTACCGTCGCGCGCGGATCGGGTGTGAGGAGGGCAGGCGATTTCGGATTTCGGATTTCGGATTTGCGTGGGTGTCGGTCGGGGTCCCCTCCGCAGATGCGGGTCTTTCACTCGCTCAGGAGTGAGCGGGGATGAACGCAGATGAACCAGATAACGAGAAGGCGGGGATGCAAGGGATGCAGGGGATGGGAGTGAATCAACTCCCATCCCCTGCATCCCTTGCATCCCC
>JAWLCQ010000184.1:0-9144 GCA_041687095.1 Phycisphaerae bacterium | reverse complement strand
GGCGCGGTTCTCGGCCTGCCCCCAGAGGACGAAGTGCCGGAAGGCGGGCAGTCCGGCGGCGGCGATGTCGGGGTTGCGGGCGAAGTAGTACTGGGCGTCGAAGAACGGGTTGGGCGAGCGGTTTTCCGCCATGCCCCACAGGGCGAAGTGCTGGTAGCCGCTGGCGAGCGCGCCGCTGGTGACGGCGGCGGCGACCTCGGGGTAGCGGGCGAGGTAGTCGCTCTCGTTGAACAGGCCCGCGAGGTCCACGACGCGGATCTCCGCGGAGGCGGACCAGAGGATGTTGTTGGCCTCGGAGACCTCGGAGACCTCGGAGGACGCGTCGGCCATCACGCCGAAGTAGTACGTCCCCCCCGGGCAGTTCCAGGGGACGGTGGCGGTGTCGGTCGCCCACGCCCCGGTGGGGGGGACGAGGGAGTCCGAGACGCTCTGGCGGGCGAGGACGATGTCGTCGGCGTTGCCCCAGACCTGGTCGGTGGACAGGCGGGCCTCGACGTGGAAGGGCGTGGTGGGCCCGTACCCCCCGTTGTGCACGAACCGCCGCCACGTGAAGGACTCCCCGGGCAGCAGGGGGCCTGCGGCGGTGTGGTCGGCGTTGGCGATGGTGAGGTCGGGCGGCCCGGCCCAGACGATGACGGAGGGCGCGTCGGTCCACAGGACGTTGTTGGTTTCGTTGAGTTCCGAGACCGCCCCGTCCTCGTCGACGACGATGGCGAAGTAGTAAGCCCCGGCCGGGGTGGAGGCGGGCACCGTCCCCAGGTTGTGCTCCCACCACGCCTCCCAGCCGATGATCGTGTCGGACTCGGGGAGGGAGAGGACGACGACGTCGTCGGCGTTGCCCCAGACGTGGTCGGCCGACAGGCGAGCCTCGTAGCGGAACCCCGCCGCCGTCCCCGGGCCCGCGTTGGTCAACTGCACGCTCCCGCGGATCGCCTGCCCGGCGGTGTAGTTGCCCGCGATCCCCGCGTACTGCAGGAACGCCAGGTCCGGCCGCTGGGAGGGCGCCGCGCCGTTGAACAGCCGCAGCGCCTCGCTCGTGCTCCCCGTGTCCGTCTCCACCAGCGCGCTGTTGACGTAGGTCCAGTCCGTCCACTGCTCGATGTGCTGGACGACGCCCAGCCCCTCGGTGTACCAGAAGCTGTTCAACTCCTGCGATACGACCTGCCACGGGGAGCCCCCATAGCTGAAGTTGCGGGTGATGTTGGCCGTCGAGTCGAACCGCAACGCCGGGAACGTCCCCCCCGGGACCGTCACCGTTACCGTCGAGTACGTCGTCTGCTCGCTGAACGAGCCCGTCCACGACGTGCCCTCGGAGGTGGTCCCGCTCAGGGCCCCCGAGCCCGAGAAGCTCCCCGACGCCGCCAGCGGCCCCACCGCCTTCGTCCAGCCCGTCGCGTAGCTCTCCGCCGCCGTGATCGTCCCCGCCCCGAACCAACTGTCGTCCACCAGCCCCTCCCGCCAGAGCAGCAGCCGGTCGTTCTCGACGTTGACGTACCACGTCGTCCACGCGCTGCCGTTCCACGACGTCGAGAACTCGACGGTCGGTCGGCCGTTGACGTTGGCGTTGGTGCTGGTGACGCGGCGGACGGTCGTCCCCGCCACCCCGTCGTGCACGGCGTCGTAGGTCCACTCCGTCCCCAGCAGCATCGGGGACAGGTCCGTCACGGACGCACTGAGCAGGAGGCGCGGCTCGAGCGTCTCCAGCAAGAGCGGGGGGGCGGGCGCACGGTGGTCACGGGCGGGGCGGACAGCAGTTTCGGACAGCATGGCAGCGTACCTCACGGTTCCCTTTTCCCTCCGCACCGCCCGCGCGACGCTACGCCCGACGCTCCCCGAGCCAGTGCGAGAAGGAAGAGTGTAGCACCAGCGAAGCCCGGAAGGAATTGCGGATTGGGGATTGCGGATTGCCGATTCCTGCGATTCCCAACGAAATGCGAATTCGAAGGGTCTGCAAGCCCGAGGCGTGACGCGTGACGCGAGGGTGCCGTGGTTTGCGGAGCGCAGCGGAGCAACCACGTCCAACCGACACAGCATGGGAATTCACCGGGGACGCGCATGACGCGTGACGCCAAAAAGGCAAGCGGAGTCCAGCTTCCGCGAAAGAGTTGCCCGTGACTTGCCTTTGGGGCGTCACGCAAGCGGAGTCCCGGTTCCATAAGGGAGCTGCCCGTGGCTTGCCTTTGGGGCGTCACGCGTCCTGCTTGCCGACCCCTCGAACTCGCATTCCGTTGGGAATCACAGGAATCCACAATCCCCAATCCGCAATCCGCAATTCCCCTTCCCGTCCTCGTCACAGACTCGGGCTGCATTGAGCGGCGTCTGGGGGAGCGGGCGCGGTCTGCTACGCGTCCCCGTCGACGTCGCGCCCGGCGTTGAGGGCGAGGTTGACGAGGTGGTCGGCGTGGGTGTTGTGCTCGCGGCGGACGTGGGAGATCGTGAACTTGGGCACGCCGCGGGCGAGCGCCGCCGCCTGCTGGTGGAGGACCTGCAGGTGCGGCTGGCGGACGCGGTACTGCCCGTTCACCTGGCGGACGAGCAGTTCCGAGTCGCTGTACACGTGCAGTTCGGCGGCGTGCAGGTTGGCCGCGGCGCGGAGGGCGGCGAGGAGGCCCTGGTACTCGGCGACGTTGTTGGTGGTGCGGCCGAGGAAGATGCCCTGCTCGTGCACCACGGTCTTGTCGTCGCGGGTGCGCAGGACCACGCCCGCGGCCGCGGGACCGGGGTTCCCGCGCGCGCCGCCATCAATGAACGCTTCGAGCCGGAGGGGTTGGTCGGCAGTCACGGTCGGCGGATTCCTTTCCGGGGACGCGGGGCTACTTGCTCTTGGCCTTGTCGGCGTGTTGCTGGAGGTAGAGGATGCGGCCGCAGTTGTTGCAGGTGCGGAGATCCTCGCGGCTGAGGAGGGCGACGACGTGCTCGGGGCTGAGCGTCATGTAGCACCCGCCGCAGACGTAGGACTCGGGGCCCTTGCGGGCGCTGCCGCCCTGGGGCTCGATCAGGGCCATCGCCTCGCCCTCGTAAGTTTCGGCGAGGCGGTCGAACTGCTCGAGGATCTCGGGGGCGACGGCCTGGGCGGCGGCGACGCGCTTCTGGGAGAGGTCGGCGGCCATGGTCTCGAGGCGCTCGATCTCCCCGGAGGTGAAGTTCTGGATCTCGGTGAGGCGCTGCTGCTCCTGCTCGACCTGGGCGAGGAGTTTGGCGGCGTCCTGGTTGATGACCTCCACTTCCTGGATGATCGCCAGGGCCTCCTCCTCGAGCTTGGAGTTGTCGGCGCGGAGGGTGTTGATGTGGGTGAGGATGGCGGCGTATTCCTTGTTGGTCTTCGCCGTGTTCAGCGCGGCGCGCTGCTTGGTGACCTGCTCGTCGCGCTGGCGGAGGTCCAGCTCGAGGCGGTCGGCGTCCCGGCGGCGGGTCAAGGCCTTCTCGCGCAGGGCGTCGTAATCGGCGCGCAACTGGTCGATCTTCTTCTGCTGCGCGGATACGCCGCTCTTGCGCGCCCGCAGGCGTCCGCGTACCTGCGCCAGTTGACGCTCCACCGCCTGCAGCGCCAGCAGGGCCGTGATCTTGCTTTCCATTCCATCACCCTCTTCACTTGTAAAATGGACGGGACAAAAGGCGCATTATCCACATCCCGCCCCGCGGATCAACACCATTTTCCCGCACCCCCCGCCCGGGTGCGGCGGCAGGTAGGGCGTGCAAGCGTTGGAGCGCAGCGGAGACGCTTGCGCGCGGGATGCGCCCTTCCGCGCGCAGACCCCTCCGCTTCGCTACGGGGCCTGCACGCCCTACGAACTGCACGTACCACGAACTCGCGCCTCTGCGGCCGATCGCGCGCACCGCCGCCGGCCACGCGTCCTGGCGGCACCCCGCGTTACCGCTTCCGCCGGCGGGTCCCCTTGTCGGGCGTCTTCTCGCGCCCGGTGGGGGGGGCCTTCGCCGGGCCCTTCGCCGGGCCCTTGGCCTTGCCCTTCGCGGGCTTGGCCTGCCCCTTGGTCGGGCCCTTGGCCTTGCCCTTGGGCTGCTTCGGCTCCTTGTCCTTCCCCTTGCCCGGGGGCTTGTCGGGGATGAGGTAGAGCTGGCGTTTCGCCACGTCCACGTTGACGATGCGGACGGCGAGCATGTCCCCGATGCGGAAGGTCCGCCCGCTCCGCTGGCCGCGGACCTGCCCGGTGCGGGCCTCGACCTCCCACCAGTCGTCGCCCAGGTCGTCGATCCGCACGAGGCCCTCGATGAGGAACCGCGGGGACTCGACGAAGATCCCGAAGTTCGCGACCCCCGTGATGACCCCATCGAAGGTCTCGCCCACCTTCGTCTCCAGGAGCTGGAGGATCAGCACGTCGCGGAGTTCGTTGGCGGCGGCCTCGGCGCGGCGCTCGTTGGTGGAGCAGTGCCCCCCCAGGCTCGTCAACGCCGCCATGTCCTCGGGCGGGCGATGGTCGAGGCGGTTGCGGCAGTACTCGCGGATCAGCCGGTGCACCGTCAGGTCGGGGTAGCGGCGGATGGGGCTCGTGAAGTGGCAGTAGTGCCGCGACGCCAGCGCGAAGTGCTCCACCTGCATCGGGGAGTACTCCGCCTGCTGCATCATCTTCAGGATCGCCAGGTTCACCGCGTAGGACTCCGGGCGCCCCTTGACGCTCGCCAGCAGCGCCTGCACGTCGTGGCGCGTCAGGTCCCCCGGGATGCGGTGCCCGCACGCGCGGACGAACGTCTGGAACTGCTTGCTGCCCATCTCGTTGGGCGGGGGGTGGATCCGCCGCAGGAACGGGCGGTTCTTCGCCGTCAGCAGGGCCGCGACGGCCTCGTTGGCCTCGACCATGAACATCTCGATCAGCGTGTGCGTGTACGACTGGTCCTCGGGAACCGCGTCGACGACCTTGTCGCTCTCGTCGAAGACCAGCTCGACGTCGGGCAGGTCCAGGTGCAGCATCCCCTGACCGCGGCGGCGGGCCTCGATCGCCTTCGCCAACGCCGCCAGCCGCTGCAGGAGCTTCACGACCGGCGGATCGTACCCGCCCGTCTGCCCGTCGATGATCCCCTGCGCCTCGACGTACGTCAGCCGCCTCGCCGAGCGGATCACGCTCTCGCAGACCCGCGACCCCGTCACGCCGCCCTTCGCGTCGTAGGTGATGAACACGCTCTGGCAGAACCGGTCCACGCCCTCCTGCAGCGAACACACCCCGTTGGACAGCGACTCGGGCAGCATGGGGATGACCTTGCGGGGGAAGTAGACGCTGGTCGTCCGCAGGCGGGCCTCGGCGTCCAGGGGCCCGCCCTCGCTCACGAAGCTCGACACGTCCGCGATGTGGACCCCCAGCGTCACCGTCCCGTCGCGGTGCACGTCCAGGCTGATCGCGTCGTCAAAGTCGCGGGCGTCGGGGGGGTCGATGGTGAGGATCGTCTTGCCCGTCAAGTCCTCCCGCCGCCCCCGCTGGACGGGGTCGGCGGGGTCGAAGGCCTCGGCGACCCGGTGGGCCTCGTCGAGCGCCTCCTGCGGGAACCGGTCGCTGAGCCCGTGGGCGCGGATGACCGCGAGGGTCTCGACGGCGAGGTCGGTCGCCGCCCCCAGCGTCTCGACGATCACCCCCGACGGCAGCGACCCCTCGCCCCCGAAGTCCAGGACCTCGACGACGACCTTGGTGCCCGCTTTGGGACCGGCCGCCCCGATGTCGCGAACGACGACGGGGGGGACCGTCCGCTTGCCCTCGGGCAGGACGAACCAGGCCTTGCCCGTCTGCTCCAGCGTCCCGACGAAGCGGTTCCGCCCCCGCTGGACGATCTCGACGATCTCCCCGGCGAAGACGGCCTTGCCCTCGCGGCGGCCCTGCTGGTGGACGCGGGCGACGACGAGGTCCCCGTCCAGCGCCCCGCCCGACTTGCCCGGGGGCACAAAGAGGTCCCCGTGGGCGGTGGGGGTCTCGGGCGTGATGAACCCGAAGCCCCGCGGGTTGGCCCGGTAGTACCCCACGATCCGCGAGGACATCTCCGGGAGCATCAGGGCGTTCTTGGCCCCGAGGACGACGCGCCCCTGGTCGCGGAGCGTCTTCACCGCGTCGCGGAAGGAGTCGTACTCCTGCTCGGCCACGCCCATGACGCGGGCGAGCTGGCGCGGCTTGAGGGGCTGGTAGTGCCGCTGGGCGAGGTACTTGAGGATCGCTTCGACGTACTGTTCGGGCATGGTGTACCCTTTCCGCCCCGGGCGCGCGCACCGCATCGGCCTCACCGCCGCCCGAGGCAATTCTCCAATCTCCGTAACCGTTCACCGGGTGCCACCCTCAAGCGGCGCTGTCTGCCGCTTGGGGGTGCCACGGCCCCGGGGTGCCACAGCTGCGCCGTTCGCAGCCGTGCCTCCCAACGCCGCGCCCCGGGTGCCACGGCTGCGCTGTTCGCAGCCGTGCCTCCCAACGCCGCCGCGCCCCGGGTGCCACGGCTGCGCTGTTCGCAGCCGTGCTTCCCAACGCCGCCGCGCCCCGGGTGCCACGGCTGCGCTGTTCCCAGCCGTGCTCTTCCCCCAAACTCTCGCCCGCCGCCACGGAGGCCATTGCGCCAAACCCAGCATCAGTCCTTTCCAACGCCCCCCGGCCGCGTCGGGAAACCGCCCCGCCGCCGCCGCAGGAGCCCCCCGCACCGTCCGCCCCGCCGCCGAGCATCCCTCCCGCCCCCGCCCGGCTTGCCCGGGCGGAGCGAAGGTTTACAAGCTACCCCGGGCGGCCCTTCCGTCTCCCGGCCGCTTCTTCGCGGGGGCAGGGCCCGCTGCCCCCCCCCCCCGGGGAGGGCGTCGGGTGCGGCAACTGGGGCGGGTTCTTCTTCTTCTTCTTCTTCTTCTTCTATTCCCCACCGACCCCGCGTCGGTGGTAGGCGGCTACTGACTACCCGCAGCCCCCCGCTCTTCTTCTTCTTCTTCTTCTTCTTCTTCTCGCCCGGCCCGCCCCGTCGGCCGACCGGACGTTGCCTCTGGCGAATCCCGCCGCCCGCCCGATACAATACGACCGGAATCGTTTCAATCATAGACAATTGAGTCGAGGCCGCGCTCGACCGTTTCCGCTCGCGAGCGGCGGCCCGTGCGTCCCCGCCGGGTGCGATGGCGGGAACCGACGCCCCGGAATCCTTTCCATCCTGGACCATGAACGGAGAACGACCCATGTCCGACATCCTCGACCTCGCCGACCGCCTGGGCAAAGAACTCGCCGCCTCCCCCCAGGCCCGCAAACTCGCCGCCGCCCGCGCCGAACTCGAAAAGCACCCCCCCCTCGTCCAACTCTTCCGCGACTACCAGCAGCACGCCGAAAAGGTCGCCCGCCTCGAGGAGGAGAACCAGCCCATCGAGGTCCCCGACAAGCACCGCCTCGACGACCTCCGCCGCCAACTCCTGTCCAACGACGTCTTCAAAACCCTCACCGCCGCCCAGGTCGACTTCGTCGACCTCATGCGCCGCGTCCACCAGGCCATGAACAAACACCTCCACGAAGGCCAACCCGCGAAGGCGTAGCACGGCAACGACGGTTGATTGACTGGTTAGCTGGTTACTTGAGTAACTGGTTGATTGGCTACGTCTTAGACTTTGGCTCGCCGTGGTGCCATGGCTTGCGCAGGCCGGGAAGGCCCGAGCAACCGCGATCCGTCCACGCGGTTGTGGAACCCCACGGGGCACCTGCGCAGGACGTGGTCGCCTTGCCTCCCGCCGGGACAGGCCTCTCCGCACGGCGCCGGGCCTGTGCCGAGGGGCTGCCGGCCCGCGACGGGGCGGGGAGGGCGCGGAACGCTTCCGCGATCGCACCGTGGGAGCGTCCCGACCGCAGGGGCGCATCCTGCGGCAAAGGGCTTGACACAGATCCGCGGTGTTCCGTTATAATGAGGGGTGTTCAGCAAGGATGAAAGCATGTACCACCGCTTCTACATGAAGGCCCGCAGTTCGTTGTGCAGCGTCAGCGGCTATTTGCGCCGCGCCGCTGAAAGGCCTTGACGGCGGTTTTCGGTACCTCACGCCTTGCCGCCTCGTTCTGACGTTCCCTCCCCAGGCCTTTCCAGCGGCGCGATGGTTTCCCGGTCGCGGGCTCGCGCTTCGCGCATTGCCCGCCCGCCGCGCCTTGCCCCCGCCGCCGGCCCCGGGACGCTCCGCCGCGCCGCCCGCCTGCGGGCACCGAGGCGCGAGCGCCGTTCTTCCCTTGCCGCCGGAGACCCAGGACCCAACCCGGCGGGGCGATCGTCACAGGGTCCCGCATTCGCAGAGAGCGAAGGAGTCATGACATGAGAATCGGAATGCAGCAGACGGCCTTTGGAGACATCGGTCTTCGCGAGTGCTTCGTCCGCGCGGGGCGCGCGGGGGCGGAGGGCCTGGGCCTGTGCTACCGAACCCCCGACGAGGCGCTCGCCTTGGGTGATGCGGGGCACGTGCGGGAGGTGCGGTCGCTCTGCGAGCGCTTCGGCCTGCCCGTCCTCGGGCTGCACCTGGACGTGCTGTGCGCCCGCCCGTGCCTGATCGGGTCCCCGCTGATGGTCGAACGCTTCTCGGAGCTGGTCCGCGAGGCGATCGCCGCGTCCGTCGAACTCGGGACGCCCGACGTGATCGTCCCGTTCCTCGGATGCAACCGCATCGAACTCCCCAAGGAGTTCGACGTCGCGGCGGCGGCAATGCTGGACCTGGCGGCCGCCGCCGAGGAGCGGGGAGTGACGCTGGCGGTGGAGAGCAGCCTCCCCCTCGGGCAGCTCGAGGAACTCCTGGCCGGGTGCGGGAGCGACTTCGTGAAGGCCTGCGTGGACACGGGCGAGTTGACCGCCTGCCGCCACGACCCCGGGAGCATGATCCGCGGCTTGGGCTCCTCCGCTATCGCCGGGGTCCACCTCAGGGACGTCCAGGTGGCGAGCGGGCTCCCTCCGGAGTTCAACGTCCGCTTGGGGCGTGGAAACGTCAACTTCCGCGGGGTCGCCGCGGCGCTCCAGGACGTGGGGTACGACGGATGGGTCGTGCTGGAGACCCCGCCCGGCGACGAGCGCGGAGCGATCCTGGCGGCGAACGTCGAATACGTCCGGCTGCTTCTGGGCCTGCCGGGATCCGCGCGGCCGGGGGGCGCGGGCACCGCCCTTTCCGCCCCAAGCGCCGCGCCCTGATGGGCGCGAACGGGAACCGTCCCCCGCCGGCCGGGCGCC
>JAWLCQ010000183.1:0-9246 GCA_041687095.1 Phycisphaerae bacterium | reverse complement strand
TCCCAGCGTCGCGCCCTCCCCGCCCAGCACCGACAGGATCCCGCCCCGCTCCACGATGGCCTCGTCCGCATCCAGCCGCCCGCCGTAGTACCGGTACGCGCCCTGCGCTGCGACGTGCAGCAGGGGCGTGGCGTTGACGCCCGAGCGGTGCTCGAAGAGCCCGTACCCGTCGCGTCCGCCGATGTACTCGCGATCGGCCGACAGGCTCGCGGGGCCCTGCAGGCAGTACGTCCCCCCAAGATGCGATCCCGCCACCCCGACCACGAGGTCCCCGTCCACCGTCACCGTTCCGCCCGTGTGCGTCAGGCGGGCCGTCTCCCTCCCCTCCCCGATCCACAGCCCGCCCGCGTGCAACGACCCACCGGAGATCTGCCAGTCGGCGGGCGCATCCCCGCCGATCCGCAGCTCGCCCGCCGTCGCCACGTCCCCGCCCGTCTGGTACACGTAGCTCTGCCGGTGCGCGATCTCCCCCGCCCGCAGCGTCCCCCCGCTCATGTGCACCACCCCGTACTGCCCGTCGTACTGTCCCAGCAGCGTCAGCGTCTCAAGCACCTCGAAGGTCCCGCTGCTCTGCTCGATGTTGCCGAAGTTCAGCACGGCCGAGCGGACCCTGGCGTCGCCTCCCAGCAACTGGTACAGCGCCCACCCGAAGCCCGTCTCCCACGTCCCCCGCCCGACGATCAACTCGTCGGCGGTGTGCAGGCCGCCCTTGATCTGGAACATCGCCATCCCGCCATGCCCCAGCCGCGTGACGCCCGTCTCCACGAGCCCGCTGCGGATGTCGAACCGGGACGATTCCCGGATCTCCGCGGACTGGTAGGCGACCTGCAGTTCCCTCGCCCGCACGGTCCCGCTGAGCATCGTGAACGTCGAGAGCGTGCTGCGGTACCCGAAGTGCAGCGTGTCCACGTCGATCTCCCCCGAGGCCATCGTGTACGAGGCGCGGTTGATGCTGTCGGCGCCGATGGCGAGCGTGCCGACCTCGATCCGCCCCCCGTCCTGCCGGAACTCCCCGTCGGGCGTCTTCTGGATCCAGCACCACGCGTCCGCCCCGCCCGCGATCGTCCCGCCCGTGAGCTTCGACGGTCCGCCCGTGAAGTGCACCTGCCCCCCGTCCAGCTCCAGGCGGCCGGTGGGTTCGACCGTCAGGCCCTTGGCGATCCGCAGGACGTGGTTGGCGTCGGGGCCGGCGACGGCGAGCGTACCGGAGAGGCGGACGGCGTCGGGGAAGCTGCCCTCCCCCGGCCGGGGCACCTGCGCCGACACCAGCCTCCGGTCCGCGGGGATGTGCAGTTCCGTCCCGGTGGTGTGGATGAGGCCCGTGGTGCGGAAGCCCCCGAGGTGCGCATTGGGGTCGGACGCCGCACTGACGATGGTGAGCGTGTCGCTCCCGGCGACGAGGTCTACGTCCTGGGCGCTGCGGAGGTAGGATAGGTCGAAGCGGGAGAAGTCCAGGATCGCCCCGGGGGTGGTGGTGACGGTCGCGGAGAGGTCCGCGAAGTTCAGGGGCCCGTCGAGGTCCAGCCCGCCGATCGCCAGTTCGCCCCCGCGGTACTGGTACGACCCGCCGCTGTCCACGCGGAGGAACCCGATCTCCGCCCGCCCACCGGTCTGCTCGACCTGACCGCCCGAACGCGCCTGGACGCACGACGCCTGCAGGTTCCCGTCCCGCAGGTTGTAGCGATAGTCCACGGCGAGGCGGCCGGTGAGGGAGGTTCCGCCGGTTTGTTCCAGCGTGCCCCCGCACAGCACGTAGGCCGCCGACAGCTCGCCCCCCGACAGCTCGTACACTCCCTGGGCGGCGTTCTGCAGACTCAGATCCTTCGTCATGTGCCGCCCGCCGCTCTGGCGGAACATGCTGTACCGTGTGGATCCGGTCTGCAGGAAGCCCGTCCGATCGGTGATGAGGTTTCCGTCGTTCAGCAGGTACGCGCCTTCGATGGCGGAGTTGTCCCAGTGGTTGAGCAGCCGCGCCCGGACCGTGCCGCCGCTCTGGGTGAACGTCCCCGCCGACCCGCCGCCGACGGAGAGGGTGTCGGCCTCGATCTCCCCCGCGGAGATCCCCGAGACGAAGTCCTTGATCTGGATCGACCCCGCCCGCACGCTCCCGCCATCGACGTACACGCCCCTGGACAGCGTCAGCGGGCCCGTCCCGCTCTCCAGCACGCCCTCGATGTGGACCGAGTCGGCGAGGGTCGCCCCGCTGCGGATGGTGCGATCGGCGGGGATGTGCAGCGTCGTGCCCGCCTCGTGCACGAGGCCCTGCGCGCCAAACGTCCCGAAGCTCCCCGCCGCGTCGAACCCCGCGGGGAAGATGGTCAGCGAGTCGTGCCCCGACGTGAACGTCGCCCCCGACACGTCCCCAATGGCCGCCGTCGACAGGTCCGCCACACCGCTGGGCAGGTCGAGCGTCCACGCGCCCGGCTGCAGGCGAAGGGTCCCGGTCCCCGTGGCGTCCAGGGTGTCCCGGATGCGCAGCGTGCCCCCGGACAGCTCATACGTACCATTGGTGTTGGCGAGGAGGGAGTTGGCGTCGAGGGTCCCGCCGATCTGCTGGAGGAGGCCCGGGGACCCGCTCATCCCGATGGTGGCGCGATCGGCGAGCACGTGCCCGGTGTTCAGGGCGTAGGTCCCGTACCCGTACCCGCTGTACTCGTCCGTGCCCACGCGGAGCGTGCCCGTCTCGTGTCGCCCGCCGTTCTGGGTGAACAGGGCGCGGTTGGCGCTCTGGTTGGAGCGGACCTCGGACACGCTGGTCCGCAGGGTCCCCTCGGTCAGCGTGTACGCCCCGCGCTGGAGCAACTGCTCGGACACCTGGACGTCCCCACTGGTGTGCGCGAACGTCGTGCCGTTCTCCACGATCACCTCCCCCGCCGTCAGCTCGCCCCCGCCCTGCAGGTCGTACCTCGCCGTGCTGTATGCCCCGAGCCACAGCCGCCCGATGTCGGCGGTCCCGCCGATCTGCGTGAACGTCCCCTCGCCTCTCTCGGCGAGACGCATCTCACTCAGCGTCAGGCGTCCGCCCGTCATGCCCGAGACGGTGTCCTTCACGTAAGCGGCATGCCCCCGCACGTCCCCCCCGAGAACCTCCAGGCCGCTCGTGAACACCAGGCCCTCGCCCTGCCCGTGCAGTGAACCGAGGCAGCGGACGTGGTCGTTGATCTCGCTGAAGCCCCTCACGTGCTGGTCGGCGGGGATGACCAGGGTGTTCCCGTTGACGTGGACCACGCCTTGCACGTGGCGGTCGGCGAACGTGTTGGGATCGAAGGCCGAGGGGAAGATCGTCAGCGTGTTGGCGCGGGAGCGGAACGTGGCGTCCGACGCATCCGTGAACGCCGCCCCGCGGAAGTCCCCGATCCCGCCCGCAACGTCCAGCGTCCAGGGGCCCGCGTCGAACGTCATGGAACCGAAGACCTTCACGCGGCCCGACGAGCGGAGCGTGCCCCCGGAGATGCTCGCCGACGAATACGTCTTCACGACCAGCACGCGGGAGTCCAGAAGCCCTCCCGTCTGGACGAACTGCCCCGCGCCCCCTCCGTTCTCGCCCCCGAGCACCGTCCGCATGGCGGTGAGGGCGCCGCCGCTGAGTTCGTAGCGGCCGCGGGTGTTGCTGGCGTCGGCGATGTAGAGCACGTCGGAGGACCCGGCCGCCCCGCCGGTGTGGCGGAACACGGGCTTGGGCACGCTCGTCCCCGCCGTCACCGACCCCTGCCCCGCCAGCAGGCTCCCGCCCTGCAGGTCGTACGACGAGACGATCCTCGCCTCCTCACGCACCTCGTGCGACCCGCCCGCCTGCACGAACGCCCCGTTCACCTGCGTCCGCCGCGCGCTCACCGTGCCCCCGGAAAGCTCGTACGCCCCGGGGGCCTTCACCAGCACCTCGTCCGCGCGGTTCCGCCCGCCGCTGTGCACGAACCGCCCGCTCCTGCCCGCCCCGATGCTCTCGGTTCCGTCGCACGCGAGGTCCCCATCGATCAGGCGGTACACGGCCGTCCCCCCCGTCGTGGCGCTCGTGGACCCGACGTACAGCCCCGTCCCCGCCCGCAGCCGCACCTCCCCGCCGGTCTGCGTGAACTCCCCGTTCGCGTCGGACCCGAGGTACAGCGTCTGCGCGTCCAGCAGACCGCCCGAGACGCCGGAGGTCGTATCGGACACCTGCGCGCTGCCGATCGCCGCCGAGCCGCCCTCGACGACCTCGATCCCGCCCCGCGACGTGATGCCCGATCCGAAAACCGTCAGGGCTCCGCGGACCACCAGGCGGTCGTCGATGACGGCCTCCCCGTTGAACGTCCGCCCGGCGGGGATGGTGAGGGTGCGGCCGCGCTCGTGCAGCAGCCCGTCGTTCTGCAGCGTCGCGAAGGCGTTGGCGTCAAAGCCCGCGGGCAGAATGGCGAGCACGGGCTCGGCGACGAGGAGCTTCGCTTGGGACACTTGGTTGAAGTCCGCCGCGCTGAGGTCCAGCACGCCCCCGACGAGGTCCAGCGTCCATGCCCCGGCGTTGAAGTTCAGGGCGCCCTGCACGCTGAGCGTCTCGCGGATCCGCAGCGTGCCCCCCGACACGTCGTACTGCCCGGTGGGCTGCACGAACAGCCGGCGGACCTGGTGGAGCCCGCCCGTCTGCACCATCTGCCCGCTGGACGTGCCCGTCCCGCCGATGTACGCCTGCTGCATCCACAGGTTGCCGTCCGCCAACTCGTACCGCCCGTGCTTGCCCGCGTCGCTCCCGACGTACATCCGCCCGCGGACCACGTGCGTGGGCCCGCTCTGGCGCAGGACGGCGGTGGGGGAGGCGTTGGCGGACCGCACGTAGAGGTTCGTCGTGTACAGCTCGCCCCCGGTGTAGTCGTAGTCGCCCTCGAGCGTCATCGTCCCGGTGTCGTTCTCCCCGCCGAGGTGTTCGGTCCGGCCCTGGAGGGTCTGGGTGCTGGAGTACACGCTCCCGCCCTCGATCACGAGGTTGGAGTCGTTGGTCGCGCGGAGGGTGAGGGAGGTGAGGTCCGCCCGCCCCCCGGTGATGCGCAGCGCCCCCGAGGCGGTCTCGCCGACGACCGCGGTGTTGGTCTGCAGCGACCCGCCGCCCATCTCGTAGCGGCCGGCCTGGGCGGTCCCGATGAGCAGGCCCGACCCACCGGCGATGGACACGTTCCCGTCGGTCTGCGTGAACCGGCCCCGCCCCGTTTGGCCGATGCGCACCGTCTTCGCGGTGAGGTCGCCCGCGGTGATGCCCGATCCGCTCCCGTTGCTCACCTGCAGCTCGACCGCGTCGGCCGACCCGCTCCCGCGGACCTGCAGGCCCCCGGTGAGCGTGAGCCCTCCCGCGCCCTGCACCAGCGTGCCCTCGCACAGGACCGGGTCGACGAACAGCCCATCGAGCGTCTTCGTCTCCCCGGGGGCCACGTGGAACGTCGAGCCCTGCACGTGCCACGTCCCCTCCGTCGAGAACGACGCGAAGTCGGCCAGCGGGTCCATCCCCGCGGGGAACAGCGCGAACGTCCCCGCCTCCCCGCGGAAGGTCCCCTGGGAGACGTCGGCGAAGTTGACGGTGGTGAGGTCGGCCGTCCCGCCCGCAAGCTGCAGCGTCCACGCCCCCGTCGCCAGCGTCAGCGTCCCGTCGAGGGTGAGGGCCTCCCCGATCCGCAGCGTCCCGCCCGACAGCGAATACTCCCCGCCCGCCCCCAGTACCAGCCGCTGCACGTCGTTGAGCCCGTCGGAGTGCAGGAACGTCCCGCCGGCCCCGTCGGTTCCGATCCGCTCCTCGGGCGTCTGCAGCGTGCCCCCGGCGAGTTCGTAGCGGCCGTGGTTGGCGGTCTGGTAGCCCACGTGGAGTTTCTGCGCGATCGAGTGCAGCCCGCCCTCCTGCCGGAAGAGGGGAGCGGCGGCGGAGGTGGCGCGGGTAATGGTGGTGACGTTCGACCGCGCCATCCCATCCGTCAGCGTGTACGCCCCGTTGAGGTCCACCCGTAGCGTCCCGGCCGTCTCGTGCAGCCCCCCGTTCTGCGTGAAGGTTCGCGACACCGTGGACGACCCGGAGTACACCTCCCCGTCGCCCGCGAGCGTGTACGAGGAGCCCGCCGTGTCCGACACGCCGAAGAACAGCGTCTCCAGCCGCCCGCCGCTCTGGGATCCCGTCCCCGTTCCGTATCGCCCCGCGTAGAAGTTGGTGGTGACGGAGATCGTCCCGTCCTCGAAGAGGAACGAGGCGTGGGAACCCGCACTGGTGCCCACCACGAGGTTGTTCTCCACCTGCAGATCCCCCCCGCGGACGACCAGCGTCCCGCCCGGAGCCTCCAGCCCCACGTGCAGGCCCACGATCGTCGCCCCCGGGGCGGTCAGGACCGCAGTGCCCCCGTTGTTGATGACCGGCCGAACCGTGCCCGCGGGCACCCCGGCCGACCAGTTGGCGGGGTCGAACCAGTCGCCCTCGACGCCTACCGCGCCCTTCCAGAAGGTATCCGCCGCCCTCGCCGTCCCCACCGCCACGACCGCCAGCACGGTGCAGGCGATCAGGCACGCACCACGCCACCCGAGACGCTCGATCTTGAGCATTTGCATCCCCAATGTGCTACGCGAACGCGCGGAGCGTCCGCATGGAGTTACGCGAGGGGTTCCGAAGCGAGTGGGGCCGGCGGCCTGTCGTGCCGCCTCGCCGCGCACCGACGGTTCCAGGCAGGCATGCGTGCGCGGAGTGAGCAGCGTCCGCGCATGACGGGCTGGAGTGCGGTGAGCGCCATCGCCGGGTTCTCCTCCCTTTGGCGTCCCCAACCGGAACGCGAGCCAAAGGCTTTCACGCGACAAAGGTCCTCCCCTTTGTCATCGTGTGCTGCGAGCAAAGCCATGCCAGACGCCCCGGTTGAGCCCCGTTTCGCCCGACGCTCCAAAGCATACCACGGAATCGGCAGAGGTCAATGAAAAGCAGGGGAACGGCCGGGCCATCGCCATCGCCCCCCCCCCTCTGTCGCCGCGTGACGTCCTCTCCCCCGGGAAGAGGGGACCACCATCCACCTCGTTGTTCTACACATCACGCAGACGCCTGCGCCGCGGGTCTTCTGACCCGTCCCGCGCGTCTGCGCCGGGGGTCTCCTGACCCCCGGCGTCCTGGAGGGGTGAGGGCCGCCTCCGCGGCAGCGTCGTTGGAGCGTCCCCTTCGCGGCGGCGGCCGCCGCGACCGAAGCGCCGCCATGACGCTATCGCGGAAGCGCTCTGGACGTTCCCGGACGTTGGGGGTCAGGAGACCCCCAACGCACGCGCTCGGGACGTCGCACGCATTCGGAGCGACGCACGCGTTCGGGGCGTCGCACGCATTCGGAGCGACGCACGCGTTCGGGGCGTCGCACGGGCGCATCCCCGCCCGCTTCTGCACTCCGATCCCCTGCATCCCCTGCATCCCCGCCCGCTTCTGGGCATGCGTGGGGAGGCCTCCACGGGCGCCGCTACGACAGGCGCTGGTTTTCCAGGATCGCCAGGGCGCGGAGCATGGCGGCGGTGTGGATGGACCAGTACTCCATGCACGAGGGGTCGCACTGGCGGCCGAGGGCGAGGAGCGGTTCGTCGCGGTCGTCCCCGCGGATGCCGTTGATGATCCCGCCGGGGATCTGGCCTACGTAGTAGCTGAAGACCGCCCCCGTCCCGTACCCGATCCCGGTGAGCATGCTGGCGTCGAAGGGGTTGAAGCCCAGGACCCATTCGAGCTGCTTCTGGGCGTAGGCGGCCCAGCGGGGCTCGTCGAGGGCGCGGGCGCAGAGGGCGAGGGCGGCGGCGGTGTTGCAGAGGTTCCCGTTGGTCCCGTGGCGGTGGACCCCGAAGTAGCGGAAGCCCAGGTCCCCCGCCAGCGGCCGCCCGAACGCGGGCCCGTGCGGGCGGGCGAAGAGGCTCGCGGGCAGCACGCGGTAGGGCGAGAGGTGCAGCATCGGTTCCAGGCAGCCCTCCAGCAGCAGCGTCAGCGCCTCCCGCCAGCGGGGCGCGTCCCCGTCGTCCCCGAACAGGAGGATCGCCTCGGCGAGCCACGCGGCGTACTCGGCGAAGACGAACAGGTTCTGCCCGCCCTGCGTGGTGAGCCCGTGGTGGCCCTCGATGGCGTCCTCGTTGGCGAGGAAGTACCCGCGGAGGCGGTCCTGCCCGAACCGCGGGCCGGTGACCTGGCGGTCCAGCAGGTTCGCCAGGCCTGCCCGGACGGCGTGGCGGTGGGTGTCGTCGCGGGTGAGCTTCCAGAGCTGCAACTCGGCGGGGACGGAGGCCTCGGGCGTGCGGAACCGCCCCCCCATCGCCGTCCACACGCGGAGGGCGGCCCCGGCGCAGCGGCCGGAGAGTTCCGCATCCCGCTCCCGCAGCGCGATCGCCAGGGCGCACATCGCCTGCACGTGCAGGTTGGCGGTCATGGGGGGCGTGTCGGTCTTGCTCCACCGCTCGTCCCCGCTGTTGGGAACGTTGTCCGTCCAGACGTTGCAGGAGTTGTCCGCCGCCGCCGCGATGGAGTGCCACACCAGCCCCGTCTGCGGGTCGATGCACTTGAGCAGGTAGCGTGCCCCGCGCTCGACCTGGCGCCACACGGCCGCCTCGTCCAGGCCCAGGGCCTCGAGGTTTCGCCCGTGCTCGGTGACGAGGTCGCAGAGGCGGTGGGCGGTGGTGGCCATGGTGCTGGTCCACTTGCGGAGGTCGCCCGCGTCGTGCCACCCCCCGGCGAGGTCGGCCTGGGCGCCGTCGGGCTCGAGGCGGGAGTCGTCGAGGTGGCAGGCGTCGTGGTACCCGGGCGCCGCCTCCCCGCAGGCGGCGATGCGGTACCACTCCAGCAGCATGCGGAAGCACCGCCGCCACACCGGGCGGTAGATGAGGAAGGGGTAGCTGGCCTGCCCGTCGTGGAACGCCTGGTAGCCGCCGCGAACGGTGACCTCGGAGAGGTCGCACACGGCGTAGCGGCCGGCGGGGGTGTCCTCGAGGGCGGCGCGGCGGGGGAGGGCGGTGGCGGCCTGCTCGGGCGTCCCCAGCGGGCGGAGGATGTACTCGCTGACGCGGAGGACATTGAAGACCACCTCCCCCAGGAACCCGATCCCGTCGGCGGCGACGGGCAGAACGAGGCGCTTCAGCGGGTCGTCGTCGCGAAAGCCGATGTGGTTCACGTGGAGCATGGCTGGATGGATGACTGGTTGATCGGTTATTGAGCGTCACTTTAATAATGTCGCAACTTCTACCACGGAAGCTTGGCATGTTTGAAGCAACTCTGGAGCAACGGCTGGTTGTGCGAAAGAAGCC
>JAWLCQ010000182.1:0-9311 GCA_041687095.1 Phycisphaerae bacterium | reverse complement strand
TCCCTGCCTTCGACCGCGACCCAAGGGGCCCCGGCAACCGCCGAACGTATCGCAAGGGCCTGCGGCCCCTTTGGTTGCGGCCGAAGGCAGCGCTGTGTTGTTCTGCGCCTACAGCGGCCCCGTCGCCTGCACAAACTGTCGGCTGACGTGCATCCAGTACGCCGCGTACCCGATCAGCGCCCACACCCCCGCCGCCGCCAGCAGCACCACCGCCGTCACGATCCGCAGCGCCAGCGACCGCGTCATGACCGTCGGGAGCGCCAGGATCGCCCCCGCCCCCGTGAGCACGAACCCCGTCCCCGCCAGCAGCGGCGCCTGCGTCAACTGCGCGTCGGTCCCGCTCGTCGAGAGGATCTTCGCCCCGATCACCGCCGCCGCCAGCCCCACCACCGCGCTGTACACGCCCACGGGCGTCAGGCTCCACCCGTTCCACGCCGCCAGCCCCGCCCCCACCAGCACCCCCGCCAGCAGCACCGTCGGTTCCCCGAAGGCGATGTTCGCCCAGCGCACGTCGACGCCCCCCAGCGCCTGCAGCGGCCAGGTGAGGGCCATGTGGAACCCCGCCACGCCCGCCACGACCCCCGCCACGAGCAGCGCCGCCGCCCACCGCCGCTCCGCCGCCCGCTCGGCCGCCCGCTCCGCCCGCAGGGCGAGGTCCTTCCGCAGGCTCAAAACGAACAACGCCGCCACCACCAGCCCCGCCACCATGTTCACCAGCATCAGCGTGACATAATCGATAGTCATCGTTCCGCGTCCTTTCGCCACATCCTATGCGCGTTCACGGGACGGAGCCTTGGTGTGGGTGCCACCCTCAAGCCGCATGCCGTTCGCGGCTTGGGGGTGTTGCCCCGGGACCGCAGCACCCCCAAGCGGCAAACAGCGCCGCTTGAGGGTGGCACCCTGTGAAGGTCACCCACATTCTATGCCCGGCCCTTGCACCCGCCCCGGCTTTGGGTACAATCCAGACCGTTCCCACAGGCGCGGTCTCACAGGACACAAAGGGGTAATGGTATGCGCTGGATCAGGATGATCCTCAAGGCGGCCGCCCGGATGGCGGCGGTAGTGGTGCTGGTCTCCCTGGCGGCCTTCGCCGCCGCCTGGGCCTTCTGCCCGTTCCCGGAGGAGCGGCTGGCCCGCTGGCCCGCCAGCCCGGTCGTCACCGACCGCCACGGGCAGACGCTCCTCAAGCTCGTCGCCGACGACGGGCAGTGGCGCATCCCCGTCCCCCTCCACCGCATGAGCCCGTACCTCCAGCAGGCCACCGTCGCCGCCGAGGACAAACGCTTCCGCGAGCACACCGGCGTGGACCCCGTCGCGGTGGGGCGGGCGCTGTGGTCCAACCTCCGCACCGGCCGCCGCGTCTCCGGCGCCAGCACGCTCACCATGCAGCTCTGCCGCATGATGGACGACCGCCCCCGGACCTGGGGGTCCAAGCTCGTCGAGACCTTCCGCGCCCTGCAGCTCGACCGCCTGCGGACCAAGGAGAACCTGCTGGAACTGTACCTCAACACCGCCCCCTACGGGCGGAACTACCGCGGCGTGGAGGCCGCGGCCCTGGGCTTCTTCGGCAAACACGCCGACCAGCTCACCCTCGCGGAATCCGCCCTGCTGGCGGGGCTGCCCCAGTCGCCCGCCCGCCTGGACCCCCAACGCCACCCCGCCCGCGCCCGCGCCCGCCGCGACTACGTCCTGCACCGCATGCTCGCCAACGGCGTCATCACCCCCGCGCAGGCCGCCTCCGCCTCCGCCGCCCCCCTCGCCCTCATCGCTCGCCCCCACACCGTATCCGCCGACCACGTCGCCTTCCTCGCCCTCCGCCAGCGCCCGGCGGGGGGGGAGGTGACCCTCGACGCCCAGGTGCAAACGCTCGTCGAAACCCTCTCCGCCCGCCACGCCTCCGCCCTTCCCTCCAACGCCAACCTCGCCGTCGTCGTCCTCGACGCCCCCAGCGGGGACCTCCTCGCCATGCTCGGCTCGCGGGACGTGCTGGACCCGCGCGGCGGACAGATCAACGGGGCCCTCGCCTGGCGCAGCCCCGGTTCCGTCCTCAAGCCCCTCCTCTACGCCGCCGCCTTCTCCGACCGCCGCCTCGCCCCCGATTCCCCCGTCTACGACCTCCCCCTCCGACGCCGCGGGTGGTCCAGCGGGCGGCGGAGAGGGGACCACGTCGGACCCCTCCCCGCCGCCGCCGCCCTCCGCACCGGCTGGACCGAGCCCGTCGTGCTCCTCGCGGAGGAACTGGGCCTGCAGCGCTGCCTGACCGTCCTGCGCTCCGCGGGGATCCGCTTCCGCGACAGCGCCGCCGAGGCCGCCCCCCTCGCCGTCCTCGCCGGGGTGCGGGAGGTCCGCCTGCTCGACGTCGCCAACGCCTACGCCACGCTCGCCCGCGGCGGGCAGTACCGCCCCGTCCGCCTCTTCACCGACGAGCCCACCGAGGGCGACCTCGTCCTGAGCCCCAACGCCTGCCTCGCCGTCAGCGACCTCCTCTCCACCCGCCACCGCCTCCCCGCCGCGATGGCGGGCGAGGGGGGTGCAGAGGAATTCCGTGGCACGGGCGTCTCGCCCCTGCTCCCCCCCGTTCGCCACGGGCAGGATGCCCGTGGGACACATGGGCGAGACGCCCATGCCACGGAGGAAACCGGCTCTGCGATTGCCCCGGGCGCCGCCTCCCATGGTTTCGCTCCCGACGGCCTCCTCGCCGCCGCCGTCGCCGCCGGGCGCATCCCCTGGTTCGCGTGGCAGACGGGCACGAGCACCCGCAACCGCGACGGCTGGGCCGTCGGCCACAACGGCCGCCACGTCGTCGCCGTCTGGGTGGGGGACTTCCATGGCGGGCGCGAGGGCGCGTTCTCCGGCCCCGCCTCCGCCGAGCCGCTCCTGGCGGCCCTGCTGTCCCACCCGCTCCTCCGCCAGCCCACCCCGCCCCCGCCCCCGCACCCCTGGCGCGTCCGCCGCCCCCTCCCCGTCCCGATGGAGGTCGCCCGAAGATGAGCACGGCCCCCCCTCACCCGCCTTGCATGTTTCGTGGTTTCCTGGTGCGATATGCCCTAGGATCGTGTACAATGGAGTGCATGGGCTTGCGTACCATCGCGGGCGCCGAACCGGTCACGGGCGGGCATCGTTCATGCAGCACCGCACGTTGAACCGCGACACTTCCGCGAGTCGTTGAGAGACTGCGCGAACGCCGCCGTGGGGCCATTCGGACAGGAGAGTTTCCTTTGGCCCCGTAACGCGCCGGATCGAGCAACCGCAGCCAACGCGCTGGCCCTCGCAAGCACGCCCAGCAGGGCGAGCATCTGGAGACTCTGTTACTATGGCCGAATCGCACCCCGATATCCGCGACCCCGCTCCCCGTGTCATCGGGATCGGCGCCTCTGCGGGCGGGCTCAACGCCCTGAAGGACATTTTTGACGCCATGCCCGCCGACAGCGGGATGGCCTTCGTCGTCGTTCAGCACCTCGCCCCCGACCACGAAAGCCGCATGGCCGAGATCCTGGCGAAATCCACGGCGATGCGGGTCATGCAGGCGGAGGATGGCCTGGCCGTCGAGCCGAACACCATCTACACCAACCCGCCCGGCCGGGCCTTGTGCATTCGACAGAACCGGCTGGTCCTGGGCGACCCTACCCTGGGGGCCCACGTGGAAACGGCCATTGACCATTTCCTGGACTCCCTGGCCCAAGACCAGGGCCCCCGCGCCGTCTGCATCATCCTCTCGGGTAGCAGCGGGATGGACGGGCCGCGCGGCGTGCGGGCCATCCGCGACGCCGGGGGGATCTGTCTGGTGCAGGATCCCGCCTCCGCGCAGTTTCCCGCCATGCCCGAGGCGATCATTGACGCCGGATTGGCGGATCGCGTTCTCCCTCCCGCCGACATGCCCGAATCGCTGCTGGAGTTCGTGCAACACCCTCAGACGCTGGCGGCCGACGGGGACGAGGCCCCCGGCGAAGATGCGTCCGCCCAGCTTGACGCCATCCTGAAACTCCTCCGCACCCGCACGAGCACCGATTACGGCCACTACAAGCGAATGACGGTCCTTCGGCGCATCCAGCGCCGCATGGGCTTGCGGCAGATCCCCGACATGGCGGGATACCTCAAACTGCTCGATACCGACCCCGCCGAACTGGCCCAACTGGCGAAGGACATGCTGATCAGCGTCAGTTCGTTCTTCCGCGACCCCGAGGTCTTCGAGACCCTCGAGGCCGAAGTCCTCGTCCCGCTGATGGCGGACAAGGCGAACGACGCCCCGCTCCGCGCCTGGGTCGCCGGGTGCGCCACGGGCGAGGAAGCCTACTCCATCGCCATGCTCCTGCTGGAGGCGCGGTCTGCCGCCGACAAGGCATGCCCCGTGCAGGTCTTCGCCACGGACATCGACGAGCAGGCGCTGGAAACCGCTCGCGCCGGGGCGTATCCGCTGGAGATCGCCCATCACGTCTCCCCCGAGCGGCTGGAGCGGTTCTTCACCAGGCGCAGCCAGGACTACCTCGTCGCCAAGCACCTTCGCGACGCCGTCACCTTCTCGCGCCACAACCTCCTTGCCGATCCGCCCTTCTCCAAACTCGACCTGGTCAGTTGCCGCAACGTGCTGATCTACTTCCAGCCGGCGGCGCAGAAGAAGGTGCTCTCCGTCTTTAGCTTCGCCCTGAACGTCGGGGGGTGCCTGCTGCTCGGCAATTCCGAAGGGGTGGCCGGGATGGACAACCTCTTCGATCCGGTCTCCAAGAAGGACCGCATCTACCGCCTGACCCAGTCCAATCGCCGTGCGGCCAGCGAGTTCCCGGTGTACGCCGGCGCCCCGCAGGCCGCCCGGCCGCAGTCCGAGCGGCCGCAGACCGACGGGGCCGAACTCCGCCAAGCCAACCTGGAGGCGATCCTGCGGCACTTCGACGCCGGCGTGGTGCTGATCGACGCCGAGGGCAAGATCCTGCACTTCCACGGCCACACGGAGAAATACCTGGGGCACTCCAAGGGCCTGGCCACGCTGAACATTCTCGACATGACCACGGGCACCCTGTCCGCCACGCTGCGCCGGGCGATCGGCAAGGCGACCTCCCAGGCGGGCCCGGTCAGTCTGGCAGGGGTTCCCCTTCCGGGCGAGCGGGCGGCGATGGCCAACCTGACGGTGACGCGCATCGCGGAGCGGGCCCGGGGCGGCAGCCTGCTGGCGGTCATCTTCGAGGACGCGCAACCCCGCCGGGCGTCCCGCCCCGCCCAGGACGCGGCGGAGGCGGAAGAGCCCCTGGTGGCCCAGTTGGAGGAGGAGGTCAAGGGCCTCCGCGCACAACTGCGGACCAACGCCGAGGGCTACGACGCCGCCAGCGAGGACCTCCGGACCGCCAACGAAGAAGTGATGTCCATGAACGAGGAACTCCAGTCCGCCAACGAGGAACTGGAGGCCTCCAAGGAAGAGCAGCAGTCGCTCAACGAAGAACTCACCGCCGTCAACGCCCAACTCAACGACAAGGTCGGGGAACTGACCGACACCAACAACGACCTGGCCAACCTGCTTCGAGCCACCGACATCGCCACGATCTTCCTGGATGAGCAACTGCGAATCCGGCGGTTCACGCCGCGAACGACGGAACTGCTCAACCTCATCGAGTCCGACCTGGGCCGCCCGGTCGGGCACATCACGCAGAACTTCACCGGGGGCGATCTCGCCGCCGACGCCGAAACCGTGCTCAAGACCCTCTCCCCCGTCGAAAAGGAAGTGCAGGCCCGCAACGGCCGATGGTACACCGCCCGGGTCCTGCCGTACCGCACCCTCGACAACCGCATCGCCGGCGCCGTCGTCACCTTCTCGGACGTCAGCCGACTCAAGGACACCGAGAGCCGCCTCCGCAACGAGAAGAACTACACCCAGAGCATCGTCGATACCATCCACAACCCCCTCCTCGTGCTCGACGACGAGTTGCGCGTCCTGTCCGCCAACCCGGTGTTCTGCCGCATGTTCAAGGTCCAACCCGACGAGATCGCGGGGGCCAAACTGTATGACCTCGGCAACGGGCAGTGGGACATCCCCGAGCTTCGCAGCGTTCTGCACGAAGTGGCCGACCTCGGGCAGCCGCTGGACGACTTCGAGGTCCGCCACGAGTTCCCCGAACTGGGGCTTCGCGTCATGATGCTCAACGCCCGACGCGTCGAGCGCGTCGAAACCCACCCGCACCGCATCCTGCTGGCCATCGAGGACATCACCCAGCAGGAGGAGTACCGCGAGGAACTCCGCGCGGTCAACCAGACCCTCGAACAGCGCGTGACGGAGCGGACCGCGCTCGCCGAGCGCCGGGCCGATCAACTCCGCAACTTGGCGTCCGAACTGGCCCGGAGCGAACAGCGCGAGCGGGAGCGCCTGGCACGGGTGCTCCATGACAACCTCCAGCAACTCCTGGTCGCCGCCAAATTCCAGTTGGACGTGGTGCGGCCCCTCGGGGTGAATCCGCGATCGCAGAACGCCATCAACGTGATGGAGGATCTGCTCCAGCAGTCGCTGCAGGCCTCCCGGACCCTCACGGTGGAACTGAGCCCCACCATTCTCTACGAAGGGGGCCTCGAAGCCGCCCTGCCCTGGCTGGCCCGGCAGATGGAGAGCCGCCACGGCCTTACGGTGCGGACGGACATCAAGACGACGGCCGCCCAGGATGAGGCCGGCATCACCTTCCTGCTCTTCTCGTCCGTGCGCGAGCTGCTGCTGAACGTGGCCAAACACGCGAAGGTCGATTCCGCCGACGTGCTGTTGGAGCGGGTCGATGACGACCGGGTCCGCGTCGTCGTAAGCGACGAGGGCGAAGGATTCGACCCGGCCGACCTGCAGGCCGGCAGCGACGAGGCCACCGGCCTGGGGCTGTTCAGCCTCCAGCAGAGGCTCGAGCACATCGGCGGACAGTGCGCAATCGAGAGCGCCCCGGGGCGGGGCACCCGGGTCACGCTGACCGCCCCCATGCCGCGGCCCGCGGAACAACCGGGCTCCGCCTCCTTCGCCAAGCCGCCCGCGGTCCCCCGCTCGCCGCAGGCCGTGCGAACGGATGCGGGAATCCGCGTCCTCCTGGTCGACGACCATACCATCGTCCGCCAAGGCCTGGCCGGGATCCTCAACGCCGAACCCGACATCGACGTCATCGCCGAGGCAAGCGACGGCCACGAGGCCGTGGAACAGGCCCGTCACTGCCGCCCCGACGTGATCATCATGGACGTCAGCATGCCGGGCATGAACGGCATTGAGGCGACCAGGATCATCACCTCCGAATCCCCGGGCACGAAGATCATCGGCCTGTCCATGTACTGCGAGGCCGACCAGGCCGAGGCGATGCGCGAGGCGGGGGCGGTCGGCTACCTCAGCAAGGGCGGCCCTTCGGAGGACCTCCTGGCGACCA
This sequence comes from Phycisphaerae bacterium, assembly GCA_041687095.1. Classification (GTDB taxonomy): domain Bacteria; phylum Planctomycetota; class Phycisphaerae; order SM23-33; family SM23-33; genus JAWLCQ01. The sequence goes on along the minus strand of JAWLCQ010000182.1, from coordinate 1,941 downwards.
TCCGAGAGTGCAAAGGGACCTGACCGCCCCCTGCAAGCCCGAAGAGCTTACCGAACCGTAGCCCAGCAGCCTGTTTACAAAGTCACACCATGCTTCCTGATGGAGCAGTAGAACAGGAGAGCAGGAGACCGCAGGCGTGTAACACGTTTGGTCTTCAGGAGTTCCATGGATGTCTTGAATCTACTGCTCACCTGTTCTCCTGCTCGCCTGCTCTAGCAGCCCGTTTCTAAACGGGCTGCCAGGGCCAGGCCGCAGGCCGCCGCCCCGGGTAGGCCGTTCCACGAATGTCTGCCCTGAAGGGGTCCAAGAGAACGCCCGGGCGCTCTTGTGCCCCTTCAGGGCGGCAAACCCCATCGCCCGTACCCCTAGCAGCCTGTTTAGAAAGTCACACCATGCTTCCTGATGGAGCAGTAGAACAGGAGAGCAGGAGACCGCAGGCGTGTAACACGTTGGCTCTTCAGGAATTCCATGGATGTCTTGAATCTACTGCTCACCTGTTCTCCTGCTCGCCTGCTCTAGCAGCCCGTTTCTAAACGGGCTGCTAGGGCGGACGCTGCGCTCGGCCGGGGGCTACGGCTCTGGAAGCCCTTCAGGCTTCCGCATGGACGCCCGTGTGCGGGTGCAGCCCTTTCCGTGCTGATCCTCCACCGCTTCCCGCCGCTTACTGGCGCCCGCGATCGGATGCAGCCGCCGTGCCCAACAGGGCGCCGGCGAACCGAGCCTCGAAAAAGGGGACAGGCCCCTGCGCGGCAAGAAGCATGCCGCTACGGAGCCAGTCCCCGTTTTCGAGGCTCCCTGCACTGCAAACGCGCAAGATCCTCGCTTTTTCGAGGATGTTCCCCGGTCCTCAAACGGCGCTCACTTCGACTGGGGCCGTGGCAGGGGCGACAGCCCAATCGAAAACGGTAACCGCTCACGCCCTTCCAAACAGCAGGAAGGGCGTGAAGGAAGGGGCATGTCGGCACTGAGGTGAGTTTCCTGTTTCCTCTCCCCGCCGGCCCCGTGCCGGTGGTAAACGGCTATTGACTACGGCGGGGGCGCGCAGGGCCCGCGGTTCGTCCGCGCCCGTCGGTGATCCCGTAGTCAGGAAGCCGGCTTACCACCGACGCGGGGTCGGTGGGGAAAAGAGGAAGAAGCAAGAGACCCGTGGGAGCCTGCGAGGTAGTCGATAGCCGCCTACCACCGGCACGGGGCCGGTGGGGAGCAGAGGTAAGAGAGCGGGGTCGGTGGGGAGGTTCGGATGCCAGGCGTCTTCTTCAAACCCCGCACTGCCCCCGCACTGCAGCGCGTGAACGGTTACGAGAATCGAAAGCGGAACATCGAAATTGGGAGCGGGCGCAGCCCGCGCTGCACTGCAAACGCGCAAGATCCTCGCTTTTTCGAGGATGTTCCCCGGTCCTCAAACGGCGCTCACTTCGACTGGGGCCGTGGCAGGGGCGTCAGCCCAATCGTAAATCGAAAGTCGAGAATCGAAATTGGGAGCGGGCGCAGCCCGCGCTGCGCTTCGATGCCTTCTCTTCATGCCATTCGACCCCGCGCCGGTGGCAAACGGCCATCGAAAAAGGGGGGGCATGATACGCGTTCCACTTCATTCTCGGGCGGGTGCCGTGGTTTGCGAAGCGAAGCGGAGCAACCACGTCAAACCGACGCTGCCCGAGAAGTAAATGGGATGCGTATGAGTCGTGGCCTCTGTCGCCAACACTCCTCGGGGTCTGTCCCCAACACCCATCGGCGCCCGCCCCTAACACCAATCGGTATGTATCCCTGGCAGCCCGTTTAGAAACGGGCTGCTAGAGCAGGCGAGCAGGAGAACAGGTGAGCAGTAGATTCAAGACATCCACAGAACTCATGAAGAGCCAACGTGTTACACGCCTGCGGTCTCCTGCTCTCCTGTTCTACTGCTCCATCAGGAAGCATGGTGTGACTTTGTAAACAGGCTGC
>JAWLCQ010000181.1:0-9331 GCA_041687095.1 Phycisphaerae bacterium | reverse complement strand
GACCGTCCCACGGGACCGCCCCGATGGGGCTTGTCCCGTGGGCATTGCTCGCGGACGATCGCGTCCTCTGCATCCCGAAATCCGCAATCCGAAATCGGATCAGCCCATGCTCATGGTCAGGAGGAACTCGGCGTTGGTCTTGACCTTCTGGAGGCGGGAGACGAGGAGTTCCATGGCCTCGGTGGGCTGCATCTCGGCGAGGACCTTGCGGAGGCGCTGGATGAGCTTGCCCTCGGTGGGGTCGAGGAGGAGTTCCTCCTTGCGGGTCCCGGAGCGGGAGATGTCGATGGCCGGCCAGATGCGGCGATCGACGAGGCGGCGGTCGAGGTGGAGTTCGCTGTTGCCCGTGCCCTTGAACTCCTCGAAGATGACCTCGTCCATGCGGGAGCCCGTGTCGATGAGGGCGGTCCCGATGACAGTGAGGGACCCGCCTTCCTCGACGGCGCGGGCGGCGCCGAAGAAGCGCTTGGGCGCCTGCAGGGCGCTGGCGTCGACGCCGCCGGTGAGGATCTTGCCCGAGTGCGGAGCCACCTCGTTGTACGCCCGCGCGAGGCGCGTGATGCTGTCCAGCAGGATCACCACGTCCTTGCCGTACTCCACCATCCGCTTGGCCTTGGAGAGGACCATCTCGGAGATCTGGATGTGCCGGCCGGCCGGTTCGTCGAACGTGGCGGAGATGACCTCCGCCTTGGTGTTCCGCTCCATGTCGGTGACCTCCTCGGGGCGTTCGTTGACGAGGAGGATGATGACGACGGCGTCGGGGTGGTTGTGGGTGACGGCGTTGGCGATCTTCTGGAGCAGGACGGTCTTGCCCGTGCGGGGCGGGGCGACGATGAGCATCCGCTGCCCGAACCCGATGGGCGTCACGAGGTTGACCACCCGCATATTGATCTCGGCGGGGACGGTCTCCAGGAAGACGCGCTTGTCGGGGTGGGTGGGGGTGAGGTCCTCGAAGTTGATCTTCTCGGTGACGGTGTCGGGGGCCTCGTAGTTGACGGCCTCGACGCGGAGGAGGGCGAAGTACTTCTCCGACTCCTTCGGCGGGCGGATCTGTCCGGCGACGATGTTGCCGGGCTTGAGCCCGAAGCGGCGGACCTGCGAGGGGGAGACGTAGATGTCGTCGGGGCTGGGCAGGTAGTTGTAATCGGGCGACCGCAGGAAGCCGAACCCGTCGGGCAGGACCTCCAGCACGCCCTCCCCGTACATCAGCCCGTCCTTCATGATCCTCTCCTTGAGGATCTTGAAGACCAGTTCCTGCTTGACGAGGCCCGCGTACTCCTCGACGCCCTCGCTGCGGGCGACCTCGTGCAGTTCGGCGACGGTCATCTTCTGCAGGTCGGTGATGTGCAGTTCGCCGCGCTTCACGCGCTCGTACTTCTGGTGCATGACCTCGTCGAAGTCCTGCTCGTTCTCCTCGAAGGCCTCCTCGGCGGGTTCGGCGGTGTCGGTCTCGGCCGACGGTGCGGAGTCCGCGGCGAGATCCGCACCGGTGTCCAGACCGGCGGGGGCGTCGAGGTCGGCATCGACGTCGGCGGGGGCGTTGGAGAGCGCCTCGGCCGGTTCGCTCTGGGGGGCCTCGGTGAGCTGGGGCTCGCTGGGCGCGGCCTCGGGGGCGGCGACGTCGGCGGGCTCGATGGTGTCAATGATCTCGACGGCCGTGTCGACGACAGGATGCTCGTCGATCGCCTGCAGCTCCTGCTGGGGCTTGGAGGCGCGTTTGCGGGTGGCCTTCTTGGCCACCTTCTTGGTCGTCTTCTTCACACTCTTGGCCATGGGTAACCTCATGAAAAACGAATCCCGTCCCGATAGCGGCGGGGGCGGGGTGAGTTCTGCTTCGCCCACACCGGGTCTGCGGACAGGGCAACGCCTGTGCGGACCGGCGGGGGGGAAGCGGTACGGTAAGCCCTCACGTCCGGCGGCGTCATAGGGGTGCTGCCGTCGGACGGACTCGCCCCGGCGTTTCCCCGCAATGCGAAACGACCCAAGAAGTCTTCCGGGATCAATCCGCGCCCTGGATCAGGCCATCAAGGTAAGCGCGAACTCGCTCTTGCAGGTGGGAAACACTGGAGCTGTTGTCCAAAACATCATCGCACCTGCCCCGCTTGTTGTCCAGAGGAATTTGCGATTTTTCTCGGGCGCCCCACGTCGAACGATCCCAGCCCCGCGTCCGCGCCACCCGCTCCCGCCGCTGGGCCTCCGGAGCGTCCACGAACAGCACGCGGTCGCACAGGTCGTCCCAGCCGGCCTCGAACAGCACGGCCGCGTCGAGCACCACCGCCCGCACGCCCTCCGCCCGCCCCACCGCGATCTGCCGCTCCATCTCCGCGCGGATGCGGGGGTGGACGATGGCGTTCAGCGCGTCGAGTTCGGCGCGGTCGGCGAAGACGATGCGCCCCAGGGCGCGGCGATCCACGGTCCCGTCGGGGGCGAGGACGCCCGTCCCCCATCGCTCCCGCACCTGCCGCTGCACGTCGGGGGCGCGGAGCACGGCGTGCCCGATGGCGTCGGCGTCGATGACCCGTGCGCCCTGCTGCCGAAAGGCCTCGGCGACGGTGCTCTTGCCCGAGCCCACTCCACCGACGAGCCCGATGACCGGCGTGTTCGCGTGCGTGCTTTCCCTGGTGCTCATGCGAACACTGTTCTACGGCGGGCGGCAAAGGTCAAGGGAACTCTTAAGACGCGCCCTACCCCGCCGCCCGGCGGCGGGCGCGGGCGGGCGGGTTGAGGTGGATGCCGATCCCCCGCGTCACCAGCTCGCGGTTGAACTCCACGCGCGGCAGGTTCGACATCCGCAGGGCGTCGGTGTAGTCGATGCGATTGTCCGCGTAGAGTTGGATGGCGACGGCGAGGACGACGTCGGTGGCGTTGGCCTCGGCTTTGCGCAGGATGTCGTCGGGTACGGTGACGTGCACGCGATCTCCCTCAATGGCGGGGATCCGCACCGCACCCGCGGCCGCGGCCGTCTCCGCCATCACCCCTTATCGGCGAGGGGGGCGCGGACATTCAATTGGACTGAAACCTTTCCGGTCCACACTCTTGGGGACGCTCGCCGGGGTACGGGCGCAGCCCAGGGGGCGATGCGGTGGGCTCCCTATGGGCAAAGCAGCCGATTGCCGAAGGAACCCGTCGGCCCCGCGGGCTACCATTCTAATGAAGACGTTGTTCTTTCCCATGCCAGGGAACGCGACGTGGGGTATCTCTAACAGCCACAGGTGAATCGGAAGGGGTGTCACCATGAAGACGTTGGATATCGTCAGTTGGGTGCTGATCATCATCGGAGCGTTGAACTGGGGCTTGGTTGGCCTGGCGGAGTTCGACCTCGTTGCCTTCCTGTTTGGGATGGAGTTCGGCGAGGCGAGCCTGTTGTCGCGGATCATCTACGGGCTGGTCGGGCTGGCTGGCCTGTACGAAGTTGTCGCCATCCGCGCTATCCGCCATCGCTGGGAGCATCGGCGAACGGTGACGGCGTGAGGACCTGAATGCGAGCCGCTCTGGGGTACACGCTCCGGAGCGCCGCTCGATGGGGGGGTGTATCATGAAGTACGCAGGGAATGTTGCTGCTTTTCTGGCGTTGGCGGGGCTAGCGGCCCTGATGGGATGCGCCAACGGTGACACCGAGGAGACCTTCGGATACGAGTTGGACGATGCGGTCACGCTGAACCTCATCGACACGGCGGCGACCGATCCACAGTTCGACACGTTCGTCAGCGCGGTGAACCGTTTCGGCCTGACGGAGACGTTGACCCGGCCCGGGCCGTTCACGGTCTTCGCCCCGACGGACGCGGCGTTTGCGAAGCTGCCGGCGGCGACGCGGGACATGCTCCTCGCCGACCGCGACCTGTTCCAGTCCGTGCTGATGTACCACATCGTGCCCGGCCGGCTGGGCCTCGATGACGTCGCCGACGTGGGCTACCTGGATACGGTCGAGGGGACGATCCTGCCGATCCGCAGCATGAATGGGACGCTGGTCCTGGGCGACGCACAGGTCGTCGAGCCCAACCTGGAGGCCACCAACGGGGTGATCCACGGGATCGACACCGTCCTGCTGCCGGACATGAGCGTCGGCCCGCCGCGGATGCAGTTGCCGTGACGAGGCCTTGAGATCGTTTCCGGGCCTCTTCTCACCGCAGAGAGCGCAGAGGCTAAAAGGGCGGGGGCAGCAGGGGATCGGCACCCCCGTTTGACTTCTGCGTTCTCTGCGGTGGGCACGGAGACAGTCGCTGAGTTGGGCACTGGAGCAGTCCACCGCAGGGCCGCGAACTCCAGGGCTTGGCGGATATCGTCCTCTTCGAGTTCGGGGTACTCTCGAAAGAGTTCCGCGCGGTCGGGGTAGAGAGCGACGGCCCGCAGGACGCGGCGGACGGTGAGGCGCATCCCGCGAATGCAGGGCTGTCCGTTCATCTTGCCGGGTTCACAGGTGATTCGGTCGAACGACATGCAGTGCTCTCCTTCCTGCCACCGCTCATTGTACCGCGCCGCCGCCTACATCCGCACGGGCAGCGTGTGAATCCACTCGCCGATGGCGCGGAAGGTCTCGGCGGGGCACGCGGGCGGGGCCACGCCGGCCGTCGTCAGCACGATCCGCCGGTGGTCCGGGCACGCCGCCAGTTCGCCCTCGATGTAGCGTTGGATCTCCTCCACCGGCTGCAGCCACGTGTTGACCTTCGTCCCGCCGATGAGCGTCTTGGACGGGGCGCGCGTGCGCCCGTCCACCAGGCGCGTGTTGCCCAGCGTGGGGGCGGTGAAGGCCTCGATGCTGCTGGCGGGGATGGTGTCGATGAGCGGCAGGAGGGCGTGGGTGTGTCCGCACATGTGCAGTTCGTGCCGCTTGCCCTCGGCCTCGATGGCGGTTCCGTAGTCGCACAAGTGCCGGTAGCAGTACCGCTCGAACTGCTGGGGGCTGATGAGCGTCGTGGAGGTGTTCTCGACGCTCGTCACGTGGTCGAGCACCGACACGCGGGCGATGGTGCGGACGAGTTCGAGGTTGGCCGCGTGCATGAGGGCGATGAGTTCGTCCATCTCCTCGGGGTGGTCGGCGAGCAGGAAGTGGATGTCCACGGGCCCGACGACGTGCTCGACGAGGTGCATCAGCGGGCTGGTCCCCCACCCGGACCCGACGACGCCGCGCTGCCCGATCTCCCGCTCCTTCCACGCGGGGGCGTCCTGGGCGTGCTGCTCGTCGACGACCAGTTCGACGTCCGTATACACCCACCGATACCGCGCGATGTCCTGGCGGGTCTTGATGGGGAACTCGACGGGGTGGCGGGAGTTGGTGTAGGGGTCCAGGGCCCACGTCTCGGTGAGGTCCCCGTCGGGCGTGTGCGTGATGCGGACGGTCCGCCCGTCGGTGTCCTTGGACTCCACGGTGACGCGGGGGCGGTTCACCTTCACCCCGTGCCACATCCCGAACAGCCCGTCGGCGCGGATGTAGTCGAGGAGTTCGAGGTTCGTCCAGTTGCGGACGTGGGCGGGCTGGGAGGTCCGCCAGGTGGGGTTGGTGACCTTGGCCCAGTACGGGAGGCGGTCCACGGGCTGCCCGCGGTAGGCGGCGAGCAGCCGCTCGCGGGAGGTCATCGTATCGGTGGGGTGGATGCGTCCGTTGGGTGTCATGCGTCCTCTACTCCGGGGCGTCGGCCGGTGCGGGCGCGGGGGGGGCCTGGGGGTTGAGCGTGCGGAACAGGTCCTCGAGGATCCGGCGTTCGACGTCGCGGTCGTACCCGTCGGTGATCCAGTTCTCGTTCTGCTCGGGGGTGGAGGCGGCCTCTTCGAGGGACACGCCCTGGGGCACGCCCGAGTAGTTCTCCTCGGGCTCGGGCATGTGGCTGCGGGTGAAGCGGGCGGCCCGCTGGACGCGGACGGCCGTCACGGCGTAGACGCCCTCCTCCTCCCGCCGCAGCCGCAGCGTCGCCGCGTGCCGCGCCGGGCTCCCGCCCAGCAACCGCTCGGGGGCGGCGTCGACGGGGGTGGGCTGGGCGACGATCACCCCGGTATCCACGCTCGCGTCGGCGAGGGGGTAGTACTGGCCCATCACGCTCCGAGCGGCCGCGAAGGCGTCCTCGTACCCCACGTCGCCCAGAAACCGCGTAGTCCCCGGGGTCTGCGCCTCGCAACCCGCCAGCACACTCCCCGCCAGCAGCACACCCATCACGGCCAAGGCCTTTGCGTTCATCCGTCGCTCCTTCTTTCGGGACGAGGCATTCTACGGGGGGAAGCTGTCAGCTGTCAGCTATCAGCTATCAGCTATCAGCTTTCACGTATCGGCAGCCAGGGGGTCGTTTCTTCTGCTGTAGCTGAAAGCTGATCGCTGATAGCTATCCCCCCCTACTCCTCCGCCGTCTGCCACGCGGAGTAGTTGGGCGATTCGTGGGTGATGTTGATGTCGTGCGGGTGGCTCTCGACGACCGACGCCGACGAGATCCGCAGGAACTGCGCCCGCGTCCGCAACTCCTCAATGGTGTTCGTCCCGCAGTGGTCCATCCCGCTGCGGATGCCCCCCAGCAACTGGAACACGAAGTCCGCCAGCGTCCCACGGTAGGGCACGCGGCCCTCGACGCCCTCGGGCACCAGGCGGTTGCGGGCCACCGTCTTCGACTGCCCGTAGCGGTCGGCCGACCCCGCGAGCATCGCGTCCATCGAGCCCATCCCGCGGTAGGTCTTGAACCGCCGGCCCTTGTAGATCACGAGCTGCCCCGGGCTCTCGTCGAGCCCCGCGAACAGCGAGCCCATCATGACGGTGGACGCCCCGGCCGCCAGGGCCTTGGTGATGTCCCCGCTGAGGCGGATGCCCCCGTCGGCGATCACGGGCACGCCATGCTCGTCGCCCACGGCCGCGGTGTCCCCGATCGCCGTCACCTGCGGGACGCCCACGCCGGTGACGACGCGGGTGGTGCAGATCGCCCCGGGCCCGATGCCCACGCGGAGCCCGTCGGCCCCGGCGGCGATGAGGTCGCGGGCGGCGTCGGCGGTGGCGATGTTGCCCGCGATGACGTCGATGTCATGCGCCGCCTTGATCTGCCGCACCGTCTCCAGCACGACCTCCTTGTGCCCGTGCGAGGTGTCCACGCAGATCACGTCCACGTCCTTCGCGATCAGGGCCGCCACGCGATCGAAGTCCAGCACCCCCACCGCTCCGCCCACGCGCAGGCGGCCGCGCGAGTCCTTGCAACTCCGCGGGAACTGCCGCATCTTGTCGATGTCGCGCATGGTGATGAGGCCCGCGAGGGTCCCGTCGGGGTGGATGAGCAGGAGCTTCTCGACCTTGTGCTGGGAGAGGATGCGCTCGGCGGTGTCGAGGGAGGTCTCGGGGGGCGCGGTGACGAGGTTCTCCTTCGTCATCACGTCGTCGATGCGGCGGTCCTCGGTGAGGAACTTCAGGTCGCGGCGGGTGAGGATGCCCACGAGCTTCCGCCCCTCGACGACCACCGGGATGCCCGAGACGTTCTGCTCCTCCATCAGCCGCCTCGCCGTCGCCGTGTTCTCGCTCGGGGGCAGCGTGACGGGGTCGGTGATAATGCCGTTCTCCGACCGCTTGACCTTCTCGACCTCCAGCGCCTGCGCGTCGACGGAGAGGTTGCGGTGGATGATGCCCATCCCCCCCTCCTGCGCGAGGGCGATGGCGAGGGCGGCCTCGGTGACGGTGTCCATCGGCGCCGACACCAGCGGAATGTTCAGGCGGATCCGCCGCGTCAGGTTCGTCGATAGGTCCAGCTCCCCGGCCACCACGTTCGATCGCGCGGGGATCAGCAGCACGTCGTCAAACGTGATCCCCTCGCCTACCAGCTTGCTCTTCATGCCGTCTCCTCTCTCTCTCGTCCGATTCCGCACAGCGTATGCTCCCGGGCGGACCGATGCAAGCGGAGGAACGCGGGAAGGGGGGATTGTGATCGCCCTTCCCATCCCCTGCATCCCCTGCATCCCGGCTTGCCTGATCCGGGGGCTTCCTATCAAGCCCCCCATTCCGCATAATGGACGCATCGTGAGCGAGAGCACGCAACAACCTCCCCTGCCCGAGCTGCTGGACGTCGTCGGGCAGGGCCCGGCCGTCGAGCGGATCCAGCGCGGCATGATCGCGGGGCGGGTCCCGCATGCCTTTCTCTTCACCGGGCCCGCCGGGGTCGGCCGACGCACCACCGCCCTCGCCGTGGGGCGCACGCTGCTGTGCACCGCCCCCGTCACCGTCCCCAACGCCGGGCGATTCCCCTCGCTCCCCGACGACGCCCCGCTGCGGCAGGCCTGCGGGCACTGCCGCTCCTGCCGCCTCGCCGCCTCCGGGGCGCACCCGGACCTCCATGTCGTCTACAAGGAACTCGCCGCCTACCACGAGGATCGCGAAGTCCGCAACCGCGTCATGCAGGACCTGGGGATCGGGGTGATCCGGCAGTTCCTCATCGCCCCGGCCTACCAAGGCGCGTCGATGGGCCACGGGAAGGTCTTCGTCGTCCTCGAAGCCGAACTCATGAGCGACGCCGCCCAAAACGCCCTCCTCAAGACCCTCGAGGAACCGCCCCCCGGCGTGACGATCTTCCTCCTCGCCCAGCGGAGCGAGGAACTCCTGCCCACCACCCTGTCGCGGTGCAGCCTCATGCGCTTCGGCCCCCTGCCGCACGAGTTCGTCAGCGACAAGCTCGCCGCCGCCGGGATCGACCCCGCCGCCGCCGCCTTCTGGGCCGCCTTCAGCGAGGGCTCCGTGGGACGGGCGCTGCGCCTGGCGGGCGGGGAACTGTACGCGATGAAACGCGACCTCGTCGAACGCCTCGCCGCCCTCCCCCCCACCGGAGACGCGGACCTGGGCGAGCACCTCCACGGTCTGTCCGAGAAACTCGCCGAATCCACCATCAAGGCCACCCGGCGGGACGCGGACGTCGACATGTCCAAAAACCTCGCCGTCCGCCAGGCGGCCGGGCTGCTGCTGGAGATCCTCGGGGCGCTCTACCGCGACGCCCTCTCCGCCGCCACGGGGGCCTCGCGCGAGTGGATCCACTCCGACCAGGCCCCCGCCGTCGACGCCCTCGCCACCCGCCTCACCCCCGACCAGATCGCGGAGATCCTGGAGCAGCTGGCGGAGTACGAGCGGCTGCTGTGGCGGAACGCCAACGCCAAGATCATCTGGGACAACGTCGCGATCACCTGCGCGTCGGCCGCCCCGCTCCGCCTGTAGGCCACGAACCGCACGCACCGGCGCCGCAGGTCCCCTGACCCGCTTCACCCGCCTGCGACGGGGGTCTCCTGACCCCCGGCGTCCGGGAGGGGCGAGGGACGCTGCCGCGGCAGCGCCGTTGGAGCGCCCCCTTCGCGGCGGCGGCCGCCGCGACCGAAGCGCCGCCATAACGCT
>JAWLCQ010000180.1:0-9455 GCA_041687095.1 Phycisphaerae bacterium | reverse complement strand
ACAACGCCCGCATGGTCAAGCAGTACAAGCCCCGCGTCAAGGACCTGTAAGCCCCCCCAAGGGCCATCCATCCCATCCAGACGGCAGGCCCCGACCGCCTGCCCGGAAACCCCCCATGAGCAAAGCCGCCCGTCCGCGCCGCCCCGAAACCGCCCCCGCACTCCAGTACCTCGCCCTCGTCCGCGAACGCTTCGCCGCCATCCGCCGCGACCTGCCCGCCATCATCGACATGGCCGCCCGCATGGCCCAGCCCCTCCTCGCCGGGGGCAACCTCTTCACGCCCTCCGTCTCCACGTTCTGGCCGCACGAGTTCGGCCACCGGGCGGGGGGGCTGATGGCCGTCCAGAGCTACACCTACGTTCCCCGCTCGCGGAAGGACGTGGCGTACTTCGTCCTGCCCGACCGCCGCTCCTGGGACCCCGCCGCCGACGCGACGTTCCAGGCCCTGCTGCGCTCCAAGGCCCAACTCTTCGCCATCGGCCGCGAGGACGACCTCGCCGCCCTGCCCTCCACCGCCCGCATCGCCGCCTTCACCGGGGGTGTGGGCCCCGAGGAGGGCCTGTACGCCTACGAGCAGTTCCGCCCGCTCGCCCCGCTGCGGAACTTCGAGACCTTCGTCCGCGGGTGGATCACCACCGGGGAGATGATCACCGCCTGCATCCGCGCCGGCAAGATGCCCTCGCTGTGGATGAGCGTCTGGCTCGAGGGGGCCCTCGTCCGCAACGCCGCCTTCATGCGCCACGACAACATCGTCGAGCCCTGGTACAACCCCATGTTCCACGAGCCCCGCTACATCCCCCCGCTGGACCCGGGCTACGCGGCCAGCGAGTTCCTCGCGGCCATGGAGGCCATCCACGCCCGCCTGGAGCAGCAGGCGCCCGTGCTCGCGACGGCCGGGCAGTGGCTGGCGGAGGCGAAGCAGGCCCACAAGCGGATCTGGACCGTCCTGGTCGGGCACAGCTACCCGATGATCCTCAACCTCGCCGTCGAGAAGCGCAAAAAGGGCGAGCCGCCCCGCGAACCCCGCCAGGACGCCGACTACCCCCTCGACTGGGGCTGGTCGATCAGCGACCTCGCCAAGGCCTTCCCCAAGAGCGTGGGCGAGGGCGACGTGGGCCTCCACCTGGGCTACGGGCCCGTCAACGTCGCCGGCGTCGAGGCCCTCATGAAGCGGGGCATCCGGCTGATCCACACCACCCCCTACGGCCGCCCGCCGCACTACGACCTGCCCGAGGGCATGCTGTGGTTCGACCTGCCCTGGCGCCCGGCGGACGCGACGGTGGACATCCCGGGCTACAGCGTCCGCATGCTCCCGGGCTCCAGCACCGCCGAGACCATGGCCTACAACGCCATCCTCTGCGAACTCGCCGCCCGCATGGGCTGGCAGTAGCCCCGGCCATGGCCCGCCCCGACCGCTCGCCGCAGCGCGATTCCCATCGCCCTTCGCTCACCCCGGAGGGCGACGGGCTCGCCTTCGTCGGGGAGGGAGGCCGGGCCACCCTCCGCTGGTCCGACGTGAAGGAGATCGTCGCGTTCAAGCGCGACGCCTTCGCGCACGACCTGATCTGCATCGCCTTCCGCGTGTCCGCCGCGGGCGAGTGGTGGGAGATCCACGAGGAGATGCCCGGGTACCAGGAGATCCTCGCCGCCCTCCCCGCCGCCTTTCCCGGAATCCGCACCGACTGGTGGCACGCGGTGGCCTTCCCCGCGTTCGAAACCAACGCGACGCTCCTCTGGAACGCCGCCGGGGAAGAATCCAGCCGGTGAGGAAGGCAGCCGGTGCGATAGAGCCCCGACAGGGGCGAGGCAGCCTCCAGCCTTCCCGCGTCTGGCGTTGGTGGGCCATGGAAAAGAGTAACCGTCCTGCTCTGTCTCGAGCCTCTGCTCCGGGGACCTCCAGCGGGCAGGCGGGTCCCCGAGCATGCGGCATGCCCTGGAAAGCAAAGGATCGGCCTGGCCTCAGCGCCGCGGATCGGGCCGGTTCCCAAGGGTCGAGACAGAGCATAGCCGTCCCCCTTTTATCCAGAGTGCGGAACGAATCCGGGGCCCCGCGCATCGCGGTTGACGCATCAGGCGGGGCGGCGTAGGATTCGGGAGCCCGGGACGGACCTCACGTCCAGTGCCTCCGGTGTATCGCCTCCGGTGACGCAGCGGGGGACGAACAAATAGTAGCCGTCCCCCATTATTCCCCCCATGCATATACTGGAAGGCGTCCTCGCCGGGAGTGCAGCGGCCCACGGCGGCGACGGATGACACACGGTGGGCGACGGGCGCCCAAGGACTGCGCGGAGAAGGAGCGATGGAGAACTTCTGGTTGGCGTTGGGGCTGACGACGTTCGCGGGCCTGTCCACCGGGGTGGGCAGCGCGATCGCGTTCTTCGCGAAGCGGACGAACTACCGCTTCCTCTCGGTCGCGACGGGTTTCTCCGCAGGGGTGATGCTCTACGTGTCCTTCGTCGAGATCCTCCCCAAGGCCGTCGAGAGCCTCTCGGAGTCCAACGGCGAGGCTGGGGGGGCGTGGTGGGGGACGGTCTCGTTCTTCGCGGGGATCGTGCTGATCCTGCTCATCGACCGCGTGATCCCGTCGGCGGAGAACCCGCACGAGGTCCGCGGCGAACGGCAGATCGTCGCGGTCCATGCGGGCACGTCCCCGCAGGAGCTGCTGCACACCACGCCCGAGAAGTTGCACCGCATGGGTCTGTTCACGGCCCTGGCGATTGCGATCCACAACTTCCCGGAGGGTCTGGCGACGTTCCTGGCGGTGCTGGAGGACCCGGCGTTGGGTATCGCCATCGCCGTCGCCATCGCCCTGCACAACATCCCCGAGGGCATCAGCGTCTCGGTCCCCATCTACTTCGCCACCGGCAAGCGCCGCCGGGCCTTCGTCTACTCGCTGCTGTCCGGGATCGCCGAGCCCGTCGGGGCGCTCGTGGGGTACGTGGCGTTGCGGCCGTTCCTGGGCCCCGGGGTCATGGGCGCGCTGTTCGGGGCGGTCGGGGGGATCATGGTGTACATTTCGCTGGACGAACTGCTCCCGACGTCCCGGGCCTACGGCAAGGGTCACGACTCGCTGTACGGCTTGCTGGGGGGCATGGTGGTGATGGCGCTGAGCCTGCTGCTGATGACGTGATGGGCCGAAGCTGTTCGCGGCACGGGCGGACGAGCTTCTGACCGCTCTCCGCACCGGGGGGGGGGCGTGGCGGCGGTCTGCCCTTCCCGCGTCCACCCGTCATCGCTGGCAGGACGAGCAGACGCCTTCGAGGAACACCTCGTGGTCCTCCAGGCGAAACCCGCGCGGGACCAGCCGCCGGAGCAGGTCGTCACAGCCCTGGACCTCGTACATGCGCTCGCACTGGCGGCAGCGGAACAAGTGGTGGTGCGACAGCCGCATCCGCTCGTAGCGAGGGGGCTCTCCAGGCAGGGGAACGGGGGAAATGGCCCCGTCGGAAAGCAATCGCTTGATCGCCCGGTAGACCGTCGCCTGGCTGAGCCCCGGCTGGTTCCTCTGGGCCTCCGCGAGCACCTGCTGGGGCGTGAGGGGTTCGGACGCCCGCTCGAAGACGTGGGCGATCGCGGCCTGCTGCCTGGTGTGCCGGGTCTGCATTTCTAGGTTGATGTAATGAGAATGCGTTATACGCGTTCCACTTAATTCTCGGGTGGGTGCCGTGGTTTGCGGAGCGCAGCGGAGCAACCACGTCAGAACGACGCTGTCCGAGAATTAATTGGGATGCGTATTACTATTATCATCTGCGGCCCCGCCGGCGCCTCCGCTCAAGAGGCGGCGGGCGCCATTCGTTCTCGGGCTCGCCGCAGGTGGGTAACCGTTCACGCCCTTCCAAACAGCAGGAAGGGCGTCAAGAAAGGGGGATGTCGGCACAGAGGGAGCGTCCGATTCCCTCTCCCCACCGGCCCGGTGCCGGTGGTAAGCGGCTATTGACTACTGCGGCAGTCCCCTTCCCTCCCCTTCTTCCTCCTGCTCCCCACCGACCCCGCGTCGGTGGTAAGCCGGCTTCCTGACTACGGGATCACCAATGGGCGCGGACGATGCACGGTCCCTGCGCGCGCAGGCGGTAGTCAAGAGCCGTTTGAACCACCGACGCGGGGTCGGCGGGGAAAAGAAGAAGAAACAAGACACCCGTGGGGTCTGCGAGTAGTCGATAGCCGCCTTCCACCGACGCGGGGTCGGTGGGGAAAAGAAGAAGAAACAAGACACCCGTGGGGTCTGCGAGTAGTCGATAGCCGCCTTCCGCCGACGCGGGGTCGGTGGGGAGGCTCGGACGGCGGGCGTCTTTCTTACCCCCCCCGGGGGCACCGCGTGAACGGGTACGCAGGTGGAATATAGCATGGCGCGGCGTTCCGTCACAATCGCCCTGGCTGCCGTCTTCGCCGCACAGGCGGTCAACCTGACCGGGGCGCTGCATTGGCACGAGCATGCGGCCCCGGAGCACGCGGGGTGTCACGCCCGCGGCGGCGGCGGCTTTGAGCCCGAAACGCCCTCGATGCCGCCGGCCGACCCCTGCCCGCACGGGGGGCGCCGATCCTGCGGGCACGACGCGGAGCACTGCGCGACCTGCCACGCCCTGGCCGCCTTCGCCTCGCTGCCCTTGAGCATCACCGATCCGATGCCCCTGCCCGAACCGCACGGGGCCCGGCGGCGAACTGTCAACTCCCGCCTGGTTCCCTGCACTGCAAACGCGCAAGATCCTCGCCTTTTCGAGGATGTTCTCCGGTCCTCCAACGGCGCTCACTTCGATTGGGGCCATGGCAGGGGCGACAACCCAATCGAAAATCGAAAGTCGAACATCGAAATTGGGAGCGGGCGCAGCCCGCGCTGCGCCCCTGCGAGCACTCTCGGCGCGCGCGCCCCGCCGGTCTACGATCTCCTTCCCTCCGTCTGAGGCGCCATCCCCGACCCGTCGTTGATCCGAGAGGTGACCGATGCGCGCGCGCCGCGCCTTCACGCTCGTCGAACTGCTTGTCGAGGCCATGCGGGCCATGGCGGCAGCGGTCTGTTTGCGTCCCATCCCCCCCCGCAGAATGATCGGGTCCGGGACGTCGGGGGCGAGCATCTCCGCGAGGCGTTCCAGGTGCTCCGTCCGCTCCGTGAGCACGATCGGCGAGCGTCCTTCGCGCACCGATTCGATCAGGTCCTGGCAGATCATCCGGTTGCGGTCCTCGTCGGCGATCAACTCGGTGCGCAGGTCCTGAAACTGCACCCGAATGTCCTCGTCCGCCGGCCGGGTCGGCCGAAAGCCCGTGGGACGTACGCACACCGTATGCACGAACGGCCGGGCGAGGGCCTGCTGCTTCGCATCCACGCGGTAACGAACCGGTCCGCACTGCATGAAGACGATGGGGTGGTGCCCGTCCTTCCTCGCCACCGTGGCGGACAGGCCGGTGACGTACTTTGCCTTCGCCCGCCGGACCACCTGCTCGAAGCTCTGGGGGGGCAGGTGGTGGCACTCGTCGGCCACCAGGTGAGCGTATTGACCCACCCGGTCGTCCTCGAACCGCCTGCCCGTAGTTATGGAGTAGCACTCGTGCGGGTTGACCGCACGGGGCTCGCAGGCCAGCAGGTCCAGCACGTCTCGCCCTCCTGGCAGATCGAACCGTCGGCGTGCCGCCGGGTGACCGTGTGCTCCGCCTCCTCCAGCACCTCTTCCTGGAACGGAGCCGGCAGCCGGCGGGCGGGGCCGACCCCCACGCAGAAGTAGTGGCGGTCCAGCCCGAAGGCATCGCACCACTCGTCGAACCGATGCGGGTCAAGGTCCGGGTTCAGTCCTTCCCGCCGCCAGCGCTCAAGGGCCTCCGGCAGCAGCCCGTGATCCATGTTGGGCACGCGAGCACCCGGCTCGCACCGGCAGAAGGCCCGGTAGTTCTCGCGTTGATTCATCTCCGATTCTCTGCCCCATAGGCGCGGAAGTCGAACACCTCGGCGTGCGGGTGGCCCCAGGTGGCGTGGACGACCAGACGCAGGCAGTTGGCCCGGACCGGGGTGAAAGCGTGCCGGCGGAAGCGCAGGATGTTGCCGCGCTCGCGGACGAGGCAGACGGTCCGCCCGTCGACTTCGGCGAGCACGTCGTAGTCCTTGACCAGTTCCGGATGCATCCCGATGATCGCGTGCCGCTTGCGGTCCAGGGCGCTGTTGAAGACCAGCTCGACGCTGGCGACTTCGCTTGGTTGTGGCAGCTCCAGTTCGAGCCATGCGGGCTCGGCCGGGTCGAGGGCTGCCGAAGCCCAGAGATGCGGTGGACCGAACGGCCGGATGTAGCCGTCGGTGACATTCTCCGGCCGGTACGGTCGCTGCTCGGGCGTCATGCGGAAGCACGGCACATACGGCAGCACGGTCATCCACGTCGGCGGGTCGTCGGGCTTGAAGCTCAGCCCGAGCACACCGGTCATCGCGGTCGTCGCGTAGCGCAGCAACAGCTTGGGATTGGGATCGATCACCGCCAAGAGCTTCTGGCCGGTTCCGGGGGCGGCGTTGACCGGGAAGGCGACCCAGCCGTCGCCCGTCACCGGCACCGTCAGATCGGCGACCTTCGTTGTCGGGGCGTAGTTCTGCGGCTTGTCCGTCGCGTAGACGCGCAGGCGGACCTCGGTGGCCTCATACGCGTGCAGGTGCAGTTCCAGCGTCTCCAGCCGCTCGGCCTCGACCGGCAGGAGCAGGCCCGTCGGGGCGGTCAGGGTCAGCCACTGCGTTCCGCAGGTCAACTCGCATCGGCGCTCGCTCGACGCCGTGACGCGGGCGGTGCGTGAGAGGTCGTCAGGCTCATTCAGCCGGTGGCCGATGATCGACTGGTCGTCGCGCGCCAAACGCCGTTGCAGTTCGCCCATGTGACCGCGACGGATCTCGTCAGGGGTCAGACCCGTCTCGATGCCGTAGGCGGCGGCGGTCCCGACCGCCTGCCCCATGACCGCCGTGGTGGCGATCACCCGCAGCACGCCCAACCCCTCGTGGCTGACGCTGATATTGCGGCCGGCGAAGAGCAGGTTCGGGACGTTCCTCGAATACAGGCAGCCGAACGGGATGTCGCAGATGCCGGGCAGGAAATCGTGCGTGCACCCCGGCGCCGGGTCACGGTATCCCTGCGGCGGATGAATGTCCACGGGCCAGCCCGCATGGCCGATGGCGTCGTCGTAGTTCCGCTGGGCCAGGAAGTCGTTGGCGGTGGGCATACAGGGCCCCATCAGCCGGCGCGACTCGCGCTTGCCCGGCAGCGTGCCGACCCAGTTCAGCTCAAGCCGCGCCACGTTATCGAACTTGCCGCTGTTCTTGATGTAGTCCCACAGCCCGTAGACCAGGCGGCGGGTGTGCCAGACTACATCGTCGTCGTCATGGATCGAGTCGATCGCCCCGCCGTACTCGGCCCACCACAGCCCGTAGAAGCTGCCATCGGGCTGGCGGTTGAAGGAACGCCTCAGCCACTGCTCAGGGTCGAGCAGCGTACGCAACTCCGACACGTCCAACGCCCACCCAGGGGGCGTGTAGGGGACCTCGTGACCGCGGTCGATGCTGGAAAAGAGCAACGTCGCCCCCATGGTTCGGCGGTCAGCGACCTCGGGGGCATAGTTTTCGTTGAACTCGGTTTTCGCTTCGCGCCCGACGCGGTACTCCGCCCCGGCCAAGAAGCCAACCGTACCGTCCCCGGAGCAGTCGATGAACGTGCGGGCAGTGAACGTCAGGAGTTTCTCGCTGCGCAGTTGGATGCCTTCGACGGCGGCGATCCGCCCGCCCTCGCCGCGATGGACGCGGTGTACGGTGGTGTTGAGGAAGAAGCGCAGGTTCTCCTCGGCGGCGACCATGTCGAAGTAGAGTTCGTCGTAGTAGATCCACCGCCAGCGGCCGCTCCCGTGGGTCTTCTGCGCCAGCCGCAGGCTCATCTCGTCCATGATGCCGGTTTCGCGGGCGTAGCGGTTCCAGGCGCCGTGATCGGCCCCGCTGGGCGTCACGCGCACCTCGCTGGAGGCGCTGCCGCCCAGGACGGGCCGATCGGTGACCAGGGCCGTGCGGGCGCCGCCGCGGGCGGCGGCGATGGCGGCACAGATCCCGGCCGGTCCGGCGCCCACGACCACGACGTCCATATCCACCGTCTGTCGGACGAACTCGCGGGGCTCAGTAGCAGTGTCGTTGCTCATGCGTTTCCTTCCACTCAACTCGTACGGTTTCGCGGTGCTATCTCTCGATGATCAATAGACGGTAGCTGTGCCGTTCAACGGGCACGGTGATCTTCCGCCCGACGGATTGGAGGGCCTCGTGACTGAGTGCGCCCTGCCATTCGGCGTCGTTCACGGTTCCGTCGATGGTGGGCTTGCTGTGGGCGTAGGGAAGGACGACCGTCGGGTGCCGGTACTCCTTCTCCGCAGCCATTGCAGTTACGAACACAACGCCAACGACCAACAGGCAGGCCATGAATGTCTTGCACATCGGGATCACTCCTCAAGAGATCAAGGTCTCAGGCCAGCGTACCGGGCACAGGTGCTTGTGGCTATGCCGTTTTGGTCCGAAATCTTGTCGCTGTCGACCACTGGGCTGCTAGGATGCCCACGCGGAGTGACAGGCCATGTATTCGTCAAAGAAGATCCTGCTGGTGTTGGAGATGGATTTCGCGTGGGGCCGCGATGTCGCTAACGGCGTTGTCGCATTCGCTCGCCCGATGTTGCCGTGGCGGTTCGTGCGCCGCCACGCGTCGGCCCCGGTCGCCGGGCTGGGGTCGTTCGATGCCGACGGCATCATCGGTACGTTCTACGACAGGAACCTGCTGCGGCGCCTGCGCCGGACCGGCGTCCCCTTGGTCGCCTTGGAGGACCCCTGCCCGCAGGGCGATCCGGGCCCGGCCGTCCTGGTGGATCTCGCGGGCGAAGCGCTGGTTGGTGTCATGGTCGTTCATGGTGTCCTCTCAGTCCGCGAAGCGCTGCAGCTCGCGGTAGATTTCGTTGATCTCGGAGTTCGTCCCGCGCCCGCCGTCGAGGTGCTCCTGGAGGCGCTGGGCCAACCGCACCGCCCGGGCCAACGGTACGCGGAGTAAAACGTGCGCGATGCTCAAGGGCGTACTGCGCTGCGGCTGCTGCGATGCGGCGATGGTGCCGGCGTTCACCACGCGGCGGGGCAAGCAGTACCGCTACTACGCCTGCACCGAGGCCAGCAGCCAGGGGTATGACACCTGCGAGGTGGCGACGGTGGCGGCGGGGGAGATCGAGGAGATCGTCCTGCGGCAGCTCCGCGAGCTGCTTGCGGCCCCCCAGACCGTCGCCCGCACGCTGCGGGGCATGCAGGAGCAGGCGGTCGAGGGGCGCAGGGACCTGCGGCGGCAGGGGGGGAAGCTGGATAAGCGGCTGGGCGAGCTCGTGCCTGCCTGTCCTGTCTCAATAGAAGTGTCAGGGGTTTACGTCTCAATAGAACTGTCACCCCCCGGGCTCGTCAAGGGGGCGGAGCGGAGGGAGGACGAGCGCAG
>JAWLCQ010000179.1:0-9553 GCA_041687095.1 Phycisphaerae bacterium | reverse complement strand
GGGGTAGCTTACAAGCCTTCGCTCCGCCCGGACAAGCCGGACGGGGGCGGGATACGATCGGGAGGCCCCGGATCGAGGGCGCGGGATGCGGCGCGGAGATGTGTAGAACAACGAGGTCTCCTGACCCCCAACGTCCGGGAACGAGCGGAACGGTTCCGCGATAGCGTTATGGCGGCGCGTCGTTCGCGGCCGGTCACGTGGTCCTGAGCCTGTCGGGTGATAGCTGATAGCCGACAAAGGACCGCCGCGAAGGGGGCGCTCCAACAACGCTGCCGCGGAGGCATCCCTCACCCCTCCCGGACGCCGGAGGTCAGGAGACCCCCGGCGCAGGAGGTAGGGTCAGAAGACCCCCAACGCAGACGCGCGGGACGGGTCAGAAAACGCGGGACGCAGGCTCGCGAGCGATGTTGTAGAACAACGAGGCTATCCCGCCCCTGCGACACACGGGCGAGACGCCCGTGCCACGGAGATGCGAAGGCCTGGCCCGGCGGGGGTTTTGACTTGTGGCTCCCGGATTCCGTGATAGAATCGTTCCCGTGTGGTGCGCTGAGTGGGGTTTCGGACCCTGGGGGGCTGCGTTTCCCGGGGCGGGCAACATCTCTTCGATCCCCTGTCTCCTCGGCCGTGTACGCTGTGTGCGTTTGCGGAGACTCACGTGAGCACGGTCCGCGTGGCCGCTGCCGTCCAACGCCCCCGGACCGCGTCCGGGGGGCGAGGTGACAGGACGGTCGGCGTCCCGGGGGCGACGTCGCAGGACGGTCGGCGTGCGACGGACCTCATGGGCCTGATCCTCACGAGAGATCGCGGTTCGGTGGCCAACAGCAGGGAAAGGGAGGCAGCACGATGTCGTCGAAGGCCCGTGGTAACGGCAGGTTCGCGTCGCGTCGAAACGGCAGCACGCTCTCGTTCCGCAGTCGCCGCGCTCGCGGCCAAGCCCCCGCCTCCGCTCCCGCGGCCGCGGCCAGCCCCGCTCCCGCGGCTGCGGCGGCGGTCTCACGGCGCTCTCCGGATGCCCCCGTCCTTGCCCTCGCGCTCCCCCCGCGCTCCCCGGCGGCCCCTGCGCCCGTCCTCGCGCTCCCTCCGCGCCCCCCGGCGCACTGCGCGTTCCCGCTCCGGGTCCTCGAACCCCTCGAACCGCGTCTGCTGCTGACGGGCACGGTGTACGTCGTAAACTCGCTGCTGGACGTGGTCAACGGCACGGACGGCCAACTCACCCTCCGCGAAGCCATCCAGGCCGCCAACACCAACGCCCCCGTCGGCACCGACGCCCCGGCCGGCAGCGCCACGGAGACGGACATCATCCGCTTCGCCCCGGAGTTGGCGGGGGGAACGATCACGCTCAACGGGACGCAGCTCGAGGTCACGGATGAACTCGACATCCAGGGCTTTCCGGCGGACAAGCTCACCCTCGACGCCGCCGGGGCAAGCCGGGTGCTTTATGTGAACGACGTGGATCTGTCGCTTACAGGGCTGCGAGTTACCGGGGGGGTAGACCCCATTGTGGAGGGTGGAGGGGGCGGAGTGCGGATGGACGTGTCAGTCGGCGTATCGGCCACGCTGGTGATGACGGATTGCATAGTATCGGGGAACTCGGCGGGCCACCATGGCGGAGCGATATACGTTCGTCCGAACTCGTATGGTTCGGCCACTCTTCGGCTTACACACTGCACAGTATCGGGCAACGCGGCGGGCCGTTCGGGCGGGGGCATCTACGCGACGGGTTCAACGCTGGAGATGGTCGGCTGCACCATATCCGCCAATGCCACCGCGTCTTCCGGCGGGGGCATCTGCATCAGCGGGAGTTCATCTTCTTCCGGTCGCACGGTGAGCATAAGCGACTGCACCATCACGGGTAATCAAGCCGCACTCACCGGCGGGGGCGTGGACATGGCCGGGCCTGCCGACGTGAGTTTCAGCAACTGCACCGTGTCGAGCAACCGGGCCAAGTCGAGCGGAGGCGTGAACGTTTATATGGCCAAGTCCTTGAGCCTGATCAACTGCACCGTGTCGGGCAACGAGGCCGACAGCGGCGGAGGAGTCGCGGCTCGTGCAGGGGTTGTGGTGATTACTGACTGTACATTCAGCGACAACATTGTCAAGGGGAGCGGCAGTGCGCTGTCCGTCTATGACTCCACATCTGCTGGCGCGGACACGCTCGCAATATCCGGCTGTATGATCACAAGGAATCATGGAGACGGTGGAGCGGCTGTGACCATAGGCGGGTGTTCGATCAGCATGACCAACACCACGGTTACCAACAATAGCGGCGGTGGTGGGATCGCGGCGCACAGATTAGGAGCGACTGCACTGCCAATGACGTTGCGCAACTGCGACATATCAGGGAACCATGGCTACCATGCAGGTGTGACGGTCGGCGGCATGGACCTCAATGGGGACCAGATCCTCGTGGCGGGCAACAGTGGGACCACTGCGGGGGGAATCCAATGCAGCGGAGGCTCGCTCACCTTGACGGACAGCACGGTGACGGGGAACTTCGCGACGGGCTACAAGTCCCAAGGGGGAGGCATTTTCTGCTGGAATGCCTCCCTGACGATGACGCGATGCGCGGTCTCCTCAAACACCGCCAGCGAAGGGGGAGGCATCTGCGTGAGGTCGTCTTCCGACGCCCAATTGCTCGTGCCGGTGACCGCTGTCATCACTGACGTCGTGTTTTCGGAAAACAACGCGGATCGCGGAGGCGCGATATGTGCAAAGGCCTATTCGCAGTCGCTTGCTTCAGCTCTCTCGCTGACGATGGTAAACTGCATCCTGTCCGCCAACACCGCCCAGGCAGGAGCCGGGTTGCTGGCATCCGTAACGGCCTACAACGCCGATGCCGTGTTGACCGTTGATATGAGGGGCTGTGCGGTGACCGGCAACGACGCCGTCGCCGGGGGCGGAGGAATCGGGGCGGAGACAACGGTGTATGGGGTTTCGGAGGGCCGCGTGGACCTCGGCCTGGTCGGGTGCACGCTGTCCGACAACCAGGGCGGCTATGGGGGAGGGATGCTGGTGTCCGCCACATCCGGACCGGTGACGGTGGACATGTTGAACTGCACCGTGTCGGGCAACCAGGCCTCCTCCGGGGGCGGGCTGCACGTTACGACCGTCTCCTCCGGATCACTGCGGATGGGCCTGACCAACTGCACGGTGACGGGCAATGTGGCGGAGCAGGGCCAGGGAGGGGGCATCTATGCCGCCAGCGGCGTGTCCGGACAGGCCATGCTGAACAATTCGATCATCGGTCAGAACATCGCCTCGGACTCCGCGGACGTGTTCGACGGGCTCTGCGGGTGGATCCGGGGTTCGCACAGCCTGGTCGGTTCGGGGGACGGGACCCAGTTGGCGAACGGTCTCGATGGGAACATCGTCGGATCGGCGGCGTCCCCTGTTGACCCCATGCTGGGCCCGCTGGCGGATAACGGTGGACCCACGCAGACGCACGCGCTGCTCTTCGGCAGCCCGGCGGTCGATGCCGGGAACGACGCCCTCACCGTCGCGCCCGACGGGACCGCGCTGCCCGCGGACCAGCGGGGGCAGGAGCGGTTCTGGAGGGCGGTGGACATGGGGGCGTACGAGGCCCAGTTCGTGGGCCTCCTGTGCCCGCAGGCCGTGCGCGAGGGCGACGGGGTGCTCCCGGCGTCCATCACCATCCCGCAGACGCTGGGGGAGGACCTGGTCCTCACGCTTCAGAGCGACGACACCGGCGAAATCCTCCTTCCGGCGTCCGTGACGATCCCCGCCGGTGCGCTGTCCGTGGAGTTCGCAATGACGGTCCTTGACGATGCGGTTTTGGACGGGCCGCAGCAGGTCATCCTCAGCGCCTTCTCCCTCGGGCAGCTCGTCGGGAGGCAGGCGGTTGTCGTCCAGGACAACGAGGTGGCGCTGCTCGGGGTGGTGCTGCCTGCGTCGGTGACGGAGGGCGAGGGGTTGCTCGCAGGGGCGGGGCAGGTCACCCTCCCCGCAATTCCGGAGGTCGACATCATCGTGCAGTTGACCTCCGCGGACCCCGCGGAGATCGAGGTGCCCGCCACGGTCACAGTCCCCGCCGGACAGACCTCCGCCGCATTCGACATCACCGTGCACGACGACGCACTGCTCGATGGGACGCAGTCGGTGACGGTCACGGCGCACGTGCCGGGATGGACGGACGGCAGTGCGAGCGTGGACGTGCTGGATGACGACTGGCGGGTCGCGGCGCTGGTCTTTTCGCCCCTCGACTCGCAGTACAGCGGCCGCTCCTTCCCGATCACAATCACCGCCGTCAACGCCCACGGCGTCCCGGTGGACTTCCAGGGTCCGGTGGTGCTGAGCGGGCGATCCGGGCAGACCGCCATTCCCATCACCCCCACGTCGGTCGCCCTGGTGGACGGGGTCTGGACCGGGGATGTGGCTGTGCTGTGGGCCTGCGCCGACATGCAGCTTCACGCCTCGGACTCCACCGGTCACACGGGCGCCAGCAACCCCTTCCTCGTGGTGGGCGGCCCGGTGGAGGTGGACCTGCTGCCGCAGTCCGACACGGGCGTGCGCAATGACGACAACGTAACCCGTTTCGACAACGGGGACGCAACGCGGCGACTGCAGTTCGAGGTTCTCGGGACCATCGCCGGCACCACCGTGGAACTCCTGGCCAACGGGGTGCCGATCGGATCCGCGACGGCGGCAGGGTGCACCACCGTCGTCATCGCCAACGACACCGTGAAACTGCCCGATGGGACGCACTCGATCGTGGCGACCCAGCGCTTCCCTGATGGTGCGTCCCTTGGCAAGTCGCCGGCGCTGGCGGTGACGATCGACACCGTCGCCCCCCGCCTGACCGGGTGGGCCCTGACGAGTTCGGGGGCGGACTGGGGGCTGGGGCGGATCGATGGTCCGGCCCTGACGGCCGGGCGGGCGGGCCCGACGGTGCCCTGGACGGGGGTGGATCGGTTCGTCTTCGCGTTCGACAGCGGCGTCTGGGGCGCGGCGGGGAGCTTCGCGGCGTACGGGGGCGCGGCGGGGCAGGTGCCGGGATCCGCCGTCGGCGGCCTGGGCGGGAGCGAACTGTTGTTCACGCTCGGCAAGGCCCTGGCCCCCGACAACTGGGCGCTCACCCTCACCGACACTGTGACCGACCAGGCGGGCAATGCGCTGGACGGGGAGTCACTGGGCGGCGCCCTGCCGTCGGGCGACGGGGTGCCCGGGGGGCACTGGAACTCCAGCCTCTCCGTCGTTCGCGGGGATGTGAACGGCGACGGGGCGGTGACCGCCAGCGATGGGGAGGCGATGCACGCGGCCTATGGGGCGCGGATCGGGATGGCGGGCTACAACGCGTTTGCGGACCTCAACGGGGACGGGCGCGTGGACCTGTCCGATCGGGGCCTGCTGCGGGCGGAGCGGAGCGGGGCGCTGGGCGAGGCGAGCGAGATCGACGCGGTGGTGGCCGCGTTCGCCCCGGCCGGGGCGGCCGACGCGTGGTACGACCGCGACGGGGACGGGGACGTGGACCCCGCCGACGTCGAGGTGCTCGTGCGGACGGAGATGGGGACGGCGTTCGGGGACGCCAACCTCGACGGGCGCGTGGACCTCGACGACCTCACCGTCCTCGGATCGTTCTACGGAATGGGCACAGACACCGCGGGCCTGACTGGCGGTGCGGACGGGGGCGCCGCTGCCGACGGGAACGCCCAACCGGACGCGGCCGCCGCGTCGAGCCCGGACATCGGGTGGGGATGCGGCGACTTCAACGGCGACGGGCGGGTGGACCTCGACGACCTGACGATTCTCGGAACGGCGTACGGGTTCGACGCGTGGGCGGCGGCGATCGACGCCCCGGCGGTCCCCGCGACGGCAGTCCTCGCAACGGCGGTTCCCGCGACGGCGGACGCGGCCGGTTCTGCGGCGGCGGATGCGGAGCTGACGGCCGTTCGGGAGGCTTCGCTCGTTGCGCTGCCGGTTGAGGGCGAGGCGGACCTGGACCCGGCGGCGGATTCTGCAACCGCCAACGCCAGCGGAGCCTCGCCCGCCGCGATCGACGCGTGGGCGGTGCTGGATGTCGTCGCGCTGGCGGGCGACCCGACGGGCGCCGCGGGCACCCCCGCCCCCCTTGCGGCTGCCGATACGACGGCCACGCTTGCCGCCGGCGGCGACGCCGACGAGGATGACGGTCTTGCGGGCCTGTTCGACAGCGCGCTGGTGGACGTCCTGGCGTGCGTCTGAGGCGCATCCCAGGTCCTTCGAAGGCAGTGTCCATCGGACGTGGTTGCTCCGCTCCGCTGCGCAAACCACGGCACCCGCGCATGAGTCAAATGGGATGCGTCTGATGCACGTTCGGGGCGATTCCTGCGCGGGACCGGTTGGAGCGTGAAGGTCCCCGCGAACGAGGGAGCGTCGAGGAGCCTCGGGCACATCCCACCGACGCAGTCGGTGGGCTTGGAAATCCGCTGCTTCTTCTGCTTCTTCTTCCGCCTATTCCCTAGTGCCTATTCCCCCCTATTCCCTATTGCCTTCCCCTTGCCTTCCCTCGCCTTCCCTTGCCCGTTCCATCCGCGCCCCGCGTACGCTACTCTTACGCACTGGACACCCAGCACGAAAGCGAACCCATGATCGACATCAAGCAGCTTCGCGAGGACCCGCAGCGTTTCGCGGCCGGGGCGGCCGCCAAGAAGATCGACGTCGACATCGACGCGCTCGTCGCGCTCGACACCGAGATCCTCAACGCCCAGCGCGAACTCCAGGACCTCCGCACCGAGCAGAACGCGGCGGGCAAGCAGATCGCCAGGCTCCAGGGCGAGGAGAAGACCGCCGCCGTCGCCCGTATGGCGACGCTCAAGGAGCGGATGAAGGAACTCTCCGACCGCGTCGCCGAACTCGAGCCCCGCTTCAACGAGCTGCTCGCCACCGTCCCCCAGCCCCCCGACGCCGACGTGCCCCGCGGGGCCAGCCCCGACGACAACACCGAACTCCGCCGCTGGTGCCCCGGCTGGTTCGACACCGCCAAGAGCTTCCAGGCGAACAAGGGCTTTGCCCCCAAGTCGCATACCGAACTCGGGGCCGCCCTGGGCCTGTTCGACTTCGAGCGCGGGGTCAAGATGGCGGGGTCCCGCAGCTACGTCCTCACCGGGGCGGGGATGCTGCTGCACCAGGCGGTCCTCCGCTTCGCCTTCGACTACATGGTCCACGAGCAGGGCTTCACGCCCGTGAGCGTCCCGGTCATCGTCCGCGAGGAGATGATGTACGGGACGGGCTTCTTCCCCTTCGGGAAGGACCAGGCGTACTGCCTCAACGAGTCGCAGCGCGGCGGCGGGCAGGACCTGTACCTCACCGGCACCGGGGAGGTCGGGCTCATGGGCCTCCACCAGGGCGAGATCCTCGACGGGGACACCCTCCCCCGCCGCTACATCACCGTGAGCACCTGCTTCCGCCGCGAGGCCGGGGCGGCCGGCAAGGACACCGCCGGGCTCTACCGCATCCACCAGTTCGACAAGGTCGAGCAGGTCGTCCTCTGCCCCGCCGACGAGGCCGAGTCCCGCGCGTGGCACAAGCGGATGATCGGGTTCGTCGAGACGCTCATGCAGCGGCTCGAGCTGCCCTACCGCCTCCTGCAGTGCTGCACCGCGGACCTCGGGCCCAAGAACGCGGACATGATCGACATCGAGACGTGGATGCCCTCCCGCGGCGAGTCCCGCGCCGACGGGACCCCCAGCGGGCAGTACGGCGAGACGCACTCGGCCTCCCGCCTCTACGACTACCAGTGCCGCCGCCTCAACCTCCGCTACCGCGACGCCGCGACCAAGCGCGTCACCGTCTGCCACTCGCTCAACAACACCGTCCTCGCCAGCCCCCGCATCCTCATCCCGATCCTCGAGCTGTACCAGAACGAAGACGGGACCATCACCGTCCCGCAGGCCCTGCGGGGGTACATGGGGGGGATGGAGAAGATCGAGTAGGCTTCAATCCTGCCCGCCGAGTCTGAGAGCGTAGAACCCATCGAAGACCGGCTGTCCGTCCACGGTCATGATTCCGAAGTGGCGCAGCAGGCCCGCATCGTTTACGGACCGCGATTCGTACTCCTCGGGCTCTCCTTCGCCATAGGGCGAGGTCAGGGCGACGCGGAGGTGGAAGGACTGCATGTTCTCATACTGCAACGTGACGCTGGAAATCGTCGCGCCCTGAAGGATCCGCCAGACCATGACCAGCATGACGGGGTTGCGGGTTACCCCCAGGGCCTGCAGGAAGGCGTCGACCTGGAACGGATGCTGTTCGTACTGGGCAATCAGGTCGCTCTCTTGAAAGGGAAGTGCCAGGCCCCTGCGCCCGGCCTCCTCGGTCGCCCCGTGCAGTGCCTTGTGCAGGACATCCACCGCCTGCTCCCGGGGGTGGAACGAGTCGATCAGCCAGTCCTCCCCGCAGGTGCGGATCAATTGCTCCAGGTCTTGGGGGAGGGTCTTGCTCATGCGGCGTGCTTCCACAGAGAGTTCATGCTCAGGACGCTGCGCAGACTCGAAAGGAACATGCGGATGGTTTCGGCTTGGGGATCGTCCACCACGGCGGTCACTTGGGCGTCGCGGACGAGAAGGTGAATCATGGTGTTGGCCAATTCGGGCTCGGCGCCCAGTTCGTCCCACCGATTGGCCGTCTCTTCGTCGGGATAGATGAAGAGGTCACAGAGCGTTTCCGGCAGCAGCGCATCGCGCCCGATCGCGGTTCTCTGTCCCGTATTCGCGTCTTCCACCACGGCGCTGGGCCAGAACCGACGGATCAGCCGCAACGAGGCGACGACCGCCTGTTCCTTGCCCGCCCGGGAGGGGACGATCACGTCGATTCCGCCGATCACTGTTCCTGCTCCTTTGCCTCGCTGACGGACCCGTGCTTGTGCTGCCGCGGCTCGGAGACCAGGTAGTCCCGGGGACTGTAGGAGATGAAGTCCCCGCGCCCGCCCTCCAGACGGCGGAGGTCTCCGACGTCCAGAAAGGAGAAGAAGAACTCCACCTTTCGCCGGGGCATCCGAAGCAGCTTGGTCAGGTTCGGGGTTTCCACGGGAAGGCGGGTGAAGTAGGCGCCTCGCGGATGCGCATCGGGCCGCGGGGGCTGCCCGGCCTTGAACATCCAGCCCGTCTGGGACGAAATGCTCTTCCAGCCCTGCCCGTCGGTGTAGTGAAATAGCAGTTCCGCCATAGTTCTTGCCGGTTTATCTTATGCACAGTATCCCCCCTCGCTCCCAGAAAGACAAGGGGGAATGCGATGGCCGATGGGACTCCTTGGGAAGAACGGGCATCGTCCATCAGGGCCCTGCGCGCCCTACGGGACCGTTTACTCCCCCCAACGCCCGCGACGCCCCACGCGGGTGCGCCGCCTCAAGCGCGTGCGTTGGGGGTCTCCTGACCCCCAACGTCCCGGAACGTCCGCAGCGCTTCCGCGACAGCGTGATGGCGGCGCTTCGGTCGCGGCGGTCCCCGCCGCGAAGGGGGCGCTCCAACGACGCTGCCGCGGAGGCGCCCCTCGCCCCTCCCGGACGCCGGGGGTCAGGAGACCTCGTTGTTCTACACATCTCGGACCTCGTGGGGCGGCAGGG
>JAWLCQ010000178.1:0-9651 GCA_041687095.1 Phycisphaerae bacterium | reverse complement strand
TCCTGCGCTGCGCTCCGGTCGGTCCTGCACGCCCTACGGGCTACTCCAGCGTCGCGGTGTGCTGATAGCTCGTCAGGGCCTTCATGTAGTTGGCCCGCTCGAACGCCCCGGGCTCGGGGCAGGTCTTCTGGCTCATCGCGCCTCGCATCTGCTTGACGGACTCGTACTCCTTGGCCGTCATGATCGTCTGCAACTGGTCCCGCACCGTCGCCAGGTGGCCCACGCCGTTCTTCAGCAGCGCCGACGTCATCATCACCACGTCCGCCCCGGCGAGGAGGAGTTTGGCGGCGTCGTGGCCGGTGTGCACCCCGCTGCTGGCGGCGAGCGAGGCCTTCAGGTGGTCGAAGAGGATGGCGATCCACCGCTGGGACAGGCGGGTGTCGGCGGAGGTGCTGAGGACCAGGTTGGGCACGACTTCGAGGTTCTCCACATCGATGTCGGGCTGGTAGAAGCGGTTGAAGAGGACGAGCGCGTCGGCCCCGGCGTCGTCGAGGCGCTTGGCCATGTTGGCCATGGAGGAGAAGTAGGGGGAGATCTTCATGGCGACGGGCACGTCCACGTGGGCTTTCACCGCCTCCAGCACGTCGAGGTAGACCTGCTCGATCTCGGGGCTCGTGAGGTCGAAGAGGGTGGGGATGTAGTAGACGTTGAGTTCGAGGGCGTCGGCGCCGGCCTGCTGCATGTCGCGGGCGATCTCCGTCCACCCGCGGGGGGACACGCCGTTGAGCGAGGCGATGATGGGGATGTTGACGGCGGATTTGACGCGGCGGATGTGGTCGAGGTACTCCTCGGGCCCCAGGCGGAACTCGGGCTCCCGGGGGTAGTAGGTCAGGGACTCCGCGTACCGCTCCGTTCCGTAGTGCAGGTAGTGCGTGAGTTCCAGCGCGTCGTGCTCGAGTTGCTCCTCGAAGAGGGACCAGAGAACGACGGCCCCGGCCCCGGCGTCCTCCATCCGCTTGATATTGTCGATGTCGCGGCTGAGCGGGCTGGACGAAGCGACCAGCGGGCTGCGGAGCGGCATTCCCATGTACGTCGTGGACAGGTCCATGTGCGTCCTTCCTTTCTGTCACATGGCCCGTAGCGCCGCCCTCGCCCGGGCGGAGCCCTGCGGACCGACCAGACCATTCTATGCGGGGAGGGAGAAGGAGGAGCTTTTGGAGGGAAGCGATCAGCGATCAGCTTTCAGCAGACAGCGATCAGCCATCAGCTTTCGGCCGCCGGAGGTCGGCAGAGGGGCGGGCGGCACGTCCGCGGGGGGGGGGGGGCTCGATCCACCTCGTTGACGGCATCGAGCATGTCCTGCAGGAGCAGTCGGTCCGGTCTCACAGCGGAACCGCCTCCTTCATGACGTGCTCGTGGAACCGGCGGCTCATGGCGTCCTCGTCCAGTACGTCGACGTCAACCCCCAGGAGTTCCCGCAGATCCATGACGAGCCCGCCGTGGTCCAGGAGGGAGCGCCCGGGCTCGAATCGCACCACGAGGTCAAGATCGGACTGCTCCGCGGC
Organism: Phycisphaerae bacterium; assembly: GCA_041687095.1. Classification (GTDB taxonomy): domain Bacteria; phylum Planctomycetota; class Phycisphaerae; order SM23-33; family SM23-33; genus JAWLCQ01. Next base: position 8,146 of record JAWLCQ010000178.1, on the reverse strand, counting down.
GTCCCCTCGCGCCACGGACCCGAAGATCCGCACGTCGCGGGCGCCATACTGCGCTGCGATCTCCAGAATCGCCTTTCGCCGGTCTCGGATATCCTGGCGCGTCATCATGCCCTCATTGTACCCGGTCGGGCCCCAGACAGCGAGCGGGCCGCGTCAACCGGAGTGCCCATAGTACCCCATCCCGTACCGCATGGGTCCGCGGTAGGCGTAGGGGTTCATCCCGCGGATGCGGTGCTCGTCGAATTCACCGTTCACCGTGCGGAGCACGCCGCCCGCGGCCATGGGGCGGTTGTAGCGGAGGAGGTATTCGACGAGGGAGTTCCGCAGGGCGTCGCGGGTGTCGGCCAGGTCGGGGCGGGCGGAGAGGTCGGTCTTCTCGTCCGGATCGCTGCGCAGGTCGAAGAGCTGCTCGATCCCGCCTTCCTCGTAGTAGAGGTACTTGAACCGTCCATCGGTGCAGAAGGCCGTCCCCCCGCACTCGCCGTGGATGCGGCGGTCGTCGTCGGTCCGCCCCTCGCGCAGGGCGGGCAGGAGGGAGGCCCCGTCGCAGTCGGCGTCGGGGGTCAGGCCCGCCAGTTCGAGGAAGGTCGGGCAGATGTCGGCCGTCAGGGCCGGCGTGCGGACCACCAGGTCCGGCCGAGCGGGCGGGTGCGTGGCGGGCAGGCGCAGCAGCAGCGGCACGTCGCCGGACCCGCGGAGGAAGGTGGTCTTGGCGAACAGCCCGTGGTCGCCCAGGTGTTCGCCGTGGTCGGCCGTGAAGCAGATGGCCGTGTTCCCGTACAGCCCGCGCGTCATGAGTTCCCCGAAGAAGCGGCCCAACTGGTAGTCGATGTGCGAGACCTGCCCGTAGTACTTCCGCCTCGCCTCGCGGATCATCTCGGGCGTGAGGTGGTCGTACTTGGCCATGGCGACGCGTTTGGCGAAGGCGGGGGGGTAGGCCTCGTCCGCCCAGTCCCCGCGGACGGGGTCGGGGATGGTGAAGTTGTCGTACATGCGGTCGTAGGGCTCGGGCGGGTCGAAGGGGCTGTGGGGGGCCTCGAAGACCAGCCAGAGGAAGAACGGCACGTCGGGCTCGCGCTGGTAAAGGAAGCGGATGGCTTCGTCGATGACCCAATGGGTGTGCGTGAACCGCTCCGGGACCGCCGACACGGCCGGGTAGACCTCGTTCCCGCCCAGCCCGTGCCCGCGGTACATCCCGCCCATCCCATTCTCCTCGAGCCACATGGCGTAGTCGTTGGGGTGCAGGCGGATGTGCTCGAATCCCAGGCGGGCGCGGGGGGGCTCGAAGTGCATCTTGCCCACGGCCTGCGCCTGGTAGCCGGCCTCGCGGACGAGGCGCCCGGGGAGCGAGCGGAGCGGGTCCACCGGGGTCTGGGCTTTGCCGCCGAAGTTGTGCGTGAGCCCGAAGCGGCTGGCGACCTGCCCGGTGAGCTGCGTGACCCGCTGGGGCTGGCAGACGGGGCAGTCTGCGTAGGCGTTGACAAACCGCGCGCCCTCGCAGCCGATCTGCGTGACGTGGGGCGTCATGACCGGGTGAGGCGAGCCGGTCCCGCTGAGGCAGTCGCCCCGCCACTGGTCGGCGGTGATGAGAACCAGGTTCGGGCGTCGCGTGTCGCTCATGGCAGGGGTCTCCTTTGTGTGCACATACAGCATGCATCACCGCCGGAACGGAATCAAGGAGGCTCGGATATCGTCGTACAGCTCCTGCGTCCACGCGGGCAGGGCGGGGGTGTCGGGGGGCAGAGCGGTGGTGCGGAAGTCCACGGGGGTCAGGATCAACCGCGTACGATCCAGCCCGGTGTCCGCGACGAGGACAAAGAGGTCCTCCGCGGCGGCGTCGCCCATGGCGAGGCAACCGACGGACCCGTTGCTCCCGTGGATCATGATGTTTCCGCCCAGGTCCGCCCGGCCGTCCGTGGCGGCCTGGCGGCGGTCGAAGTCGTTCGGGTAGTTCACCCGCAGGGCAAGGTGGAACAGGCTGTTGGGGTGCAGCGACTCGACGCGGTACAGGCCCTCGGGCACCTGGCGATCGCCCTGGCGGAGCTTGGGGCCGAGCTGTCCGCTGGCGGCGAGGATGGGGTAATCCCGCACCCAGACGAATGGCCCAGCGTCCCCGCGCGCCCAGACCTCCAGGACCTTGCGGTCCTTGATCCCGATCAGCGCCACTTCGCGCGGGGGGTACGGCAGACCCGCTCGCCGAAAGGACTCGCCCAATCGCTTTCGCACGGCCGGTCCATACTGATCGAGGCGCTGTGCAATCGAGTATCCGCCCACGGCCCTTCGCCACGCCCACCCGGCGTAGCGGCGGACGGGGGGCAAGGCGAGCACGAGCAGTGCGAGAGCAACGATGAGAAGTCTGACGCAGCGTCGAGGCACGGTATTACCCCTGATCCGATCGCCCATGGTCCATTCCTGTCCGGCCAGTATGGCTCTGCCCAGTCTGCGGGCAACCGGAAAATCTTTGCGCGAACCGGGTGGGGGGGTTGACTTGCCGATCCGGGATGGTAGACTGTGAAGACTCGCATCCGCGGCCGTGGCGGAATTGGCAGACGCGCAGGCTTCAGGTGCCTGTTCCCTTATGGGAGTGAAGGTTCGATTCCTTTCGGCCGCATAAAAAGCCCCGCACCGCGGGGCTTTTTTCTTGCGCCCCGCCTTGCATTTGACGGCGGACGGGGGTAACTCTCCCCCTTTCCTGAGCGACGATCACCTAGAGGAAAGGGCTTCGCATGTCTTTGACGGTCACCCCCACGCCCATCAGCCACCGTGCGTACTACGGTCTGGGCGTACAGGCCGATGCGTACATCTACGACGAGACCAACCGCGACATGGGCGTGGGCCCCAAGGATCTGGAGCTGTTCGAACGCCGCCTCCAGGCCCTGAGGCCCGACATCGTCCGCGTCTTCGCCAACATCGACCTGTTCAATCCCTCCTTCGACGCCGCCACCTATGAGTGGACGCTCCCGGCGTTCCGGCAGTTCGTGGACCACCTCCACAACGTCCGCGCTGCGGGGGCGAAGGTCAACGTCTGCATGGCGCCCTGGACCAACGCGCAGATGATGAAGGAGGGGATGGAGAAGACCGCCGTCGACCTCGTCGAGCACCTCCGCGGGGTCGAGGGGCTCGACAACGTCGCGTGGGTGTGCCTGTTCAACGAGCCCGATTCGATGTACGCCCACCAGTCGGACATCTACCGTGCGGTGTTCGGCGAGGAGGCGATGGCCAAGCGCCCCCCGTGGAGCGACTACGTCGCCAAGAACCTCTGGACGCAGGAGGAGCTGATCCGCCGCGGGCTGTACCCGCAGGTCCGCCTCGTCGTCGCCGACACCGTCTGGGGCCACCCCATCCGCCGTGACCGCATCGAACTCGCCGCCCGCGACTTCGCCCCCGTCGACGTGCAGTACTCCTACCACCACTACAACCCCGACTTCCCCGAGTACTACGACAAGCCCGAGTACGCCTACCCGGGCGTCGCCCCCGAGGCCCAGCAGTTCCGCCACCTCCTCGGGAGCGACCGCGAGCTGCTCGTCTGGGAGTTCAACAACGCCGGGCCCGGGTTCGGGGGCTTCTTCCCGGGGACGGGGCGGTACGGGGAGGACCTCAACGGCTCCCTCGCCGGCGGGGTCGAACTCGCCGACAAGGTCCTCACCGCCCTCGCCAACGGGATCGACGGAATGTGCCTGTGGTGCATCTGCGACAGCTACTACAACTGCGGGACCAAGACCGGGCCCATGCGCTTCGGGCTGTGGCGGTTCCGGTGGGAGGGCTGGAAGCCCCGCCCGATCTACTACTACTACACCGCCCTCATGCACACCCTGCGGGGCGGGATGCGCCTGCACGCCGTCGAGAGCGACAACGAGGGCGTGATGGCCCTGGCGGGAACGGACGGGAAGGCGTGGCGGGTGGCGGTCCTCAACCGCCGCTCCGTCCCCATCCGCACCGCTCTGCAGTTCCCCGCGACCGGCCGCCTCGAACGCCTGCGGGTCTACCCCGAGAAACTGCCCACTAAGGATGAGATGCCCGTGTCGGACTGGGAGCCGATTCCTGCCGATGGCAAGAACGTGGACCTGGATCTCCGCCCCGCGGAGCTGACGATCGTGCGGACGGCGGAGCGGCCGGGGACGTAACGGCGTCCATAGATTCGTCCATGGCAACGAACCTTCCGCAGGGGTTGCGTGTTTGATAGGATGGACGGCCCGTATCGATCCGATACGGGCGGTACAGGTCTCGCGTTGGTTGGAAAGGAAGATGGGATGAGGCAGATCGTTGTTGTGATGGTGGTGCTGGGGCTTGCGGTCACGCTGGGCTGGGGCGCGGGCAGCCCGAAGGCGGCCGGGCCGTCGGTGGCGGACGGCTATAAGAGCCCCACGGTGGTCGTGCCTTACGCCCATACCAAGCCCACGATCGATGGGACGATCCACGACGAGGAGTGGCAGGGGGCGGTGAGCTTCCGCGCCCTGCAGACCACCTCCCACGCCGTCTCCCTCCGCCAGACCCGCTTCTGGTTCACCTGGGACGAGGACACCCTCTACGTCGCCATGCGCTCCCCCCTCCGCCCCGGGGAGCGGGTGCAGCAGTCCCTCCGCCGCCGCGTACGGGACATCAACGTCGTTTTCGACGACAGCTACGAGATCTGGCTGGACGTCGGCGGCAAGGACCCCGGGACGGGCCTCATCTCCTTCGTCCAGTTCCTGTGCAACTACGCGGGGGCACGCCTCGACACGCTGCACCTGCCCTCCGTCGGCAACAGCCGCATGGGCTACGAGACCGGCTGGGAGCCGAAGAACCGCATCACCGAGAACAACGAGTGGGAGTGGGAACTCGCCATCCCCCGCCAGAGCATCTACCTCGACCAGCCCCTCACCGACGGGTTCAAGTTCACCTGCCTCGTCGCCCGCAACTACAAGCGCCCCTGGGAGCAGAACTCCTTCGAGGGCACCAGCACCTTCGCCGTCAACGAGACCCACTCGCACTTCGTGCTCTCCAAGAACGCCCCGGCCGTGCACCTGCTGGGCGTGGGCGATCCGAAGGAACGCACGCTTGGGATCGACCTCGCCGCCTTCGGATCCGCCGGGGATGACAAGATCGCCTGGCGGTACGTGAGCGACAGCGGAGTGGAGAAGACCGGCGTGGTGGCGGTGAAGAAGGGCGAGACGACGCGGATCCAGCCCCAACTCGCCCTCGAGCCCGCCGCCGAGAAGCCCACCGGCAAGTTCCGCATCACCGTCAGCTCGGCCGACGGGAAGACCACCTACCTCGACTGGGCGGCCAGCAACGCCTACGGCGTCCGCAAGGACCTGCCCGAGACCCTGGACGACCTCGGGGACGTCGTGAAGCTCACCGCCGCCCTCAACCCCGTGCACGACTACGTCCGCGTGATGGGCGACTTCATCCAGTACGACGCCCGCGCCGCCATCGCCGCCGTCCGCGCCCGCATCCTGGACGCCCAGGGCACGGAACTCGCCACCGAGAGCATGAAGATCGACGAGATCGCCTACGTCGAGGGCTCCCTGCAACTCCGGGACCTCCCCTACGGGACCTACAAGGTGGAACTCACCTGCCTGGACGCCGACGGGGAGGAGATCCTCACCCGCGACGTGGCCGTCGAGAAGAAGGACCACGAGAAGTCCTTCCCCTGGTGGAACACCCCGCACGGGAACATCGAGCGGGTCATCGAGCCCTGGACGCCCGTGACGTACGAGAAGGGCACGTTCGGGGTGTGGGGGCGGAGCATGCAGCTCGGGACGTGCGGACTGCCCGCACGCGTGACCACGCAGGGCATGGAGATCCTCGCCGCCCCCGCCAAGCTCGTCGCCGAGACCCCCGACGGGAAGACCTGCGTCGCGACGGCCGCGGGCGAGCCCCGCGTCGTCTCCCAAACCGAGCACCGCACCGTCGTGAGCAGCGACGGGCGCATCGGGTCCCTCAACGTCACCAGCGACGTCCAGGTCGAGTTCGACGGGATGTACAAGGTCACCATGACCCTCACGCCCGACAAGCCCATGACGGTCAAGTCGCTGCGGGTCGTGCTGCCCTACACGCACGAGGCCGCCGACTACGTCCACGCCGCCGGGGAAGGCATCCGCACGGGCTACTACTACGGGTTCCTCCCCAAGGAGGGGCAGGGCAGCATCTGGGACTGCAAGACCGTCACCTCCCAGCCCATGGTCGTCGGGTCGTTCATCCCGTACCTGTGGATCGGGACGACCAAGGGCGGGCTGTGCTGGTTCGCCGACAGCGACCAGGGCTGGGTGCCCAGCAACACCACCCCCGCCATCGAGATCCGCCGCGACGGGGACCGCAGCACGGACCTCGTGCTCAACCTCATCAGCGAGGAGTTCACCATCGACGCGCCCCGCACGATCACCTTCGCCTTTCAGGCGAGCCCGGTGAAGCAGATGCACAAGGGCTGGCGGGAGTCGAAGTGGTGGTGCGGGCACACGTTCTACGACTTCGCGGGCTCGGGCAGCACCATCTGGCAGGCCATCCCCTACCCCCGCGACGTCGAGAAGTCCAAGGCCATGGTCGAGCAGTTCCACAAGCAGAACAAGCTCGCCGTGCCCTACTTCATCCACCAGACCCTGCCCCCCAACCTCGTGCCCGAAATGAAGTACTTCGGGGACGAGTGGCGGACCAGCATCAGCGAGTGCCTGTACTACGGCAAGACCCTGACGGACTACATGGTCCACTCCTACGCCGAGTGGGCGAAGTCCTGTGGCATCGACGGGTACTACGTGGACAACATGCGCCCCGTCGTCTGCGACAACCTCAAGGCCGGCCGGGGGTACACGCTACCCGACGGCCGCGTGCAGCCGACCTACCAGATGTTCTCCACGCGGGAGTACTTCCTGCGGATCCGGGCGGCGTTCCTGGAGCAGGGCAAGAGCGGCAACATCGTCCTGCACATGACCAACAACATGATCCTCCCCTGGGTCGGTCCCGCCGACATCGCCTACGACGGGGAGCACTACGTCATCTACGAGTCCATGGAGAAGGACTTCATGGACTTTTGGACCCTGGAGCGCATGCGCGTCGACTACCCCGGGCAGTGGGGCGTCGCCGTCAACTTCATGGCCGAGTACCAGGGCCCCTGGGACCCCGTCCGCTACGAGAAGGTCTGGCGGGCGTACATCGGCATGGTCATCCTCCACGACGCGCTGCCGTACGGCAACGACGGGTACAACCGCGCCGCGTCCATCAAGGCCGGCCGCGTCCCCTTCGGGATTACCGAGGACGACGTGGAGTTCGTCGGCTACTGGGTGCCCGACAGCGGCCTCAAGTGCGATTCCAAGGACGTCTACCTCGCCGCGTGGAAGCGGCCCGGCAAGCTGCTGCTGGCGGTCGTGAACACCGGGGAGACCGCCGACGCCCAGGTCGCCCTCGACCCTGCCAAACTCGGGCTCGGCGATCCCAAGGCGTGGAAGGTCACCGACACCGAGGCCCAGTCCAAGGTCCAGGGCAAGTACGATCCGAAGACCAAGACCCGCGAGGTCGTCTGGGACGGCTCGGCCGCCCCGGCGATCACCCACGACGCCGCCGGCACGCTGACCGTCCCCGTCGACCGCCACGACTTCCGCCACATCCTGATCGAGACCGGGCAGGAGTAGGGAACGGGACAGGAACCGGGAACCAGGAACCAGGAGCCGGGAATCGGGAGCCGGGAACCAGGAACCAGGAACCAGGAACCGGGAAAAGGGGACGGGCTCCGGAGCGGCACGCCGTTCGCCGCGCAGGTGCCTGTCCCCTTTTCCGAAGCGCAGGCAAACCAGGAACCAGGAACCGGGCGCAACCCCTCTCCCCCCGGGGCTGTCTCTTTATCACATTTCGGCGCTTCTGGACGTGCAGGACCCGCGCACTCCGCTCCCCCACCTGCCGCCCCCGCCCGGCTTGCCCGGGTGGAGCGAAGGTTTCTAAGCTACAGGCGACGCTTCGGTCTCATTTCTTCTTCTCGCCCCCGCCCGGCTTGTCCGGGTGGAGCGAAGGTTTCTAAGCTACTGGCGGGCCCAGATGGCGTCAAAGCTTCGCTCCACCGGCGTAAAGCCGGGTGGGCGCGGAAAGAAGAAGAAACGGCAGGAGGAGAGGGGGCAGGGCGCGGGCTAGCTTAGAAACCTTCGCTCCCCCGGGACGAGCCCGGGCGGGGGCGGGAGCG
>JAWLCQ010000177.1:0-9782 GCA_041687095.1 Phycisphaerae bacterium | reverse complement strand
CGGCAGGCCCTCCCCCTCCGGCGGGCCGGAAGCTTATAGGCCTTCGCTCCGCCCGCATGAAGCGGACGGGGGCGGGAAGAAGAAACAGCAGGAAGAGGCAGGGGGGGGCGCCGGGGTAGCTTACAAGCCTTCGCTCCGCCCGGACAAGCCGGACGGGGGCGGGATACCATCGGGAGGCCGCGGGTCGAGGGCGCGGGATGCGGCGCGGAGATGTGCAGAACAACGAGGTCAGGAGACCCCCGGCGCACCCGCGTGGGACGCCCGCCGCGCCTTCGCCTCTGCGGTCCAGCAGTACAGCACGGGCGTGACGAAGATGCTGAGCAGCACCACGAGCATCCCCCCAAAGACCGGGATCGCCATCGGGACCATCACGTCGCTGCCGCGCCCCGTCGAGGTGAGCACGGGCAGCAGGGCGAGGATCGTCGTGGCGGAGGTCATCAGGCACGGCCGCACGCGCCGCTGGGCGGCGGCGAGGGTGGCGGCGCGGATCTCGGGGACGGTCTGCGGGGCGCGCTCGCGGAAGGCCTGCGTGAGGTACGTGCCCTGCACGACCCCGTCGTCGGTGGCGATCCCGAACAGGGCGAGGAAGCCCACCCAGACGGCGACGCTGAGGTTGATCGGGTGCACCTGGAACAGCTCGCGCATGTGCACCCCGAGCACGGAGAAGTTCAGGAACCAGTCCTGCCCGTACATCCACAGCAGCAGGAACCCGCCCGCCCAGGCGACGAAGATGCCGCCGAACACGATCAACGTGGTGCTGATGCGGTGGAACTGGAAGTAGAGGATCAGGAAGATCACCAGCAGCGCCAGCGGCAGGACGAGGGCGAGGGTCTTCTGGGAGCGGACCTGGTTCTCGTAGTTGCCCGCGAAGGTGTAGCTCACCCCGGGCGGAAGGTGCAGTTCCCCGCTCTCCCGCTTCGCCGCCAGGTACGCCTGGGCGCGCTCGACGACGTCCACCTCGGGGGCGGCGGGGAGCTTGTCGAACAGGACGTACCCCACGAGGAACGAGTCCTCGCTCTTGATCATCTGCGGGCCGCGGACGTAGCGGATGGCCGCGACCTCCCCGAGCGGGACCTGCGCCCCGTTGGCCCCGGGGACGAGGATGTCGTCCAGGCGGTCGATGCGGTCCCGCAGCTCCCGCTGGTAGCGGACGCGGACGCCGAAGCGCTCGCGGCCCATCACGGTCTGCGTGACGGGCTGCCCGCCGATGGCGACTTCGACGACGTCCTGGAACTCGCGCATCCGCACCCCGTACCGCCCCAGCGCCTCGCGGTCGGGCACGATCTCCAGGTAGGGCTTGCCGACGATCCGATCCGCCAGCACGGCCGCCGGTTCCACCCCCGGAACCTCCTGGAGCAGCCGCTCGATGTCCAGCGCCACGCCCTCGATGGTCTCCAGGTCGGGCCCGTAGATCTTCACGCCCATCGGCGCGCGCATGCCGCTCTGGAGCATCACGATGCGGGCCTTGATGGGCATGAGCTTGGGGGCGGAGGTGGTGCCGGGGATCTGCCCGGCGTGGACGATCTCCTGCCAGATATCGTCGGGATTGCGGATGTGCGCCCGCCACTGGCGGAAGGGCTGCCCGTCAGGGTCGGGGATCAGCTCGCCCTCCGCGCCCAGCGCGAATCGCCGCCCCAGCCCGTCCGCGCGATGGTGCTCGCCCTCCTCCGCCATGCGGAACGTCAGGCGGTGTCCCGAGGCATCGCTGACGTACTCCGAGCGGTAGTTGATCACCGTCTCGATCATCGAGATCGGGGCGGGATCGAGGGGGGTTTCGGCGCGGCCGATCTTGCCGACGACGGACTCGACCTCGGGGATGTTCTCGAACGCCCGGTCCTGCTTGGAGACGATGTCCATGGCCTCCCCAATGGAGGCGTGGGTCATGGTGGTGGGCATGTACAGGTACGAGCCCTCGTCGAGGTCGGGCATGAATTCCTTGCCCAGGCCCGGGAAGCGTTGCGACGCCCGGACCCAGAACTCGTGGGAGCGGACGGACTGCGGGTCGCCCCCGGCGGCCGTGACCGTGGCGGGGACGACGGAGGCGACGCGGTCGAAGCCCAGCCACGCCATCCCGCCCAGCAGCACGACCAGGGCGATCAGCGACAGGAAGGCGATCTTGTGGTTCAGGACGCGGCGGAGCAGGTAGGGGTACGACCACTGGAAGAGCTTGAAGAACCCCAGCAGCGCGGCGATGAGGACGGCGACGAAGAGGAGGTTGCGGAGGGGCCCACGCTGGGCGCCCAGCGGCTCCCAGTGGGCGCTGAGCAGGATTCCCACCAGGACCACGACGGCCAGGCTGGCGGCGAGTGGGGCGAGGCGGCCGATGTCTCTCAGGCATCCAAATCGCCGGGTGCCACGGCTGTGCTGTCTACAGCCGTGCTCCCCGGAGCGTACAGGAGGACACGGGTTCTGTGAACCCGTGGCACCCAGCCCTTTACGTTTCCGGGAAGCGGAGGAACGCCGGCCCAGCAGGAGGTACGCGGCGGGGGGGACGATCGTCAGGGCGATCACGATCGACGCCAGCAGCGCGAAGGTCTTGGTGAACGCCAGCGGCTTGAACAGCTTGCCCTCCGCCCCGGTCATCGTGAACACGGGCAGGAAGCTCACGACGGTGGTCGCGACGGCCGTCAGGACCGCCGAACCGACCTCGGCGGCGGCCCGGTGGATGACCTCGAAGCGCGGGACCTCCGGGTCCGCCTCGTCGAGGTGGCGGAGCACGTTCTCGCAGATCACGATCCCCATGTCGACGATGGTCCCGATGGCGATGGCGATGCCCGACAGGGCCACCACGTTGGCGTCCACCCCGAAGTGCTTCAGCGCGATGAAGCACAGCAGGACCGCCAGCGGGAGCATCCCGCCGATCAGCAGGCTCGAGCGGAGGTGCAGGACCATGAGGATCACCACGATGAACGTGATGAGGATCTCCTCCGTCAGGGCGGACCGCAGCGTCCCCAGCGTCTCGTAGATCAGCCCGGTGCGGTCGTAGAAGGGGACGACGGTGACCTGGCTGGTGTTGGCCCAGGCGGGCCACTCCGTGCGCGGGGTTGCCCGCAGGTGCTTCACCCAGGCGGAGTGGTCCAGCGTCCCCCCCTCGCCCTCGCCCGCGTAGGCGTCGAACCCGTGCTCGCGGGCGTACGCTTCGAGGGTCTCGCGCGGGGTCCCGTCGGCGAGGACGGCCTTGGTCCGCAGCCCGGGGGCGAGCTGCTCGATCTTCCGCTTCACGTTCCCGATGACCGCCAGCGGGTTGTCCCCGTAGCGGGCGACCACCACGCCCCCGACCGCCTCCGCCCCGTCCTTGTCCAGCGCCCCTCTCCGCAGCGCCGGGCCCAGCGTCACCGTCGCCACGTGCTTCACCAGCACGGGCACGTTCTCGCGGACCTTCACCACGGACTGCTCGATGTCCTCCACCTCGCGGATGAACCCGATCCCGCGGATGAAGTACTCCACCCCGTTCATTTCGAGCGTCTTGGCCCCGACGTCGATGTTCGACGCCCGCACGGCCGCCTGGACCTCCGGGAGCGTCGCCCCGTACGCCCGCAGGGCGTCGGGGTCCACGTCCACCTGGTACTCGCGGACGAACCCGCCCACGGAGGCGACCTCGCTGACCCCGTCGGCCGACAGCAGCGTGGGGCGGATGTACCAGTCCTGGACCGTCCGCAGCTCCTCCTGATCCCACCCCCCGATGGGGTTCCCGTCGGGGTCGCGGCCTTCGAGGGTGTACCAGTAGATCTGCCCCAGGGCGGTGGCGTCGGGCCCGAGCTGCGGGCGGACGCCCTCGGGGTAGTCCCGCCCGGGCTGGAGGCTGTTGAGCTTCTCCAGGATCCGCGTGCGGGAGTCGTCGAAGTCCATGTCCTCGTCGAAGATCACGTACAGCGTCGAGAACCCGAACATCGAGTAGCTGCGGATCGTCCGGACGCCCTGGATCCCCCGCAGCGCCGACGACAGCGGGTAGGAGATCTGGTCCCACACGTCCTGCGGCGAGCGCCCGGGCCACTCGGTGAAGACGATCTGCTGGTTCTCCCCGATGTCGGGGATGGCGTCGGTGGGGACGGGGTGGCGGGGGAGGTCCCCAACCTGCCAGTCGAACGGGGCGACCACGACGCCCCAACCGACGATGAGCAGCACGACCAGGCCCACGATCAGCGGGTTGGCCATGCACCAGCGCATCATCCGCCCGATGGCGGAGCGCTGCTCGGGCGTCTGGGGGAGGGAGGGCGGAGGGCTACTCATCGTGCGCGTCCTCCGCGTGGGTGTCGGTCATCTGCTCCGGAAAAGGGGACTGGCTCCGGAGCGGGATGCTGTCTCCCGCGGAGGTGCCTGTCCCCTTTTCCGGAGCCTCCCCGCCCGCGGGAGGGCGGATGCGCGATCATCGTTCCGCGCGCAGGCGCCTCCGCTGCGCTGGGGCGTCTGCGCGCCCTACGGGTCTGGGGGAGGGGGGGAAGGTCACTCATCGTGCTGGCCCTCCGCGTGGGTGTCGGAGGTCGTGGCGGGGGGGATCTCGGCCTGGATCTCCCCGCAGCGGAGCATCGCATCCCCGAAGTAGGGGTTGAGGATGTCCTCGTGGTCCTGCAGCCACGTGCCCCCGCGGTTGTCGAAGGCCATGGGGCAGTAGGCCTGGTACACGGGCCCGTCCAGGGGCGACCCGAAGCGTTGGGCGAGGGCGAGCATCTGCTCGGAGTGCAGGGCGAAGACCTTGCGGGCGGACTCGATGTCCTCGGCGGCGGCGAGGTCGGGGAGGATCTTGCCCAGGGCGTTGGCGGCCTGCATCCACGCGTCGTGGTCCTTGCCTTGCACGAGGTTCATGTCCACGCGTTCCAGGGCGGCGGAGGCGTTTTTGGCGGCCCCCCGGGCGGCGGGGAGGTCATCGTTCGCCAGGGCCGTCGAAACCGCGAAGTACGCCGTGTACAGCGGGGCGAGCTGCGAGAGGAACTTCGGGTTCACCGGTTCCGTTCGCGCGGGGGGGGCGGCGTTGTGGGCATCCGCCTGCGCGGTGGCGGTCTGGGCGGCCGTTGCCGGTGCGGCCCCCCCGTGCCCGGCGTGCCCGGTCATGGGCTGTCCGCCCTCGGGCGACATCATGCTGGGCTTGGCGGCGATCTGCAGGGCGGAGTCGATCTTGAAGTTGCCCCGCGTCACCACGCGCTCGCCCTCGGACAGGCCCGAGGCGACCAGGTACCAGTCGCCCGCCCGCGGACCCAGGGCGACCTCGCGGCCCTCGTAGGTCGGGGCGTCCGTTTCGGGCACCTCCACGTACACCACCGCGCGCGTGCCCGTCAGCAGGGGGGCGGTGGCGGGGATGACCAGCGGGCGATCGGTGGGGGCGTCGGCGGAGACGTACCCCAGCGACTCCGTCCGCACGAGGGGCATCCCGCAGATGTCGCACTCGCCGGGCTCGCCCTTGACGATCTCGGGGTGCATGGGGCAGATCCACTTGCCCGCGAGGTCCGCTTCCATGACCCGCCCGCCGGCGGCGACCTGGGAGCGGACGACGGCCTTGACGAACATCCCGGGTTTCAGCCGCCCGTCCTCATTGGGCACGTTCACCCGCACCTTGACGGTCCGCGTCACCGGGTCGAGGATGGGGTCGATGAACGCGATCGTCCCGCGGAAGGCCTCGCCCGGGTAGGAGACGGCGGTGAACTCGACGGGCTGGCCGTACCGCAGCCAGGCGAGGTCGGACTCGTACGCCTCCAGGCGGATCCACATCCGCGAGAGGTCCGCGATGGTGTAGATCCGCGTGCCGGTCTGGACGTACATGCCCTCCCTGGCGTCCTTGTGGATGACGATGCCCGACGCGGGGGACTCGATGGTCAGGTGGTCGGAGGGCTTGCCCGACTGTTCGAGCTGCTCGATCTGCGCGGGGGAGAGGCCCAGGAGGCGGAGCTTCTCGCGGGCGGCGGCGTAGGTGGCGTCGGTGGAGCGGCGGACGAGGGCGGAGTCGCTGTCCTGGATGGTCTCGACGGAGCGGCGGGCCTGGAGCAGCTCCTCCTGCGCGCTGAGCAGCTCGGGGCTGTAGATGGACACCAGGTGGTCGCCCTCGCGCACGGGCACACCGGTGTAGTCCACGTACAGGCGGTCCAGCCGCCCCGGGACCCACGCCGAGATGTACGCCAGGCGGGTCTCGTCGTAGTCCACCTTCCCGACCATGCGGACCTCGGCCGAAACGAAGCGGCGCTCGACGGGCGAGGTCTCGATGTCCATCAGCGCGCGGGCGGCGGGGGAGGTGGTGAACTCGCGGGGGTTGGCGGACGCGGTGGCGGCGGGCTCGACGGGGATTAGGTCCATGTGGCAGATGGGGCACTTGCCGGGCTTGTCGCTGCGGATCTGCGGGTGCATGGAGCAGGTCCACACGGTGGGGGCCTTCTCTTCGCCGGCGTGGCCGTGGGCGGCGTCCAGAGCGGGGGCGGGCGAGTCGGCGACGAAGGCCGATCGCAGCAGGAACCCCGCGACCAGGGCGATCAGCACGATCACCAGCACCCCGGCGTGGCGGGCGAGTCTCGCCCCGGCGCTTCTGGCCCTGTCAGTCAAGTCGCTCATGGTTGCTCCTTCCGCTCCGGCACATCACCCCCCGTGAAAGTACAGTATATCAGTCGAGTTATCGTATGTAACGGTTCAGGCGCGCCCATGGTTCCCTTGTAGGCCTTCCCACGAGGTCCCGTCTCCCTCGCCCCTATCGGGGCTCCATCTCTTCTGGGGCCGGTGCCGGGGGCTCCGCTCCGCTGCGCCCCCGGCTACTCTCCCCCGCCCCGTCGGGGCGGAAGAGGGGGCATCCGACGAGGGTTTCGAGTTCGGCGAGGCGTTGGGCGCGATCTGCGAGGGCGCGGGCGAGGGAGAGTTCGAATTCGAGCAGGACGCGCTGGGCGTCGATGACGTCGGTGAAGTCGGAGCGTCCGGCGCGGAAGGAGGCTTCGGCGGTGGCGAGGGCCTCGATGGACTTGGGGAGTAGCGTATCGCGGTAGAGGCTGATCTTCCGCTCGGCGTCGCGGAAGCGGTAGAGGGCCATCTTGAGGGCGGCGGCGAGGTCGTTGGTTCGCTGGGCGCGGGCGAGGGCGGCCGCCCGCTCGTTGTGCTCGGCCTGTCGCACGCCGGCGGCGAGCTTGTCGTACCAGATCGGCAGGTTGATCGACGCCGAGGCCACCACCGCGTCCTTGCCGTCGTCAGAGGGGTTCCGCCCGCCGGTGGAGTCGGCGAGTTGGGTGTAGTCCAGCCCGAGCATCACGTCGGGGTAGTACTCTTTCTCGGCGAGCCGGACGCGGGCGCGGGCGGCGAGGGTTTCGGCGTCGAGGGCGCGGAGTTCGGGGTTGCTCTCGGAGAGCATCGCCAGCAGGCGATCCTCGGACAGCTCGACGGGCTCGACGGGCGGGGCGGAAGGGAAGGGCAGGGGGGCGGTGAGGGGGCGGTTGAGGGCGGCGTTGAGGCGGGCGAGGAGCGGGCCCTGCAGGTCGCGGAGGCTGGCGAGGCGGTCCTCGAGGCGCCCGAGTTCCACCTGGGCGCGGATGACGTCGGGCTGCTCGGCGGCGGCGGTGCGGTAGCGGATGCGGGCGACCTCCTCGACGCGCTGCACGAGGCGGAGGTTCTCCTGGACGATGGCGATGGACCGCCCGAGGTAGTAGTACTCCCACCAACCGTCCTGGACGGTGTAGAAGAGCTGCAGGCGGGCGGACTCGAACCGCTGCCGCAGGGCCGCCGCCTCCATCGCCGCCGCCTCGCCCTGGAGTTCGAGCTTCCCGACCCACGGGAACACCTGCGTGAGCCCCACGCCCTGGCGCATGGCCCCCACGCGGGTTTCGACCTCGCGGACGTAGTAGCGGTAGGTGAGGCGGGGGTCGGGCAGGGCGGTGACCTGGGGGATCCGCTCCAGCCCCGCCCGCCAGCGGTTGAACGCGGCCTCCAGCCCCGGGTTGTGCCACGCCGCGTACGCCAGGTACGCCGGGAGCGACGACTCCTCCGTCAGCTCGACGGGCGGAGGGGGGGCGGGGCGTTCGGCGATGTCGGCGGCGTAGGCCCGGCGGGCGGCGGGGGAGAACCCCCCGCGGTCCGGCCGGGCGCATCCTGTGAGCAGGGCCGCCACGGCGAGCGCGGCGACGAGGGCGCGTTTCGTCATCCTTCCACCTTTCCTTGCAGAGCTGCGCCTCCCGGGATACCGGATTCGGGTACGGAGGGCAACAGCCCATATCAGTCTACGCGGGTCGTGGGTGCGGTCGGTCTTCGGTGGGTCCTTTGGCCACGGCATCGCGCGTGGGGGGGGCCAAATCCGAAACTCGAAACCCGAAATCCGAAACAAATTCAAAACGGCAAATCCGAATGACAGAAACGGGCTCCGGGTCTGCGGGAGTCGGGGATGCAATCAAAGCGTCCTGTGGCCGGCCCGCGTTGGGGATTTCAGTCCTTCGGATTTCGGATTTGTTTCGGATTTCGTGCTTCGGATTTCGGATTTCGACGATCCAGGCCGGTTCCCGATGCCATCGAACCCTCCCCGCCCGGCGCTCCCCGTTTCTGGGCCACACCCCGGGTCAAGCATCCAGCGCCGTGCGGAGGTCCTCGACCAGGTCCCGCACGTCCTCGATGCCCACCGACAGGCGGATCGTGTCGTCGGTGATGGCCATGTTCGCCCGCTCCTGGGGGCTGAGGACCGCGTGGCTCATGGTGGCGGGGTGGCAGACGAGGGACTCCACGCCCCCGAGGCTCTCGGCGAAGAGGAAGACCCGCAGCGCCCGCACGAACCGCCGCACCTCCTCCGTCCCTCCGCCCAGGCGGAAGGTGACGATGGCCCCGAACCCGTCCATCTGCCGCCGGGCGAGATCGTGCTGCGGATGGCTGGGCAGGCCGGGGTACAGCACGCCCTGCGCCCGCGGGTGGGCCTCGAGGAACTCCGCGATGGCGAGGGCGTTGGCGGCGTGCTGGCGCATGCGGACCGCGAGCGTCTTGAGCCCGCGCAGCGTCAGCCAGCAGTCCCACGCGCCGGGGACCGCCCCGGCGGAGTTCTGGTGGAACTTGATCCCCTCGTACGCCTCCGCGTCGCTCGTGAGGACCGCCCCGCCGACCACGTCGCTGTGCCCGCTGACGTACTTGGTCGTGCTGTGCAGGACGATGTCCGCCCCCTGCGTGAGCGGGCGCTGGAAGAAGGGCGAGGCGAAGGTGTTGTCCGCGACGAGCCTGGCCCCGCGGGCATGGGCGAGGGCCGCGACGGCCGACACGTCCACCAGTTGCAGCAGCGGGTTGGCGGGCGTCTCGATCCAGACGAGCTTCGTGGCGGGCGTGAGAGCGTCGGCGAATGCCTCCGGGCGCGTGCCGTCCACGTACGTGAACGTCACCCCGCGCGGGGCGTAGACGGAATCGAACAGCCGCTGCGTCCCCCCGTACACGTGCCTCGCGGACACCACGTGATCTCCCGGGCGCAGGAGGGACAGCACCGCATCGACCGCGGCCATGCCCGACGCGAACGCCAACCCGTGGCGAGCCTCCTCCAGCGACGCGAGGCACTGCTCCAGCGCGGTCCGCGTGGGGTTCCCGCTCCGCGAGTACTCGTACCCGTGGGGCTTGCCCACGTCGTCGAAGACGAAGTTCACCGTCTGGTAGACGGGGACGATGATGGCCCCGGTGGCGGGGTCGGTCTGCTGCCCGACGCGAATGGCCTTGGTGGCGAATTCCATGTGCGTTTCTCCTGACGGCCGTAACCGCTTCCATTTCACCGCGAAAACCGCCAGAGGACGCGAGCATCGCGCCCTGAGGCCTCAAGTGGCGGGGGTGCCACGGCTGCGCCGTTTGCAGCCGTGCCATCGCCA
>JAWLCQ010000176.1:0-9848 GCA_041687095.1 Phycisphaerae bacterium | reverse complement strand
CCTCGAAAAAGGGGACAGGCACCTGCGCGGCAAGAAGCATGCCGCTGCGGAGCCAGTCCCCTTTTTCGAGGCTCCCTGCGCCTACCCCGCCTGCGCCTACCCCGCCTGCGCCTACCCCGCCTTCGGCTCCCGGCGAATCCTCTTCTTCACGCCTTCGCTGCTGTTTGCGACGGCGTGAACGGTTACGCATCCCGAGTGATTCGTGCGCACCGTTGGTTTGACGTGGTGGGGTGCCGTGGTTTGCGGAGCGCAGCGGCTCGCCACGGCGTAGCCCTGGCGGAGACGGGAGCAACCACGTCCAACCAGCGTGGCCTTCCCAGCGCGGCCTTCAAGAGCAGACGGTGTACGGGATCGCCCGCGTCACCGCCGCGCCGACAGCACCGTCAGCGTGTAGAGCCCTTCGTCGTCATCGTCCTGGGCGCGGACGCGGAGGTAGATCTCGCGAACGTCGCGGCCGAACCCGCCCAGGGGGATCAGCCCGCCCCCGCGGGGCAGTTCGCGGTCCTTGCCCACCTCCGCCAGCTTGCCGCGGCGGTCGGCGGTGTAGATGCCCACCTTCAGCGGCACACGGGCGGAGGAGACGCGGAGCAGGTATCGCTCGTCCTCGCGGACGTCGAACCGCAGCCAGTCCTCGTCGTCCTCGGTGATCGTCCGCTCCTGCGTGCGCCCCACGGGGACGCGCGTGGCGCGGTCGTACTTGTTGTCGGGCTCGAAGCGGTCGGGCTCGTCCTCGTCGCCCCGGTGGCGGTCGTACCCGCCGTCCCGGTCGTCGTACCGGTCGCGCTCATACTCCCGGCCGCGGCGATCGTCCTCGCGGTCCCGCCAGTCGTCGCCGTCCTCCCACTCCCCGCTGCCGCGCACGATCCGCATGGGCCCGGTTTCGGCGAGGATGCGGCGGCCGTCGGCGTCCAGCAGGCGGAGGCGGAAGTCGTCCGTCAGGAACCGCCGCTCCCGCGGGATGCGGACCTCCATCCGCTGGCGCTGGGCGTCCACCGTCGGGGGCAGGTTGCCCACCTGCCAGGTCCGCCCCCCGTCGAGCGAGTACTCGATCCGCAGCTCGCGGATGCCTCGTTCCGCCCGCCACCGGATCGTCTGGACCTCGCCCGTCCGCCACGTCTCGCCCGCGCGGGGGCTCAGCAGGTCCGCCCGCCCGTCCCGCCGCCAGCGGTCGTCCCGCCCCCCGTCCCAACTCGCCGTCAGGTCCACGTCGCGGAAGTCCTCGTACCCGTACACCACCACGTACCACGTCCCGCTCCGCGGGGTGCTGATCGCGAGGCTCTCCCGCCCGCCCGCACCGGCCGAGCGGTAGTCGTACTGCCCGGGCTCGGGCAGGCGGCCGTGCGCGACGTACAGGTCCACGTCGCCCGTCCCGTCGCCCGTGAGGATCGTCAGCCGCCGCACCCCCTCGGGCACCTCGATGCGGAACGCCAGCTCATCGCCCCGCTGTCCGCGGAGGTTCCGCTCCGTCTGGCCGTTGCGCAGCTCGAAGATGCGGATGTCGCGCCCGTCGTCGCGCCCGCCGCGCCCCAGCTCCGGGCGGATCCGCATCGTCAGCCCGTCGTACGCGCGGTTGCCGCGGACGGTGATGGTCCACAGCCCGGCGCGCGGGCGATCGATGGCGAGGCGTTCGGTGTTGTCCCGCGAGGTGCTGCTGTACTCGTACCGCCCGCCGTAGGCGACCACGCCCGGGGAGGCGTACAGGTCCGCGTCCCCCTTCCCGCCCTCCGTCTCGATCACGAGGCGGTCAACGTCGTCGGGCAGGCGGAGGCGGTAGGTCATCTCGCTCCCGTCGTGTCCCTGCAGGCCGCGGAAGACCTGCTCCTCGTCCACCCAGCGGTCGTCGAGGGTCCGCATCTCCTGTCCGCTCGCGAGCCCCGCCGCCAGGAGCGGCAGCCCCGCCAGCACGCCCATCATCGCCCATCGCATCGCGTTCATGGTCCACCTCCGCAGCATTTCGCCGCATGTTCAACGCAGGATCGGGTGCCTGTTATAAGTCTATGACCGGCGGAGCGGGCGGAGGTTAGCGGGGGAGTTTGAGGAGGGGCAGCCACTGCTTGTACGTCTCCAGCGTCACCGGCCGCGGACCGGAGAGGTAGTGGCTGCGGTAGGCGGTCTCGCACCCGTCGAGCGACCATTCGAGCAGCCACAGGCGGGGGCGGTCGGAGGCGGGGACCTCCCCCACCACCGTCGCCGCGTTCGCCGCCGCGATGAACGGGGCGTGGAGCAGGAGCGCTGCCGAGTCCGCGTCGGTGATGCGGACGGACCCGGGGGCGTCGCGGAGGGTGTCGTTGGCGACGACGACGGGGGAGCGGCCCGCGGCGGGCTCGTCGCACATCACGCACACGTCGGTCTGCACGCGGCGGACGTACTCGTAGGCGAGCTTACGGCGGTGGTAGTAGTCGACGACGGCGTCGGAGATCACGGGCCACCCGTCGCGGAGGTTCCACCACAGCAGCCCGCTGGTGCGGCCCTTGCGGATGCGCCAGCGCTCGATGAAGAACTTGAGGGCCTCCGCCTGCGAGAGCTGCGAGGCGAGGATGAAGTCGTCGAGCGTGTCGGGGACGGTTCCGAAGAGCACGGCCGTCTGCTTGGCCATCAGCGGGATGCGGTAGTGGAAGCGCGTATCGCCGGGAACGGAGCGGACGGCATGGGTGAGCCACTGCTCGTCGCCCTGCCACGGCCAGAGGTGGTCGGGGTCCATCATCGCCTGGAGCGAGCGGCGGTCGGGGCACCCGTGGTAGCCGATCTCGCTGACGAAGGCGGCGGGGCTTTGGGTGTAGAAGGGCCCCTTGTAGTCGTCGCGCGGGCCCCAGAGGTGCTGCTCGGGGCAGCGGTTCAGGTCCCCGCTGCGGTGCACCTCGGGCGAGACGTAGGGGCTGGAGGGCAGGTAGGGGCGGTACGGGTCCAGTTGGCGCACGGCGGCGGGGAGCACGGTGCGCGAGATGCGGTCGTCGTTGGGGTCCAGGGGCAGCCCGCCCCAGCCGTACGCGAGGTCGTTCTCGTTGTTGCCCGCCCACAGGGCGAGGGCGGGGTGGTTGCGGAGGCGGGGGATGAGGGCGGCGGCTTCGCGGGCGAGGGCGGCGGCGAAGGCGTCGTCCTGCGGATAGCACCCGCAGGCCATCGCGAAGTCCTGCCAGACGAGGATCCCGTACTCGTCGCACAGGTCGAAGAACGCGTCGCTCTCGTAGACGTTCCCGCCCCAGCAGCGGACCATGTTGCAGTTGAGGTCCACGAGCATCGCGAAGGTGTCGCGGAGATGCTGCCCGTCCCGCGAGTGCAGGGCGTCGAGGGGGACCCAGTTGGTCCCGCGGCCGTAGATGAGCTGCCCGTTCACGCGGAAGAGAAACGCACATGGGTTGGCAGGCTCACCACCGTATGGGTCGGCGGAGGGCCCCCTCACCCCCTCGCTGCGCTCGGGACCTCTCCCCGAGGGGAGAGGGGTTCGCACCCTTCTCCCCTGGGGGAGAAGATGTCGCGCAGCGACAGATGAGGGGGGCCTTGCAGACCGGTGGGCCGCGAACTCGCAAGCATGGGGGTCGGCGAGCCCCCCCTCACCCCCCTCGCTGCGCTCGGGGACCTCTCCCCCGGGGGAGAGGGGTCTACAGAGCAGCTCGATCGTCCGCAGGCCGATCCGCTCGCGGCGCTCATCCAGTACTTCGCCCGAAGCGTTGAGCAGTTCGACGCTCGCCTCGTACAGGGCGGGCGCCCCGTACCCGCGAGGCCACCAGAGGTCGGCGGATTCGACGCGGAGCAGCTCCCGCCCGTGGGTGCCCAGGAGGGGCTTTTCGACCCGCACCGCATCCCGCCCCTCGCGTCGCAGCGCGAAGCGAAGTCGCAGGTCCGCAACGGGAGCACCCTCCGCCTCCACGTCCCAGTCCAGCGCCACGTCCGCCGTGCGCTGGCCAAGGTCGATGGCGCGGGTCGCCCAGTAGACGCTCCGCAGGTGCACGGGCGGGCGCAGCTCGACGTATACGTCCCGCCAGATCCCCGCGGAGACGAGGCGCGGCAGGATGTCCCAGCCGTACGCGTGCGGGGGCTTGCGGAGGGCGAGGGATTCCCAGTTCGTCTCCCCCGCCCACTCGCAGGGGGCAGGCGTGCGGGCTCGCCCTGCCCGCACCGCCGACGCGAGGCGGACGGCGAGTTCGTTCCCCGCCCCCGCCCGCAGCCGGTGCGTAACGTCGAACCGGTGCGGGATCAGCGCGTTGTCGGCCAAGCCGATCTCGGCACCGTTCAGCCAGACCGTCGCGAGGCAGTCGAGCCCCTCGAAGACCAGCTCCGCTGTCCAGCCCTCGGGGACGCTGCACCCGTCGAACGCGCGGGTGTACCACCAGCAGTGGCCCTCGAGTGCGAGCGCGCCGTAGACGTTGTTCCCCCTCTCCAGGGGGGCGGTGAGTTCTCCGGTGTCGGCGGCGAGCAGGTCCAGCTCGACGTTCCCGGGGACCGTCGCGGGGACGGTCCGCAGACTGGACGCTCCAAGCTCGCCCGGATGCGTCGGTGCGCCCTCCCCTTCAGGACCATACTGCAGCGTCCAGATTCCGTTGAGGTTCGTTCGCACGTGCATGTCTGCCATCCCGAACTGTCTGGTGATCTCACGCCATCCCACGGGACCGCCCTTGCAGGGTTTGTCCCGTGGGCATGGCTGAAAAGCAAGCCCCCCATCCGTGAGCACGCAACGCAACTGCAGGGAATGCCCACGAGACAGGCCTCAGGGGGCGGCCCCGCGGGTCGGTCTTCCTTCGCACCCGGTCTCGGACTGCACGCGGAACTCGAAACTCCCACCCACGCAAATCCGAAATCCCCCGCTATCCCACGACCAGTTGATGCTCCGACCGCCGGACCAACTGGTGCCTCGCCCACATCGGGTCCGTCTCGGGGAAGTCCTCGCGGTAGTGGACCCCGCGGGTCTCGGTGCGGCGGAGGGCGAGTTCGGCGACGACGTAGGCGCCGGTGAGCATGTTCTGCACCGTCCACCCGGCGGGGTCGAAGAACTCCTTGTCCAGCACGTACCGTCCCCAGAACTGCACGATCTCCAGCGTCTCGCCCAGCCGCTCGCCCTTCCGCATGATCCCCACGTTGCGCCACATCAGTGCGCGGAGGGAGTTGCGGATGTCGGTGAGGTCCAACTCGGTGCGGTCGGACTGGGGGTTCGCCCAGTGGATGGGGCGGGCGGTGAGCCGGTCGTTGCCCTCGCTGAGCAGTGCCCCGGCGAGTTCCCCGCAGCGCTTGCCCAGGACGAGGGCCTCGGTGAGGCTGTTGGAGGCGAGGCGGTTGGCCCCGTGGAGCCCGGAGCAGCTCGCCTCCCCGCACGCCAGGAGCCCGCGGAGGCTGGTGCGGCCCTCGAGGTCGGTGCGGACGCCGCCGATCATGTAGTGGGCGGCGGGATGGACGGGGATGAGGTCCTTCCCCGGGTCGAGGCCGAAGGAGCGGCACTTGCGGTCGATCTGGGGGAAGCGGGCGGCGAAGGCGGCCGCTCCGATGTGGCGGACGTCGAGGTAGGCGTGGGTGGAGTTGGTCTTGGCCATGCGGTCGAGGATGGCGCGGGAGACGACGTCGCGCGGGGCGAGTTCGCCCATGGGGTGGTAGGCGGCCATGAAGCGTTCCCCCGCGCGATCGACGAGGTACGCGCCCTCCCCGCGGACGGCCTCGCTGACGAGGTAGCGGGTGGCCCCGGCGATGTAGAGGGTGGTGGGGTGGAACTGCATCATCTCCAGGTCGGCGAGGACGACCCCGGCGCGGAAGGCGAGGGCGGTGGAGTCGGAGGTGGCGGTGGGCGGGTTGGTCGTCTCCCGCCACAGCATCCCCGCCCCTCCCCCCGCCAGGATCGTGCAGCGGGCGCGGAGGATCTGCAGGCCGTACCGCGGATGGTAGGTGAGGGCCCCGACGCAGGTGGAGTCGGACCCGCCGGTGGGCGGGTCGGTGAGCAGGTCGATGACAAAGCACTCGTCGAAGATCTTCAGGTTGGGGCGCGACCGCGCCCGGTCCAGCAGGGCCTCGACGAGGGCCTTGCCCGTGGCGTCCCCGTCGGCGTGGACGACGCGGTTGGCGCTGTGCCCGCCCTCGCGGGTGAGGTGCACGTGCCCATCGGCGGTGTCGAAGCGGACGCCCCACTCCAGCATCTCGCGGACGTGGTCCGGGGCGTGGCCGAGGACGTCGCGGACGACGGGTTCGTCGGCGAGGCCCGAGCCCACGGTGAGGGTGTCGGCGATGTGGGCTTCGGTGGAATCGGCGAGATCGAGCACGGCGGCCATCCCGCCCTGGGCGTGGTAGCTGTTGGACTCGCGGTCCTGGCCCTTGGTGACGAGGATGACCTCCCCGAACTCCTCGGCGGCGATGGCGGCGCGGAGGCCGGCCACCCCGGACCCGATGACGAGCACGTCGGTGAAGATATGCGGGAGGCGACGGGCCTCGAAGCTGATCAGGTGCCGCCGCTGGAGGTACTGGCTGTCCATGGTGTCCTTATTCTGAGGCCTCGGGGCCCGCATCGGGCCCGGGGCGCTCCTCCTTGGCCTGCTGGATCTTCCGCCGCAGGTAGTTCCGCTCCGTGAGGAGCCCGGCGGCGTCCCAGGCGCTGTTGATGGCGGCCGCGATGGCCGCGTTGTGGCGTTTGAGGTCCTCCAGCATCTTGTGGTCGGGGCTCGACGGGGGGGCGTGGAGGAAGGCGTCGTGGGCGTCGACGCTGAAGAGGTACTCCCCGTCCCGCGGGGGGCGGGAGAGGCGGAGCTTCATGTGGGGGTACTGGGCGTTGCCCAGGCGGAGGGCGAAGGAGCGGATGGCGTGCAGGGGGGCGTCGGCGGGGTCGCGCTCGACCGCCTCGGACATGAGCCACTTCCGCACGTCGCAGCCCTCGGGCGGGATCAGCCGCTGCACCGTCGCGGGGCACGACCCGCCGTACGCGCGGTCCAGGTAGGCGAGGACGGCGCGACGAAGATCGCGGGCGGAGGGAAGCCCAGTGGATTCTGCAGAAGCCTCAACCATAATGATTCGATAAGTACGTTACCGGCTTTTGTCCGCTCTTCCGCACGGTGCGGAGCGTATGGTATCATACAGGGCTGTGAAGTCGAGGGCCCGTTTCGCCGGATGGAGCCTCATTCGCCAATGCCGAACCGTCCCGTAGTCATGGTTGTCGAAGACGACGTCGAAATGAACGCGCTGGAGCGCGAGCTGCTCGACATCCACGGACTCGACAGCGTCCCCGCCTACACGGGCAAGCAGGCCCTCGAGGTCTCCTCCGCCCACCCCGCCGATGCCGTCCTCCTCGATGTCATGCTCCCCGAGATGGACGGGTTCGAAACCTGCCGCCGCCTCAAGGCCCAGTGCGGAACGGCCGTGGCGATCGTCATGATCACCGCCCTCGACAGCGACGACTGCCGCCGGCGCGGCTTTGAGGCGGGGGCGGACGCCTACTTCTCCAAGCCCTTCGACCCCGACGAGATCGTCAGCACCCTCCGCCTCCTCATCGGCCGCAACGGCGCCCGCTGACGCGGGCGCAGCAGGCAACGGCGCCGGGGCGCGATCATTCGCACGCCCGACAAGTGTTTCACCCCAGAGCACCCACTGCCGTTTGAGGATTGCGGACCCGCAATCTCCCGTCCCCCACGGGCATCCGCCCAATCGAAAGTCGAAATTCAGAAATCACAAATTCCGCGGGCGCAGCCCGCGCCTCACTCCTCCCCGCCCCCCCCCGGGTAGCGGACGGTCCCGTCGAACCGCGGCGGGGGCGCCTCGGGGCGCTCGGGGTGTGCGGGCGATTGGGGGGGGGGCTCCGGGGCTTCGGGGCGTTCCTCGCGGGCGGGCGGTTCGACGGGCAGCGTGACGGTGAACGTCGAGCCCGCCTCCGACGTCGAGACCCGCACGCTCCCCCCGTGCAACTGCACGAAGTGCCGCACCACCGCGAGTCCCAGCCCCATCCCGCGTTTCCCATACCCCGCCTGCCCGGTGGAGTGCTGGTACAGCTCCCCCCCGCTGAAGAACGGCTCGAAGATGTGCGGGAGGTCCTCCGTCGGGATCCCGGGGCCCTCGTCGGCGACGGAGACGCTGACGTACCCGCCCAGTTGGCGGTGCACGCGGAGGGCGATCGCCCCCCCGTCGGGCGTGAACTTCACGGCGTTCATCACCAGGTTCTCGAACACGTCGCGCAGCTTGGCCGCGTCGGCGTGCAGGGGGGTGAGGCCCTCGGGGAACTCCAGGGCGATGCGCTGGTTCCGCTGCTCGGCGAAGGGGCGAACGGACTCGTGGACCTGCTGGAGCAGCGCGGGCAGTTCGACCGTCGCGTAGTGCAGTTCCTCCCCGTACGCCTGCTCGGGCAGGAGCTTGAACATGGCCTGGATGATCTCGTTGAGGCGGCGGGCGCGGTCGCCGATGGCGAGGATGGCCTGGTGGAGGCGTTGGGGGTCCTCGCTCCGCTGCAGCATTGAGGTGATGCCCAGAATGTACGTCACGGGCGTCCGCAGCTCGTGGGACGCGATCTTGATGAAGCGGCTCTTGAGGTCGTTGGCGGCCTGGAGCATCTCGTGGGAGCGCTGCACGCGCTCGACCATGCGGTTGAAGTCGCGGGCGAGGTCGTCGATCTCGTCGCGTCCCAGCAGCCGGCGGCCGTCCCACTCCAGGGGGACGCGGCGGGTCAGGTCCCCCCCGGAGACCTCCTGCGTCGCCTGGGCCAGCCTCCGCACCCGCCGCACCACGCTGCGGTTGACCAGGAACCAGCCCCCGAGGAACAGGACCGCGATCACCCCCCCCGCCAGCGCCGCCGTCACGACGCTCAGGCGGTTGACCTCGCGGAGGGGGACGGACTGCGGCATGTGGAGCACCAGCAGCCACGTGGGGGAGGCGACCTCCGAGAGCCCGATCTGCTCGGGGATGTGGATGCGGCCGACGGCGAGGATCTCGCGGTGGCGGTACACGGCCCCCCGGCCCGGGCGCATCGCCCACGCCTCCGTGCGCAGCGTTTCGAGGTTCCCGAACGCCTCCCGCGTGCCGGGCGACGTATAGAGGACCGCCCCGTCGGACGACAGCAGCGCCACCCACGCCTCGAACTCCCCCACGTCGCGCTGCGGCCCTCCGACCCAGAGCGACAGGTCCAGGACCGCCTTGGCCACCCCGAGGACCTCGTCGTTGGACTTGATGGGGAAGCACAGGTCCACGCTCCACACCCCGGTGCTGCGGTCGAGGGAGACGGGGGGGATGAAGATGCGCCCCGCCCCCTCGTGCCACGCCTCCCGCCACCAGAGTTCATCGGCCTGGTAGAAGTCGGACGTGCGGCCGCTGGCGGCGACGAGCTGGCCGTGGCGGTCGGTGACGAGCAGTTCGACCATCCGCGGGTCGTCCTGCTGGATATGGCGGAGGAGTTCGCTCGTGGGGTTATCGAGGACGGCGAGGACGCGGGGGTCGTCCGCGGGCAGCGTCGGCCAGGCGGCGTCCAGGGCCTGCCGCTCGTCCGGGGAAAGCGGGGGAGGGGCTTGGCGGACGGCGTCGATGACGGAGGGCCTCCGCATCACCAGCGCCAGACGGGCGACGTCCTTGGCGAGCGATACCTCCATGATGCGGGCCTCGGCGGCGGCGGCGGCGGCGAGGCGCTGCTCGAACGACTGCACCCGCATCTCCCGCATGCGCAACACCACCGTCGCCGTCGCTACGATCAGCGGAAGGATCGCCACGACGAGCAGGAGCACAACCAGTTTGGCGCGGAGTCGAATTCGCATCATTCCCTGCCGCGCCGCATTGTAGCACCCCCAGGACTCCGCAACCACGCGCGGGGCGCTCCGACGCGGCCAGCGGACGCAGCGCGGCATCTGCGCCGGGGGGCGTCGCACGTGCCCACCTCCTGCGCCGGGGGTCTCCTGTCCCCCGGC
>JAWLCQ010000175.1:0-9939 GCA_041687095.1 Phycisphaerae bacterium | reverse complement strand
CAACGCACGCGCTGGAGGCGTCGCACGCGTTGGAGGCGTCGCACGCGTTGGAGGCGTCGCACGCGTTGGAGGCGTCGCACGCGCTGGAGGCGTCGCAGGCGCTTGGGGCCGAGCAGGCGCAGAGGGCAGCGTGGCTTCCTGAATGGACGCTGTACTGCCTCTGTGTCCGGGTCGGTTCATGCCCACGGTTCCCCGATCGGCCGCCGTCTGTCAGCGGGGGCGGGCGAGCAGGGAGGCGGCGGCGGCGAGGAGGTAGAGGGGGTAGGGCTTGAGCTGGGTGGGGGCGTAATGGATGGCCTTGCGGAGGTAGGCCTTGGCGTCGGGGAACTGGCGCTGCTTGAGGAGGATCTTGCCAGCGGCGTAGTGGACGCGGGCGAGGCGGCGGAGGGCGGGGCGCTCGGGGAGCAGATCCTTCCCGCCGCGTTCAAAATAGAAGCGTTCGAGCATGCCCGCCTTGACGCGGCGGCCGCGGGCGCGGTTGGAGCGGGTGAGGGAGCGTTCCGACCATCGCCGCAGGGCGAGGGGCTCGTCGATGAGCCCGAAGGCGAAGGCGGTGGAGACCCGCAGCCAGAACTCGTGCCCGACGCACACGGGGAGCGACTCGTCGAACCCCCCGCACTGGTCGATGACGCGGCGATGGAAGACGGCGGCGGGGTCGTGGACGAAGATGCTCTCGAAGAGTTCGGTGGTGATGCGGCCGGAGAGGCAGGGCTTGCTGTGGCCCTCCATGGGGGTCCCGTCCATACGGATGGGGGCCATGGGCGTGTAGACGATGCTCAGGTCGGGGTGCTCGCGGAGGAACTGCATGCAGCGGTCGAGCTTGGTGTCGGTCCAGAGGTCGTCGGCGTCGAGGAGGGCGATGTACTGCCCGCGCATGTGGGAGACGGCGAGGTTGCGGGCGGCGGCGAGCCCGCGGTGTTCGGCGCGGAAGACGCGGAGCTTGTCCCAGTGGGCGGCGAGGTCCTGGAGGACCTCCCACGTCCCGTCGGTGGACCCGTCGTCGACGACGAGGACCTCGAAGTCCTGGTAGGTCTGGCGGCGCACGGAGTCGATGGCCTCGGGGACGAGGTCGGCGGCGTTGTACGCCGGGATGATCACGCTGACGGTCGGGTCGCTCATGGGCAGGCGGCGATTATAGCTTGCGGGGGAGCGGGGGGAAGCTAGAATCGCCGGGCATGTGTGGATTTGTGGGCATTGTGGATCTCGGCGGGGGGGTGGAGGCGGAGGCGCTGCGGCGGATGCGGGACACGCTCGCGCATCGCGGGCCCGACGACGCGGGCCTGTGGGTCCGCGAGGACGGGACCGTCGGGCTCGGGCACCGCCGCCTGAGCATCCTCGACCTCAGCCCCCAGGGCCACCAGCCCATGGGCGACCCCGACGGGCGGGTGCAGCTCGTGTACAACGGGGAGATCTACAACTTCCGCGAACTCCGCGACGAACTCCGCCTCGCCGGGTGCTCCTTCCGCAGCGATACCGACACCGAGGTCGTCATCCAGGCGTACCTGCGCTGGGGCATCGACGCCATCGGCCGCTTCGAGGGCATGTTCGCCTTCGCCCTGTGCGACCTGGCGCAGGGGCGGACGTACCTCGTCCGCGACCGCCTGGGGATCAAGCCCTGCTTCTACAGCCTCGCGGGCGGGCGGCTGACCTTCGCCAGCGAGATGCGCGCCATCCTCGCCGATCCCCGCGTCCCCCGCGACATCGACCCGGGGGCGGCGTGGGAGTTCTTCAGCTACGGGTACGTCCCGACCCCCGGGACGATCTACCGCGACCTCCACAAGCTCCCGCCCGCCACCGTGCTCGAGCACACCCGCGAGGGGCGCCGCACGTGGCGGTACTGGACGCCCGCGATGGAGTCCTGCGACGACGGCCCCGCCGCCGCCGGTGCGAGGCTGCGGGAACTCCTCGACCGCTCCGTCGAAGCCTACCTCGTCAGCGACGTGCCCACCGGGTCGTACCTCAGCGGAGGGCTCGACTCGACGCTCGTCTCCGGCAGCGCCGCGTCCGTCTTCGCCTCCCCCAACTCCGCCTCCCGTCGCCTGGGGTGCGAGCGCTTCCACACGTTCTCCATCGGGTTCGACGTCGAGGAGCACAGCGAGCTGCCCTACGCCCGCATCGCCGCCGGCCGCTTCGATACCGAGCACGTCGAACTGGTCGTCACCCGCGAGATGGCCCACGCGCGCTCGGAGCAGGTTCTGGACCTGTTCGACGAGCCCTTCGCCGCCTCCTCCAGCATCCCCATGCTCTTCGTCGCCGAACTCGCCCGCAAGGACGTCACCGTCGCCCTGTGCGGGGAGGGGGGGGATGAGACGTTCGGGGGGTACAGCTGGTACAAGTGGTGGCAGCGGTTCCGCCGCCCGAGCTTCTGGGCCACCCCCCGCGGACAGGTGGCGCGGCGGGTCCTGGAGGCCCTCCTCCGCCGCCCCCGCCGCAAGTGGCGCCTCCCCGCCCTCGAGGACGTGGACCTCTACGCCCAACTCATGGGCGCCATGGTCGCCGCCGACAAGCGCAAGATCTTCTCGCCCGAACTCGCCGCCCAACTCGCCTCCCGCGATGACGCCGCCTACTTCCGCCAGCACTGGCGGACGGACCTGCCGCCCATGGCCCGCATGCAGTACGTGGACCTCATGACCTTCCTGCCCGACCTCAACCTCGCCCGCGCCGACCGCACCAGCATGCACGCGAGCCTCGAACTCCGCGTGCCCCTGCTCAACCACCACCTCGTCGAGTACCTCTGCGGGCTCCGCGAGGAGGTCCGCAACCCCGGGGGCGAACTCAAGGGCCTGCTCAAGCGCACCATGGGCGACCGCCTCCCCGAGGAGATCCGCAACCGCCCCAAGAAGGGCTTCTCCGCCCCCGTCAAGCAGTGGTTCACCCGCGAGGACCTCGCCTCGCTCGTCGATGCCGTCTTCGCCGAGCACCCCGACCTGGCCCGCTCGTGGCTGCACCCCAACCTCCGTCGCCACGCCGCCGCCTTCGAAGGCTCCCGCGCGTACAAGCTCTGGGTGTTCCTCCGCTGGCTGCGGAAGTATGCGAGGTAGCGGACCGTCTGCGCTCCGGTGTGTCAGCCCCGCAGGGGCGGAAGCGTTTCCTGTCTCTCTGAAAGGCAAATGCCTGGGTGCCACGGCTGCGCCGTTTGCAGCCGTGTCCTTCCCGGCAGCACGGCTGCAAACGGCGCAGCCGTGGCACCCGGCGTCGCGTGGCACCCGGCGTCGCGTGGCACCCGGCGTCGCGTGGCACCCGGCGAAAGCACGCGCGGTAGGGCGTTGAACTCCCCAGGGATCCCCCGTCCCCGCTGCTACGACCGCCGCGCCAGCGCCAGGCACACCGTCTCGCTCAGCCGCGGGCGCACAAGGCACAGGGCGGAGTTCAGCAGGACCCACGGCTGCCACAGGAGGCGACGGAACAGCAGCGCCAGCCGCCGCCAGAACCGCCGGAAACGGCTGCCGCCGGGGGGCAACGCAGGCCAGAGGCGGTAGTACAGCCGCGTGTCGTCCGTGTACGACTCGTCGACGACCTCCAGCCCGTACCGCTGCGCGAGCTGCCGCAGGACCTTGGCGGTGAACCAGCAGGTGTGCTGCTTGTTGGCGGGGACGCGCCCGTCGACGAGGACGCGGAGCAGGCGCACGAGCGTGACGGGATTGGGCGTGGTGACCAGCAGCACCCCGTCCGGTGCGAGGTGGGCGGCGGCACGCTCGATGAGGGCCCCGGGGGAGGCGAGATGTTCGATGATGTCCCCGGCGACCACGACGTCGAACGTCTCCCCGAGGTCGAGCGTCTCGACGTCGGCGCAGACGGCGTCGTACCCGCGGCGGCGCATTTCGGTGACGGCGTCGGAGACGATGTCCACGCCCCGCACCCGCGCGGCGTGCTGGCAGAGGAATCCGTGCAGCCACGGCGGGTCGGTGACGTCGAGTTCGTGGCAGACGCACCCGAGGTCGAGCACGGAGCGGCCGGCGACGTACTTGCGGATCCAACGGAGTTTGCTGCGGTAGAGCATGCGGCGGTTTCCCGGGGTTGGTACGTCCCGCCATTATGGCGGCCGGCCGGGCGGTCGGCAAGAGGGCGCGGGAGATCGCGGCCGCCTCGCTCCTCGACGCACCGGTGTGTGGCCGCACTTCCGCGGCAGTGTCTTGGGGACGCTGCCTGGTTCCCGTACGCTGGGGGGGCGGTCTTGATCTGCCCCGCCAACGAGTCTAGGATGCGGTTCATCGAACGGACACGGCCTTGCCGTGTTCAACGAACCCGCAGCGAAAGGAGACTCGCATGGGATGGGGACGCATGTTTCTTCTTGGGGACTGGGGCCAGCAGATGGACATCCAGGAGCAGAGGCGCGAGATCGAGTCGCTTCGCCACGAGATGCGCCACCGTAGGCCCGACCGCGGCGAGGGCGACCTGAGCGTCCGTGTCGATCGCCTGGAGCGTGAGAACGACGAACTCCGCCTGTACCTGGCGTCGCTGGTGCGCTACCTCGGGAACAAGGGGCTCCTGCAGCGGGAAGAGTTCGCCTCCTTGATCGACGCGGTGGACGCGGAGGACGGCGCCTCGGATGGGCGTTTCCGCGGGGAGATCGGGGCGTAGCTTTCTCCGCCGTCCCGGACATCGAACACTCGGCGCACCTGCTCTGCTCGCCCACCGGGGGCCGGGCAGATTCGCCCGCAACCACTGGTTCGCCGCCCTGCCGCCAGGCGGCCGGCTACCGCTGCACCCGTCCCGACGCCATGCCCTTCACCAGCGCCTCGACCTCGCTGAGCGTGACGTAGTTGAAGTCCCCGTGCACGGAGTGCTTGAGGGCGGAGGCAGCGACGGCGAAGCGGATGGCGGTCTGGGGGTCGGGGTGCGGGTTGGCTGGGGCGCTGAGCACGTGGATCACCCCGGCCGCGAAGCTGTCGCCCCCGCCCACGCGGTCGACGATGCTGCGGATCTCGTAGGGCTCGTAGTGCCCGTGCGCGTCGAGGGGCGAGAAGAACGCCCGCTGCTGCTCGACGTCGTAGAGCATCCCGCCCCAGTTGTTGTGTGTCGCGGAGACGCTCTCGCGCAGGGTAATGGCGACGTAGCGGATGGAGGGGAACCGCTCGACGATCTGCCGGGCGACGAGTTCATAGGCCGCCGCGTTGATGCGCCCGTCCATCACGTCGGTGCCCTCGGCGTGGATGTCCAGAACGTCCGAGGCGTCCTCCTCGTTGGCGATGAGGACGTCGACGTGGGGGAGGATCTGGGACATGCAGTGCTCGGCGAGGGCCTTGGGGGCCGTCCCGCTTCGCCACCGCCAAAGCTTCTTGCGGAAGTTGAGGTCGCAGGACACCTGCGCGCCCTGGGCCTTGGCGAGCTCGACGAGTTGCAGCGTGGCGAGGAAGGCGTTTTCGCTGATGGCCGGGGTGATGCCCGTCACGTGCAGCCAGGTGACGTCGCGGAGGGCGGCGGGGAAGTCGTAGTCCGCGGGCCCGGCGAGGGCGGCGGCGGATCCGGAGCGGTCGTAGACGACGGTGGAACTCCGCTGGTTGGCGCCGGTCTCCAGGTAGTAGATCCCTACCCGCCCGTCCTCACGCCACGCGATGTGCTTTGTATCCACCCCCACGTTCCGCAGGTGCCCGCAGAGGGCGTCGGCGATGGGGTTCTTGGGCAGGGCGGTGAGGAAGCGGACCTCGTTCCCGAACAGTGACAGCGAGGCGGCGACGTTGGCCTCGCCCCCCCCGAACGTCACCTCCATCCGCCCGGGCAACGCCTGGCGGAAACGAAGGAACCCCTCGGGATTGATCCGCAGCATGATCTCGCCGAACGTAAGAATCATCACACGCTCCTGTTCGGGGCCTCTGAAGCATTCACCGCAGAGAGCGCAGAGACCGCGGAGAAAGGCGGTTTCTGCCCCGCATCTCCCAGCGTCCTCTGCGTTCTCTGCGGTCGTGCAAGGGTCCCATTCCTCTTTGTCAGCGGGTTTCGAACTCCGCGGTTTCGCCCGCGGGAACGGTCTTCCTCTCGCCCGCGACGCTCGCGTCGATCGCCGCCGTGCCGCGGTTGGTGATCCTGGCCTTGCCCTTCACGATATCCACGTACACCGGCGTCCCGCGCCAGATGATGGGAAACGCCAGTCGCTCCCACGCGGGGGGCAGGTGGGGCTTGAGCGTCAGCGTGTCGGTGTGCATCGCCGAACTCATCCCCGCGAACCCGAAGACCGCCACCTGCCAGTTGTTCCCGCACCCGGCGATGTGGATGCCCTGCTCCGCCCCCCCGTCGAGGTCCATGAACGCGCTGTCCTGCCAGAATGCCCACGCCTCGTCGGTCTTGCCCAGGCGGCGGGCGGCGAGGATGGCGTGGACGCCGGGCGACAGCGACGAGTCGTGCGTGGTGTAGGGCAGGTAGTACTCCCACGCCGCCGCCACCTCCTCGTCGCTGAACTCCTGCGGGAAGAGCATCATGAGCATGAGGACGTCGGCCTGCTTGAGGGCCTTGGTGCGGTAGAGGCGTTCCTGCGAGACGTTGTTGGCGTAGCCCTTCGAGCGGTCGGTCCAGGTGCGATCGAAGTCGGGCTCGGCGAGGAGTTCGAAGTCCTCGCACTGCAGAACGAGCTTGCGGGCCGGGTCGCGGAGGATGGGCAACCCCGCGGCCGCTTTGGCGAAGGCGGTGCGCTCCTCGTCGCTCGCCCCCCCGTGCTGCCCGTGCTCACTGGCGAGCTTGAGGGCGTGGGCGACGAGGCGGTTGGTATAGCTGTTGTTGTGCGAGATGGGGCAGTACTCGTCCGGTCCCATCACGCCCAGGAGCGACGGGTGGTCCTCGCCCTTCCGCCACGACAGGCGGGCCATCCAGTAGCGGGCGGTCTCGACGAGCAGCTCGGCGGCGGGCCCGTCGAGGTAGGCGGGGTCGACCGTGGCGCGGGCGTAGTGGGCGAGGGCGTAGGCGATGTCGGCGGTGACGTGGATCTCGTGATCGCGGTACTGCCAGCTTGCGCAGGACTCGATCCCGCGGGCGTCGCTCTCCCACGCGTAGCGTGCTCCCGGATACCCGTAGCCCCGGGCGTTCTGCCGCGCCCCGTCGAGCGTCTCGATGCGGAAGTCCGCGAGCGTGCGGGCCTTGTCGGGGTGGGTGTAGAGGAAGAACGGCAGGAGGTTCATCTCGGTGTCCCAGAAGTACCGCCCGAAGTAGGCTTCTCCGGCGGCGCCTTTGGCGTCGATGGCGACGCGGGGGTCGTCGGGGACGTGGCAGCGGAGGAGGTGGTAGATCGAGCAGCGCATGGCGAGTTGGGAGCGCGCGTCGCCCTCGATGACGACGTCGGCGGCGTCCCAGCGGGAGGCCCAGACGGCGGTGTGTTCGGCGAGCAGGTCGTCGTAGGTCAGGTCCGACAGCGAGTCGAGCAGGGCGGAGGGCTCGACGGGGGCCAGGTCGCGGGAGGTGGTGACGGCGGTGCGCTTCTCGACGACGAGAGACTGCCCGGGGAGGAGGTCGAAGGCGCCCGTCAGCGTCCCGGCCCGCGAGCCGGCGTCGAGTTCCCAGGTGGCCTGCGGGGCGAGCACGCGAGAGAACACGGTGACGGTGTCGCCTGTGTCGGTGGTGACCACTGCCTGCAGGTCGGGCCGCTCCGGATCCCCCGTGTGCGACATGCCGACCTTCGTGAAATGCTCATGCCCGTTCGTCCGCACGTCGGTGTCCAGCAGCGAGGCGACGGAAACCGTCACGTCGCGGTCGGTGCGGACGACCATCCGCTGCACGCACAGGTGCTTGCGGGCGGCCGACACGAACCACTCGTACGTCACGTGCAGGATGGCTCCGGCAGCGGTGTCCCACGTCACGCTCCGCCGCAGCACCGCCGCCCGCAGGTCCAGCTCCCGCCGGTGGTCGCGGACGTTGGCCACCTCGAGGTCCAGCTTGCCCCCGTTGACGTACGGGGCGAGCCCCAGGAACCACGGGAGGTTGACCATCTCGGAGTTCAGCCAGGGATGGCGTCCGAAGACCCCGGGGACGTACGTGCCCCACTTGGCCTTGTTGTCGGGGAAGACCTCCGCCGTCACGTTGGCGGGCATGCGGACGTACTCCTGGTTCTGCGGGGCCTGGAGGAGGTGCTCCTCGAGCGACCCGCGAACGTGCAGATACCCGCTGCCCAGCGTGAACAGACCCTCGTACGCGCGATTGGTCTCGACGTCGAACCCGCTCTCCACGATCGACCATCCGTCGGTCATCGGCCGTCTCCTGTCTTCGGTGTCCGTAGGGCGACAGAGTATACGCGCCCGCCGGGAATACCGGAATACAGTCTTCGGTCTTCGGCCTTCCGGTCCTCCGGCCTCTGGTATAGAATCCCCGCCATGAGCGAAACCAACGAGACCTACAGCAGTCCTCTCGTCACCCGCTACGCCGGTGCGGAGATGGTCGCGCTGTGGAGCGAGCAGCGGAAGGTGGGGCTGTGGCGGCGGCTTTGGGTGGCGCTGGCGGAGGCCCAGCGCGAGCTGGGGCTCGACATCCCCGACGAGGCGCTGGAGCAGATGCGGGCGAAGGTCGATGACATCGACTTCCCCGCCGCCGACGCCTACGAACGCAAGTTCCGCCACGACGTGATGGCGCACGTGCACGCCTTCGGGGACGCCGCCCCCGCCGCCCGCGCCATCATCCACCTGGGCGCGACCAGCCAGTACGTCGGCTGTAACGCCGACCTCATCCGCCTCCGCGAGGCGCTGGGGATCATCGCCTACCTGCTGGCCAACGTCATTGACGCCCTGGGCCGCTTCGCGCAGCAGCACCGCGATCTGCCGTGCCTGGGCTTCACGCACTACCAGCCCGCGCAGATGGTCACCGTGGGCAAGCGGGCGACGCTGTGGTGCTACGAGTTCCTGCTCGACCTCCGCGAGATCGAGCACCGCCTCGACACCCTCGCCTTCCGCGGGGCCAAGGGCACCACGGGCACGCAGGCGAGCTTCCTGGCGCTGTTCGACGGGGACCACGAGAAAGTCCTCGACCTCGACCGCCGCGTCGCGCAGAAGATGGGCTTCGACCGCCTCCTGCCCGTCACCGGGCAGACGTACTCCCGCAAGATCGACGCGGCCGCCCTGCAGTCCCTCGCCCAGATCGGGTCGAGCGTCCACAAGCTCTGCAACGACGTCCGCCTCCTGGCCAACCTCAAGGAGATCGAGGAACCGTTCGAGAAGACGCAGATCGGTTCCAGTGCCATGGCCTACAAGCGCAACCCCATGCGCTGCGAACGGGCGACGGGGCTCGCCCGCTACCTCATGGACGTCTCGACGAGCGTGCTGCACACGTCAGCGGAGCAGTGGTTCGAGCGGACGCTGGACGATTCGGCGAACCGGCGGATCGTGATCCCCGAATCGTTCCTCGCCGCCGACGCGATCCTGCGGATCACGCTCAACGTCGTCCGCGGTCTCGTGGTCTACCCCGCCGTCATCGCCTCCCACGTCGCCGCCGAGCTGCCGTTCATGGCGACGGAGAACATCCTGATGGCCGGTGTGAAGGCGGGCGGGGACCGCCAGGAACTGCACGAGCGCATCCGCGTGCACTCCCAGGCCGCCGCCGAGCAGGTCAAGCTCCACGGACGACCCAACGACCTCATCGGCCGCCTCAAGGCCGACGAGGCCTTCGCGCCCGTCGACATCGACACCGTCCTCGATCCCGCCGCCTTCGTCGGACGCTCGCCCCAGCAGGTGGACGAGTTCCTCCGCGACGAGGTGGAACCCGTCCGCGAGCGCTACGCGAGCGTGCTGGGCGAGCAGAGTTCGTTGAAGGTCTGAACCTGCGTCCCTGCAGAGGAGCAGGGATACAGGGGATGCACGGGATGGGGGAGAGGCGGGAGGCGGTTACGCGGAACCGGGAAGCGGGGCGTTCCTGCGCTTGGTCTGCTGGCTCTCCGGAAAGCAGAGGATGGGGGTACCACGGCTTGGTCGCTTCAGCGACCATGGGCTCAACGCTTACCCCAAACGCATGGTCGCTGAAGCGACCCAG
>JAWLCQ010000174.1:0-9962 GCA_041687095.1 Phycisphaerae bacterium | reverse complement strand
GCTCCGCATCGCGGAGCGTGGCCCGTAGCACCCGACACCCCCGAAAGAAGGATTCGCGACATGGAAGATACGTACGGAAACCTGATCGCCTCGCTGGCGAAGAAGACCGAGTCCCGGATCGTCCTGCTGGTGATGGACGGCGTGGGCGACTGCGACAACGACGGGAAGGGAACCGCCCTGCAGCAGGCGAAGACCCCGAACTTCGACCAGCTCGCCGCCCGCTCCGCCCTGGGCCTGCTGACCCCCGTCGCCACGGGCGTGACGCCCGGGAGCGGCCCGGGGCACCTGGGGCTCTTCGGGTACGACCCCCTGGTGTACCAGGTCGGGCGCGGGGTGCTCAGCGCGCTGGGCGTGGAGTTCCCCCTCGACCGCCGCGACGTCGCCGCCCGCCTGAACTTCTGCACCATCGACAAGCAGGGCAACGTCACCGACCGCCGCGCCGGGCGCATCCCCGACTCCGAGAACCGCCGCGTTCTCGACAAGGTCCGCGCCAAGCTCAAACCCCCCGCCGGGGTCGAGGTCCTCTTCGAGACCGAGGCCGAGCACCGCGCCGTCCTCGTCCTCCGCGGGGAAGGCCTCGACGACCGCATCGGGGAGACCGACCCGCAGGTGACCGGCGTGCCCCCGCTCCGCCCCGACGCCCCGCCCTTCGAGAGGTCCACCACCGCCCTCATGGTCGCCGACATCATCGACCAGATCCGCTGCATCCTCGCCGATGAGCCCAAGGCCAACATGATCCTCGCCCGCGGGTTCGCCAAGTACCCCGACTGGCCGCTCTTCGGCGACCGCTACCAGCTCAATCCCGCCGCCGTCGCGGGCTACCCGATGTACCGCGGGGTGGCGAGGCTCCTGGGGATCCCGGTCGTCTCGCAGCCCACGACGGCCGCCGACATCTGCAAGGAGACCGTCGCGGCCCTGCAGGACCACACGTTCGTGTTCTCGCACTTCAAGTACACCGACAAGACGGGCGAGGACGGGGACCTGGCGGGCAAGATCCAGCGGATCGAGGAGATGGACGCCGCCCTGCCCGCCCTGCTCGATGGGAAGCCCGACGTGCTGATCGTCACGGGCGACCACTCCACGCCCCCGAGCATGAAGGCCCACTCCTGGCACCCCGTGCCGGTGCTGCTGCACGGCCCCGCCCTCCGCGGAGGCGACGGGAAGCACTTCGACGAGATCACCTGCCGCCACGGCCAGATCGGGACCATCCCCTCCAAGGAGATCCTCCCCCTGGCGATGGCGCACGCGGGCAAGCTCGAAAAGTTCGGAGCCTGAGGGAATTTCGGATTTGGGATTTCGGAATTCGGATTTGCGTGCGTGACGCTTGAGCGTCCCCTCCGCGAGGAAGACCGAAACCGCAGTCCCGGAGATCGCAAACGCACAAAAGAACAAGCCCGTTTCGGAGTCGCCATCGACTCCGAAACGGGCTTGTCTTTTTGGCGTCTGCTTCTTGCTTCGGGCTCTCGTACGACGCCCGGACTCGCCGAGGGGACGTCGCGCCTCACCCACGCAAATCCGAATTCCGAAATCCGTAACCGTTCACGTCTTCACTGACAGCGGCGAAGGCGCGAAGAGAAGAAACAGCCCCGAAGAAAGGGATTACGCAGATTCTGAGATTGCACAGATTAAGGAGAAGAACCCCTCCCTGTTTTGGCATCTGTGCAATCCTGAAATCTGTGTAATCCCCGTCTCTCCGGCTGTTTCTTCTGACTTCCGTCGCCGCATGCACAGGCGTGAACGGTTACCGAAATCCCAAATCCGAAATCTTCCTAGAACAGTTTCGCCACCGTCGGCAGCCCGCCGGTGAGCGGGAGGGCGTAGTTGACGAAGCTCTTGGTCACCCCGTTGCCCGCCTTGTTGATGAAGCTCCGCGGCAGGTCCTTGGTGTGGCGGGCGACGTCGGTGAGCTTGGCGCGGACGAACTCGACCTTGTAGTCGGTGCTCTTGAGCCGCTTGATCGCGACGGACCCGTCGATGTCGCCGGCCATCGCGCACTCGACGGCCTTGCGGCCGCACTCGCGGGCCTCGACCTGATCGACGGGCGAGGCGTAGCCCGCGAAGGAGCGCTGGAGGTACCCGAAGGTATCGGCGCGGACGCGGAGGGTCTTGTAGCGCTCCTTGAGCTCGCTCTTGAGGTAGTCGCTGAGGAAGTCGCCCAGGACGCCCGAGCCCGACAGCTGGACGTTGCCGTGGCTGTCCCGCTCGACGCGGTGCCCGAGCTTCCCGGCCAGCGCGACGGCGACGGGGGTGTGGGTCTCGTCGGCGATGCCTTCGGAGACGGCGATCTGGCACCGGCCGAGCCGGCCATACACCTCGCGGACGTCCTCCACGAACTGGCTGATGCTGAAGGGCGCCTCGGGGACGTACACGAGGTGCGGGCCGCACTTGTCGTCCAGGCGGCCCAGGGCGCTGGCGGCGGTGAGCCACCCGGCGTGGCGGCCCATGACGACGTTGATCTTGATCCCGGGCAGCGAGGCGCTGTCGCGGTCGTCGCCCATGAACGCCGACGCCACGAACCGCGCCGCCGACCCGTACCCCGGGCAGTGGTCGGTGACCTTCAGGTCGTTGTCGATCGTCTTGGGGATGTGGAACACGCGGAGCTGGTACCCGCTCGCCTGGGCCATCTCGTTGATGATGCGGGCGGAGTCGGCGGAGTCGTTGCCGCCGATGTAGAAGAAGTACCGCACGTCGTTCTTCTCGAAGATCTTGAAGATCTTCTCGCAGTAGGCCTCGTCGGGCTTGTCGCGGGAGGAGCCCAGGGCGGCGGCGGGGGTGACGGCGATGTCCTCCAGCAGCTTCTGGGGGACGTCCTTGAGGTCGAGGAAGTCCTCGTTGACGATCCCGCGGACCCCGTGGTGCGCCCCGAGGATCTTGCCCACCTGCTTGTGCTTGCGGAGCGTCTCGACGACCCCGACGAGCGACTGGTTGATGACGGCGGTCGGCCCGCCGGACTGCCCGATGACGGCGTTACCCTTGATGATGTCGGCCATGTCTTTTAGATCCTCACCTTCAGCAGAGTCTTTCGTATGGCCCGGGCGCTTCCGGGCGCCGAGGCTCTATCAGGAGCGAAAACTCGAAATACGAAGCACGAAATCCGAAACAAATCCAAAGCACGAAATTCAAAGGACCGAAACGGAGGAACCGACTTCGAGCCCTTTCTCCCTGCGGAGGATCCCACCGACGCAGTCGGTGGGCTTAGGGATGTGCTTGCACGCTCCCGCAACACCGCAGGTCCGCTTTCCAGCTCCCGGTTCCTGGCTCCCGGTTCCTGGCTCCTGGTTCCTGGTTCCTGGCTCCTGGTTCCTGGTTCCCGGTTCCGTCCTTCGAATTCTCAGGTTTTCGCCGCCAGCATCTCGTGCTCGATGAACGTCGTGTTCCACTGCCCGGCGGCGAAGCGTTTGTGCCCGAGGATGTCGTGGCACAGGGGGATGGTGGTCTTCGTCGGGTAGATGACGAACTCCTCGAGCGCGCGGCGGGCGGTGGCGATGGCCTCTTCACGCGTGGGGCGGTGGACGATGAGCTTGCCCACGAGCGAGTCGTAGGTGGGCGGGATCTCGTAGCCCTGGTACACGTGCGAGTCCCACCGCACGCCCAGGCCCCCGGGGGCGACGAACGCATCGACGCGCCCGGGCGAGGGGCGGAACCCGTGGGCGGGGTCCTCGGCGTTGATGCGGCACTCGATGGACGAGCCCCGCTGGACAATGTCCTCCTGCCGGCGGTCGAGCCGCTCGCCCGCGGCGATGCGGATCTGCCACTTCACCAGGTCCTCCCCCGTGACCATCTCCGACACCGGGTGCTCGACCTGGATGCGGGTGTTGACCTCGAGGAAGTAGAAGTTCCCGCCCGCGTCGAGCATGAACTCGACCGTCCCGGCCGAGTGGTATCCGACGTGCTTGGCGAGGCGGACGGCGGCGGCGCAGATCTCATCGCGGAGTTCGGGGGGCAGGTTGGGGGCGGGCGTCTCCTCGATGACCTTCTGTCGGCGGCGCTGCACGGAGCAGTCGCGCTCGTAGAGGTGGATGACGTTCCCGAACTGATCGCCCAGGAGCTGCACCTCGATGTGGCGGAAGTTCTCGACGCACTTCTCCATGTACAGCCGCCCGTCGTTGAACGAGATCTGCGCCTCGGTCTGGGCCTGCTTGAACATGGAGCGGAGGGTCATCTCGTTGTGCGCGAAGCGGATGCCCCGCCCCCCCCCGCCCGCGGCCGCCTTGAGCGCCACGGGGTAACCGATCGTCTCGGCGATGCGGACGGCGTCGTCGACGGTCTCGACGGGCCCGTTGCTGTCGGGGGCCATCGGCACGCCGGCGGTCTTGGCGATCTCCTTGGCGCGGATCTTGTCGCCCAGGGCGCGCATGCTGTCGGACGACGGGCCGATGAACTCGATCTTGCAGTCGCGGCAGATGTCGGCGAAGTGGGCGTTCTCGGCCAAAAAGCCGTAGCCGGGGTGGATGGCCTCGACGTCGGCGATCTCGGCGGCGGCGATGATCCGCGCGATGTTGAGGTAGCTCTCGCTCGACGGGCCGGGCCCGATGCAGATGCGGTCATCGGCGAGGTGGAGGTAGGAGGCGTTGCGGTCGGCCTCGCTGAAGACGGCGACGGTCTCGACGCCGAGTTCCTTGCATGCGCGGATGATCCGCAACGCGATCTCGCCACGGTTGGCAACCAGGATTCTTTGAAACACCGGGCAACTCCTATGGGCCTCGATCTGCCTTGGGCCGGTCAAGAGGGTCGGGCTATCAGCTTTCAGCTTTCAGCTTTCAGCGATCAGCTTTCAGCGATCAGCTTTCAGCTAGCAGCTTTCGGCTAGCAGCTATCAGCTATCAACTGTCGGCTGTCCGCTTTGGGCGATCAGCGATCGGCTTCAGACGGACGCATCCAGTCTTTTCCGGCTGATAGCTGATAGCTGAAAGCTGATAGCCAATAGCTGCCAGCTCATCAGGCGCCTGTTCAGCTTGTGGCTCCGCCGCGCCTACACCGGGCGAACGCGGAACAGCACCTGCCCGAACTCGACGGGCTGGGCGTTCTTGACGCACACTTCGGCGACGACGCCGGAGAGTTCGGCCTTGATCTCGTTCATGACCTTCATGGCCTCGATGATGCAGACGACGGAGTCGCTCGTCACCGACGCCCCGACCTCGGTGAAGTTCTCTCTGTCGGTTC
This sequence comes from Phycisphaerae bacterium, assembly GCA_041687095.1. Taxonomy (GTDB): domain Bacteria; phylum Planctomycetota; class Phycisphaerae; order SM23-33; family SM23-33; genus JAWLCQ01. Next base: position 4,799 of record JAWLCQ010000174.1, on the reverse strand, counting down.
TGGGGGCGGCGTAGAAGGTGCCCACCATCGGGCTGCGGACCTCCAGGAGGTTCTCCTGGGGCGCCGCGGCCTTCGCGGGCTCGCCCGCCGCCGCTACCGGCGCGGGGGCGGCCGCCATCGCCGGCAGCATGGGCGCCGCCGCGGCCGCGAGGACCGGGCCCATCGCCCCGCGCTTGAGCAGGATCTTCGTCTCGCCGTCCTCGAGGTTCAACTCGCTCAGGTCGTTGTCGACCATCAGTTTCACGAGCACCCGAATGTCTTTGGTATTCATGGTCTTCCTTTGTCTGGCCCCCGCCTGGCGGTCAGGGCAGGACGGCCGACGCGAGGGAACGCGGCAGCGAACTCAGCCGCCGCCCGCCCTCGGGCGTCACCAGCACGTCGTCCTCGATCCGCACTCCGCCCACGCCGGGCAGGTAGATCCCGGGCTCGATCGTCACCACCTGTCCCGCTCGCAGGCGCAGCGGCGACGAACGCGACACGCCCGGGCCCTCGTGCACCTCGAGCCCGATCCCGTGCCCCAGCCCGTGCACAAATCGGTCGCCGTACCCCGCGGCCTCGATGACCGCGCGGGCGGCGAGATCGACGGAGGCGGCCGACCGGCCCGCCCGCACCGCGGAGACCCCCGCCTCCTGGGCGCGGCGGACGGTGTCGTACACCTTCGCCATTTCGGGCGGGATTGTACGAACGAAGAACGTACGCGTCAAGTCGCTGCAATACCCATCCACCCGCGCGCCCCAGTCGATCAGCAGGCACGCCCCCTCCCGCACCTTCGCTCCCCCGGGGCGATAGTGCGGCCGCGAGGCATGCGCACCCGCCGCCACGATCGTCTCGAACGACGGGCCCTGGGCCCCCAGCGACCGCATGCGGTGGTCCAGGTCGGCGGCGACGTCGCGCTCGCTGCGACCGATCAGCCCCGCCGCCCCCCCCGCCAGCAACCCCCGCAGCGCCGCCTGCGCAATCCGCACCGCGCGGCCGATGACCTGCACCTCCCCGTCGTCCTTGCGCTCGCGGAGATTGGCCGTCAGGGCCCGCAGCGGCACGACCCGCCGCGACGGACCCAGCGCCTCCGCCAGCCGATCCCGCTCCAGCACCGTCACGTGCTCCGCCTGGATGCCCAGCGACCGCGCCTTGTGCTTGCGGAGGTAGTCCGCGAAAACCGCCTCCGCCTTGCCCGTCCGCACGTGGATCTCCAGGTCCGGGCACTCCGCCCGCGCCTGCTCGTCGTAGCGGCCGTCGGTGACGAGGACGGCCCAGCGGGCCCCCATCAGCAGCCAACTGTCGTCGCCCGTGAAACCCGTGAGGTACCGCACGTCCTCGGTGCCGCTGACCAGCACGGCCGCGGGGGCGGGCTTGCCCTTCGCCGCCGCCTTCCACGCCGCCTTGCGGCGGGCAGGGTGCGGGGGGCTCTTCTTCGCGTTGCTCGGGGTCATGTCCGTTCTCCTGTCCTGCCCATGGTACCGCCCCGTAACCGTTTCCTCCACAACCACCTGCATGCCATCTGCAACGCCCACCTGCCGGGCGCCACGGCTGCGCCTCTCACAGCCGTGCGTGCCATGCGCGCCACTTCGGGTACAATGCTGCCATGACCTGGACAGACCAACTCGACGCCCCTCTGCGGGGCAAGATCGACCGCTGTTGTGAGATCCTGCGCGAACTCGAAAGCGTGCTGGTGGCCTTCTCCGGCGGGGTGGACAGCACGCTGCTGCTGGCGCTGGCGGCCGAGGCGCTGCCACGCGACCGCGTCCTCGCCGCCCACGCCACCGGGGAACTCTTCCCCGCCCACGAACGCGACGAGGCCCGCCAGACCGTGCAGCGCCTGGGGGCCCAACTCGTCGAGGTCCCCGTCGACCCGCTCGCCGATCCCCGCATCGCCGCCAACCCCCGCGACCGCTGCTACCACTGCAAACGCGCCATCTTCTCCCGCCTGGGAGCCCTGGCGATGGAGCGCGGCCTTAACACCGTCGTCAGCGGCACCAACGCCGACGACCTGGGCGATTACCGCCCGGGCCTGCTCGCCGAGACGGAACTGGGCATCCGCCGCCCCCTCCTGGAGGCCAAGCTCACCAAGGCCGACATCCGCACCGCCCTCCGCGCCCGCGGCCTGCCGCAGGCCGACGCCCCCTCCGTCGCCTGCCTCGCCTCCCGCGTGCCCTACGGGGAACCCCTCACCGGCGAACGCCTCGCCCGCATCGACCGCTGCGAGCGCGACCTGCGGGCGATGGGCTTCGCCCAGGTCCGCGTCCGCGACCACGGGACCGTCGCCCGCATCGAGCTCCCCCTCCCCGACCTGCCCCGCGCCCTCGAACACCGCCCCCCCATCGTCGCCGCCCTCAAGGCCCACGGGTTCCCCTACGTCACGCTCGACCTCGAAGGCTTCCGCAGCGGAGCCATGAACGAGACGCTCGGGGAGGCGTGATACGCATTCCAGTTCATCCTCGGACGGATACCAGTTCATCCTCGGACGGGTGCCGTGGTTTGCGGAGCGAAGCGGAGCAACCACGTCCAACCAACGCTGCCCACGAGTTCCCCGGGATGCGCATGATCCGCCTTGCGATCCACCAAGGAAGCGGGGATGAACGCAGATGAACACAGATGAGGGAGAGCAGGGATGCAGGGGATGCAAGGGATGGGAGAGGGCTTCAGGACAGGCCCTGCCGCCCCGAATGCGCGGGCGGGAGCCAAGCGAAGCCGCCCGCGAATCATCTGGAGTGCAACACCATGCGCTTGCGGAAGCACCGCTCATACGCAGCCCAGACAATTCGCAGGCAGCGTCGATTGGACGTGGTTGCTCCGCTGCGCTCCGCAAACCACGGCACCCACCCGAGAATTAAGCGGAACGCGTATCAGCCGGCAGCACCGCTCAGTCCGAAGGACTGACCTTCGTAAGCCCGGGGCAGAGCGCAGCGCCGCCCCGGGTGACGATCCGACCCAGGGCAAGCCCTGCAAGGGCGCAACATGAGCCTCCACGCATTCCGCGAGTTCCCCCAGACCCCTCGCTTGCCCCGGTTGCGCCCCTGCGGGGCTTTGCCGATCCCGGGCCCGTTTCCCAGGGCGGCGCTTCGCTCTGCCCTGGGCTCACGAAGGTGAGCCCTCCGGGCTCAGCCGATTCCCGCCCCCCTCTTCCGCCTATTCCCCAGTGCCTTCCGCCTCCTCCGCCTATTCCCTAGTGCCTGTTCCCTAGTGCCTATTCCCTAGTGCCTAGTGCCTCGTTCCTTCAAGGCCACCTCTGCCACGGGGGCGTGTCCTTGAGCTTGTAGAGCATCTCGCCGGCCTTGGGGACGTGGAGTTTGCCTTCGGCCTCGCGGTTTTGCCATTGGGTGACGTCGATGGTGTTCGGGTCGCGGTAGCCGAGGTTGATCTGGCGGCAGACGGTTTCGGGGATGCCGGTGGCGAGGGTGACGCGGATGCGGGGCGTCTCCACGCCGTTCTCGTACGTCCCGATGCCCCGCACGTGCGTGCTGTGGGCCAGGACGCCCCAGGGCAGGTCCTTGAAGCGGTCCCACTGGGCGAGGAAGTAGTCCCGCGTGTGGTAGCCGATCTCGCGGATGAGCCTCCCGTGCGTGACGGAGACCTCGTGGATGTGCGGGGCGTAGATAATGAGTTCGCCCCCGTCGGCGACGACGGGCTCCAGCTTGTACATGCACTTGGCGCCCACCCACAGCTCGTCGTACATCGCCGGGGCCTGCGAGAGCACCGACGTGTACGGGCGGTCGCAGTAGATCACGTGCACCTGGGCGGACAGGTCGGCGGCGGCGGACCAGGCGTCGCGGACGGGCCCGAAGAACAGCCCGCACAGGTCGTGCCCGGTGACGACCATGGTCAGGGCGTAGCGCTCGAAGGGCAGCAGGTCGGCGGCGGCTTCGAGGGTGGCGCGGACGGGGGTGTCCTTGGTGCCGATGATGCGGGGGTTGGTGATGACGGCCCCCAGCCAGTGGAAGAAGTTCAGCAGCCCCTCCCCGCAGATGCCCGGGAAGAAGTACTTCGCCCCGCCCGAGAAGCCCACCACCTCGTGGGGGAAGACGGGCCCGGCGATGAGGACGACGTCGTAGTCGAACACGAGCTTGTTGATCGTGACGTCCACGTCCAGGGCGAACAGGCCCTGGGTGATCTCGCGGACCTTGTCGCTCGTGAGCGTCCCGATGGTGGCCAGCGCGTCGGGGTTCTGCCAGTCGTGGTTGAACACGCGGGAGCCCGGGAGCACCTCGGAACGCTTCCCGGGCTCGACGCCCAGGAGGCGGTCGATCTGCTCCTCGCTGAGGGCGGGGTGCGTGCCCAGGGCGATGAGGAAGTCGAGGGCCTTGGCCTTGGGGGCGATGGCGGCGTGCAGCGCCCGGCTGACGGCGGGCAGGGGGCAGGAGCGCGTGTGGTCGGGGATGATGACCAGCACCCGCTTGCCCGCGACGTTCATCCGTTCGGCGGAGCGGGCGACGGTCTCGCGGATCTCCGCATCGGTCAGGCGAGCCCCAGGCCCGCCGGTGGCGATCACTTGCATACGGTACCTCCAGATGGGCGTATGGTACTGAGAGGGCGCCCCGGCGGGAAATGGGAAACTCGGGAACCGGGAGCCAGGAACCGGGAGCCAGGAACCAGGAGCCGGGAACCAGGAACCGGGGGGACGGGGGATCGGGGGGATCCACGAGCGGGCCCCACCCGCAAGCGTCGGGGGTTTCCTGACCTCGTTGTTCTACACATCTCGGCCTCGCGGGGCGGCAGGGACTTGATTCCGGGCGTCGGTCCGACAGCCCCGACAGGGGCGCGGGACAGTAGCCGGGGGTGGAGCGCAGCGGAACCCCCGGAAG
>JAWLCQ010000173.1:0-10123 GCA_041687095.1 Phycisphaerae bacterium | reverse complement strand
GAGGCCCCCCTCATCTGTCGCTGCGCGACATCTTCTCCCCCAGGGGAGAAGGGTTTCGTCCCCCCGGGGGAGAAGGGTTTCGTCCCCGCGGGGGGAGAAGGGTTTGCCTCCTCGGGGCAGAAAGGTTCCGACGCCCGGGGGAGAAGGGTTCCCGCCGCCTACACCGCCCGCAGCGTGACCCCGAACCGGAACGTGCCCGGGTAGATCAGGTACTCCTCGTGCACGTTCGGCGCCCAGCCGTTGTCCCCGCCCACGCCCATGTGCAGCGCGTCGAGGTGCACGACCGTCTCGTTCCGCGGGGCGGGCAGCTCCCAGTCGTGGTTCGCGCTCGCCAGGTCGCTGATGCGGTAGTGCAGGGCGTCGAAGTGCAGCGTGGGGGCGCCCTGCACGTGCAGGCCCCGGCCGTCCGCGTCCGTCAGTGCCAGCCACCGCACGTCCTCCTTGCCCCCGCACTCGCCCGGGACGATGAACGGGTAGTACTGCTCCGTCACGGTGCTCGCGTACTGCCCGATGAGGGCGGAATGCTTGCGGTCGACGTAGTTCTCGTGCGGCCCGCGGCCGTACCAGCGGAGCTGCTCCATGGACCCATCGAGCGTGAGTTCCAGCCCCACGCGGGGGAGGATGGGGAGGGAGGGATCGGCGACGGCGGTGAGGTCGAGAGCGATCGCCCCGTCGCCCGTCACGCGGTAGCGGATCTCGCACTCGATCCCGCGGTGCGGGTCCGTCCCGCGGAGGGAGGAGGCGACGCGGAGGACGACCGCGGCCGGTTCGCCGCCGCCGGTGTGGGCGGTGGCGAGTTCGAAGGCGGTGACCGTGCGGGTCAGCCGGTCGAGCCCGGCCGCCTGCCAGCGGAGCAGGTAGCTGTTGGGGTTCCCGATGATCCAGTCGTTGTCGAGCGGGGCGCGGAAGAAGTTCTCCACGGGGCCACGGAGCAACAGCTCGCGCCCGCCAGTTTTCCACGACGTCATCCGCCCGCACTGGCGGTCGAAGGCGATGGCGAAGTCCGAGCCCGAGACCGTCACCGTCCGCCCGTCGTCCGCGAGTTCCAGCGTCCGCCCCGCAACGTCCCCCGACTGCGTCGGGGGGGTGACGCTGCCGTCTGCGGAACCGTCATCCCGCGCCGCGCCCCGCGGGTCTGCCGGGTCACCCCCCGGACGCAGTCCGGGGGCGTTGCCCGCACAGCAGCCGGGGATCCCTGCAGAAGGCAACCCCGCCGCTTCCCCCGCCGCCAGCGCGTGCCACGGCAGGCGGAACTGCTCCCAGGCGATGCGGTGGCCCTTGGGCGCCCAGGGCGTGTCGGTGGCGAGTTCGCAGTAGAGGTTCAGCCAGTACTCCGCCCCCGCCGCCGCCCGCTCGGGCGCTTGGAGCGGCAGGGCGAGATCGTACTTCATCCCCGCGTCGCAGGCGATCCGCTCACGGCCGCTCTGCAGCACCCGCCCGTTCTCGCACACCTCCCAGGCGAACTCCACGTGGTCGAGGGTGACGAACGCGTGCTTGTTGGCGATGCGGACGATCCCGTTGGCGAGGTCCTGCGGTTCGAACCCGACCGGGGCCTGCACCTTCTGGACCTCGATGGCGCCGGGGTGCACCTCGAGCCGCGGGCCCACGATCCCGTTGAGGCACATGCTGGGGCACTCGCGGTACTTGGCGTAGTCGTAGGGCTCGTGGAAGTCGCCCCCGTACCCGTAGACCTTCCGCCCGTCGGGGAGGGTCCTGGTGATGGCCTTGTCCTGCCAGTCCCAGATGAACCCGCCCTGGAAGCGGGGCAGGCGGTCGATGAGGTCCCAGTACTTGTGGAAGTTGCCCGACGCGTTGCCCTTGGCGTAGGCGTACTCGACCATGATCATCGGGCGCGTCTCGTTGGGGTCCGAGAGGATCTGCCGCACCCACTCCAGGTTGGGGTACATCGGGCACAGGAGGTCCGTGATGTCCGGTCCCGGGAACCCGCTCTCGTACTGCACGAGGCGCGTCGGGTCCTGGCGGCGGATCCACGCGGCCATCGCCGCGTGGTGCGGGCCGTAGAACGACTCGTTCCCCAGCGACCAGAACAGCACGCATGGGTGGTTGCGGTCCCGCATCACCAGCCGCACCGCCCGCACGAGGTACGCCTGGGCCCACACCGGGTCCATCGACAGCTCGCCCCCGATCCCGTGGGTTTCGAGGTTGGCCTCGTCGACGACGTACAGGCCCAGCTCGTCGCACAGCTCGTACCAGCGGGGGTGGTCGGGGTAGTGGCAGGTGCGGACGGCGTTGAAGTTCAGGCGCTTCATCGCCAGGATGTCCGCCCGCATGTCCTCGTCGGTCACCGCTCGCCCGCGATCGGGATCGTGCTCGTGCCGGTTCACGCCCCGCACGACCAGGCGCTTGCCGTTGAGCGTGACCAGCCCGTTGGTGATCTCGACCTGGCGGAACCCCACGCGGACGCTCTCGATGTCCAGCACCGCCCCGGTGGGGGAGAGCAGCTCCATCACGAGGGTGTACAGGTACGGGGACTCGGCCGACCAGACCCGCGGGCGCTCGATGACGCAGGACGCCTTGGCGCAGCACTTCTCGTGGCGCTCCGCCCCGTACATCGGGGTGTGCGTCAAGAACTTCGCCGTCAGCGGTGCGGGCCCGGCGGGCTCGCCGTCCGCGTCGTAGAGCGTCGCCCGCAGCGTGTGCTCCCCGACCCCGCGGACCTGCGACATGTACGCGGAGACCTGGAGGGTGGCGTTCTCATAGCGATCGTCGAAGGGCGTGCGGACGCAGAAGTCCCGCAGGTGGGCCTTGGGCTTGGCGAGGAGGTACACGTCCCGCTGGATCCCGCTCATCTGCCAGTAGTCCTGGTCCTCCAGGTACGTCCCGTCGCTGTAGCGCATGACCTGGACGGCGAGGGTGTTCTCGCCCGCGCGGAGGTAGGGCGTGAGGCGGAACTCGGCGGGCAGGCGGGAGTCCTGGCTGTAGCCCACCTCCTGCCCGTTCACCCACACGTAGAACGCCGAATCCACGCTCTCGAAGACGAGGAAGACCTCCTTGTCCTCCCACTCCTTGGCGAGCGTGAACGTCCGCCGGTAGCACCCCGTGGGGTTGTGCTGCGGGACGCGCGGGGGCGTGGGGTCGAAGGGGTAGTGGATGTTGGTGTAGATCGGGGCGTCGTCGAACCCCTGGAGCTGCCAGTTGCCCGGGACGGTGATGGGGGCCCAGGCGGAGGCGTCGAAGGCGGGCTCGCAGAACGCGGGGGGCACGTCGGTGGGGGAGGGGGCGAGGTGGAACGACCACTGCCCATTGAGCGAGCGGACGTTGGGCGAGCCCATGCGGTCGCAGGTGAGGGCGGACTCCACGCTGGGGTAGGCACCCAGCGGCGCGTGGGCCGGCTCGCGGTTGTGCTCGAAGACGCTTGGGTTTTCCCAATCCGGTCGATGCATGGTGCAGCTCCTGTGCTTCGCGACTCGCGCACTGCTCCGTCGCCCGATCCGTGGGGCGCCAGCGGCGGGCAGATGCTACACCGCCCCGCCCCGCAACGCCACTGTCCGGCCGGGCCGGGCAGAGCCATCGCCAACTCGCAGTCGTGGGTTCCCACCCCCCCCCTCCTGCGACGGGGGTCTCCTGACCCCCGGCGTCCCGGAGGGGCGAGGGGCGCCTCCGCGGCAGCGTCGTTGGAGCGCCCCCATCGCGGCGGCGGGCTGGGGCCTGAGCCTGTCGAAGGACCGCCGCGACCGAAGCGCCGCCATAACGCTGTCGCGGAGAGGTTCCGCTTGTTCCAGGACGTTGGGGGTCAGGAGACCCCCAACGCACGCGCTCTGGGCGTCCACGCGCTTGAGGCGTTCCACGCGCTTGAGGGGTCCCACGCGCTTGAGGCGTCGCAGGCACTCGGGGCGTCGCAGGCACTCGGGGCGGCGCCGCTGCTCGACCCACGCCGGCGCTCGCGCCATCGTCGGCGCTCCAGGGAGGCGTGGCCTTGGGGCGCAGGCGGCGTGCTCCGGCGCAAAACAGGCCGGCGACGCGCAACAGGCCGCGCGGCATCAGCGGAGCGCCGAAACCGCTGGAGGCAGTGTGGAATCACAAGTAACGCCATGTGGGACGCTTATAAAAGCAGTTGCCCCGCCGAGCCGTTTGGCACGGAGGTTGCTATGTCTTGGGGTGATGCGGCCTCCGGTTGAGGGAGGCCGGGAAGAACTGACAACCGATCACCGTTCGCGGAAGCGCCGCCATCGAGCCCGGGCCGGCCGCGTGTAGGCCTGTGCTTATGGTGGACGGCCGTTTGCTTCACGACGCCGTCCGCCATTCCGCCAGAGGTCCGCCGAAAGCCGAAAGGCAGACGAAGGCGCGAACGGTCATGACAACCGAGTCTCTCCTCCTTCTCGTTGAAGTAGTGATATGTACCCTTGACCCGGAAAGGCGCCGGAGCAACCGGGGCGGCGGATGCGTACGAGCCAGGTACTCCCGCACCGCTGTCCAGGTGGCGCCCAACGGGACCCGGTAGGAGCAACCGGGTGCGCAACACTTCCTCCTTCATCGGTCGGGCCCGGGGCGGGCAAACGCCCGCCCCGGGCTCGGCCGACCCGCCTTTCCCCTCCCCTGCCCCGCGGCGCTTGCCTCTTCTTCTCCCCACCGGCCCCGTGTCGGTGGTAAGCGGCTATCAACTACAGCGGCGGTTCCCTCCCATCCCTCTCCTGCTCCTGCTCCCCACCGACCCCGCGTCGGTGGTAAGCCGGCTTCCCGACTACGCGACCGCCAACCGGCGCGGACGAACCGCGGGCCCTGCGCGCCCCCGCCGTAGTCGAGAGCCGTTTGAACCACCGACGCGGGGTCGGTGGGGAAAAGAAGAAGGAGAGAGAGATCCGCGGGGGCGTGCGAGGTAGTCGATAGCCGCCTACCACCGACGCGGGGTCGGTGGGGAGGTTCGGATGCCAGGCGTCTTCTTCAAACCCCGCACTGCCCCCGCACTGCAGCGCGTGAACGGTTACGGCTTGACGAAATGGCAACCGTTCACGGGCGTGCGGGCAAGGAGTTCCGCACCGCCTCGAAAAGGGGGACAGGCACCTGCGCGGCAAGAAGCATGCCGCTACGGAGCCAGTCCCCCTTTTCGAGGCTCCCTGCGCCGGTCCCGCCTTCGCCTCTCCCGCCTTCGGCTCCCGATGGGCCCTTCTCTTCACGCCTTCGCTGCTGTGTGCGAAGGCGTGAACGGTGACACGAAATGTAATCCCGTCGCCGGAATGGTGCTTGACAGATCCGCGATTGTGGGATACAAACGAGCTTGGCCTGGACGTATCAGAGGAAGGGCGGGATCACCTCTTCTCAAGGGGCTCCGCCGGAGAGAGTGTCCAGGCTGTCACAAAGGGGTGCTCAGCGGCTCACGGCTTCTGTTATGTACTTGGCCGGTGCGGTATTCATTCGCGCCGGCCGGGCGACGGCCGAGAACGCTGGTTCGGGCTACTCTCCAAGGGCCGATCCGGGCATCGTCCGTCGCGGGCTTCCGTTGTGTTTGGGAGACGAGGTGCTCGCTGTGCTCAGCTCGCAATGCGCTCGATCCGCAATGCGGTGGACTTCGCGGGATGCGTCCCGCGGCGGTGCTGCGCGCAGGCCCTCGCCCCGCCTCCCCCACAACGCCACCTCCGCTGCCCCGGGACCTGGGACGAGTTGCTCCTCGCCCTGTACATCCCGGATTCCCTCGGGCCCGTGCTGTCCGCTCGACTCCCGGGCCCGCGCTCGCGTTGTACAGGTCCCCTCGTTCACCCCCTGCCCCCGCGCGCCGTTCTCCCCAGCGCTGCGGGCATGTGCTCCCACAGTTCGTGGCGGGGCGGTGAGGCTCTCACGGGACGGGACCTCGTACGCACTACTTGGCTCGCTCACAGGGGAAGGGCTCCGGTCGGCTGAGAGGCTCCTCGCCGCCGGCGCCCCGGGTAATACCGGGAAGGAGAATCGACATGGCCTGCTCTGGCAATCTCCACCAGGAGCTGGTCGGTCGCAGCGCGCCCATGGGGCGCCTGCGGGGGCAGATCGCCGCCGTCGCGGCCAAGGACTGTACGGTCCTGCTTCGCGGCGAGACGGGGGCGGGGAAGGAAGTCGTTGCGCGGCGGATCCACGCCGCCTCCCGCCGCGCCGACGGGCCCTTCATCCCCGTGGACTGCACCACACTGCAAAGCTCGCTCGCTGAATCCCAGTTGTTCGGACACCAGAAGGGCTCGTTCACCGGGGCGCAGGAAAACACCCTCGGCCTCCTCCGCGCCGCCGACGGGGGCACGCTGTTCCTCGACGAACTCGGGGAACTGCCCCTCGACGTCCAGGCCAAGCTCCTCCGCTGCATCGAGAGCCGCTCCGTCATCCCCCTCGGGCAGACCCAGCCCGTGCCGGTGAACGTGCGAATCCTCGCCGCCACCCACCGCGACCTGCACGCCATGGCCGCCGAGGGCAAGTTCCGCCCCGACCTGCTCTACCGCCTCGACGTCGTCCGCATCGCCCTCCCGCCCCTCCGCGACCGCAAGGGCGACCTGCCCCTGCTCGCCGAACACTTCCTCGACGAGTTGGCGGAGACCTACGAGGAACCGCGGAGGACCCTCTGCCCCGAGGCCCTGCGGGCCCTGGCGGAGTTCGACTGGCCGGGCAATGTGCGGCAACTCCGCAACGCCGTCGAGCACGCCGTCGTCTTCGCCCAGAGCGAAGTGGTGCAGGTCGAGGACCTGCCCGACTGGCTGCGGCCCTTCGCCCCCATCGGCGTGCCCCCCGCCTCCGCCGAGATCGACGGGGCCCCCGGCCTGGACACCGACGACCCCGCCGACGACCCCGCCGACGACCTCGCCGACGGTTCCGCCGACCCGGCCGAGTCGGGCGTCTACATCTCGGCCGGCGCGGCCGCGAGCGATGGGCCCGTCGAGACCCTCGCCGCGGCCGAGGCGCGGCACATCGACCGCATCCTGCGGCACACGCAGGGCAACCGCACCCTGGCGGCCGAGCTGCTGGGCATCCACCGCTCCCGCCTCCGCCGCAAGATCGAGGAGTACAACCTCCAGACGGCCTGAGTGGGCGCGGAGGCCATCGCCCCGCACTGTCATTCGGTCTCTGTAACTGTTCACGCCCTTCCAAACAGCAGGAAGGGCGTGAAGGGAGGGGCATGTCGGCACTGAGGTGAGTTTCCTGTTTCCTGCCCCCGCCGGCCCCGTGGCGGTGGTAAGCGGCTATTGACTACGGCGGCGGCTTCCCATGTCCTTCTCCTTCTTTTCCCCACCGGCCCCGTGTCGGTGGTAAGCCGGCTTCCTTACTATGGGATCACCGACCGGCGCGGACGAACCGCGGGCCCTGTGCGCCCCCGCCGTAGTCGAGAGCCGTTTGAACCACCGACGCGGGGTCGGTGGGGAAAAGAAGAAGAAGCAAGAGACCCGTGGGGGCCTGCGAGTAGTCAATAGCCGCCTTCCACCGACACGGGGTCGGTGGGGAGCAAAGGGAACAGAGCGGGGCCGGTGGGGAGGTTCGGACGGCGGTCGTCTTTCTGAAACACCCGGCGGCGCCGCGTGAACGGTTACCGCTCTCTCTCCACGGGCAAGCAACGTCCGGTCCCTGCGTGGGCCGGCCGTCGCTTGCCCGGTTCCTTTTCCGTCCTCCTTCACGCGGTGCGCAACAGGCCAAACCCCTCGCTCGGTGGCCTGTTGCGCACCGCGCGGTCGCGGGGACGGTTCGGGGAGCATGGCGGGAATCCTGCACCGTAAGGCACGTCAAAAGTGATGGTTACGGAAGATCCACGCCCCGAACGGCGTTGTGGCACGGTTCTCGCATAGGTGGAGTGCTCAGAGGCTCAGACCGAGGCTCAGACGGACGCAAGAACAAAGGAGCGTGCGATGACCCGGGCGGAACCAGGAGACATTCTCGTGGTCGCCTTGGGGGGAGGACGATTGACCGGCGGGCTTGGCGAGGCGGTGAGGCGCAACGGATGGCGCCTGATGGAGGCCGACCGGCCCCCGGCCGTGCTGCGGACGGTCCTGCGAAGCTCACCGCGGGTCGTCCTGGTGCAGTTGCCCCCGGCGGGCCAGTTGCCGGTGGCGCTGGGGCTGGTGCAGGCGCTGCACCGCGGATCGTATCGCGGGCAGGTGCTGGCCGTGGGGGCCGCCGATGCCGAGGGCGCCGAAGCGCCGGTGCGGTCGGCGGGTGCGGGCGTGTACCTCCCGCACGACTGTGACGCGGGGGAGGTGGAAGGCGCGGCGAAGGCCCTGATCGCCGTGCCCCGCCGCTGGGAGCGCGATCGGTCGCCGCCCCGGCTGGCGGTGATCTAGGGGCGGACGCCGTACCGCCGCGGCCGTGAGGCTGGCGGCGTGAGGACGGAGAGGACCGCGAGGGCGGCCTCCGGGGATGGGCCGACCCGACCAGCGTGGTCGGGCGGCAAAGGAAGCAAGCGACGGCTGTAACACACCGCAAGGCAAGGAGCGAACCGATGCGTACTGGGTGGATTCTCGGATGCGTGCTGATGTTGGGCGCCACTGCGGCCAACGGCGGAATGGTGCTGCTGAACACGACCATGACGGACGTCGGGAGCGGGCTGTACAGCTACATGCTGACGTTCACCGCCGACGACCCCAGCTCGGCGGACTACAACCCCGACTGGCTGATCGGCGGGGCGGACACCGAGACGGGCTACACGGGCATCGTCGGGTCGCTGAACGATGTGAAGTTCATGGGCTTCCTGCCGACCCCGACCATGACCAACGCGCAGTACCTCGGGCCGGACCTGTCCAAGGACACTCACTGGATGTTCTTCGATACCGACGTCCTGGCCACGACGACGCCGTTCGAGTCCACCAGCGAGATCGGCGGCGTGTTCACGTTTCGGGACACCGCCCGTCGGCAGACCATGGACCTGCTGCAGGTTGTCGTGGCCTCCGGGGCGACGGTCAACCTGAACTTCAAGGTCAGCCGGGCCACCGCCACCGGCGGGGTGTCCTCGCAGGATTTCACCGGCACGATCGTCGGCGGGCAGGAGGCGGACTTCGGCGGCGACGACGACGATGACCCCGAGTTCGACCCCAACGCGACGGCCGACGCGAGCAACTCGATGTCGACGTGGGGCGTGAAGAAGTCCCTGACCTTCGCCGCCGGGGCCGCCTACGACATGACCACCGTCGTCGTCGCCACGACGGGGACGGGCGGCGGGCCGATGCTGGGCACCACCGCCTCGGTGATCGGCGGGACGAACAACTCGGCGGGGCCGCAGACCGTCGAGATGGCCTGGCGGACGCGCACGCAGAGCGAGACCACCGACCTCGAAGGCGGGACCCCGACCTCTCCCCCGCTGCCCAACAACGCCTACAACGACGGGCTCATCAGCGACGTGCTGAGCCTCAACGGCACGGGGACGCAGAAGTACGTCCTGGAGATGGACTACGACCCCTCCCTCCTGGCCTACCCCAACACGCTCTTCTCCGAGGCCGAACTCGCCGAGATGGGCCTGATCTACCTGGCGGCCTTCAACCCGACGACCGGCCTGTGGGAGAACGCCATCGACAGGAACACCCCTGGGATGAACGCCGGCACGGCCAACATCCAGGATAGCTGGATCGCCGCGGGCAGCCCGCTGACGCTGGGGTCGTGGGGCGTGGACATCGTCAACCACAAGGTCTGGGCGGTCCTCGACCACAACTCCCAGTTCGCCGTCATCCCCGAGCCCCTGACGCTGTCGCTGCTGGGCGTGGGGGGGGTGGCGCTGCTGCGGCGGCGCAGCCGGGGGGGGCGGAGTGCGTAGATACTCATGACCCGGCGGTGAACGGCCGCCGGGTCCGGTGCGGGCGGGCGGTGGAAACACCGCCGCCCCGCACAAGCCCTTTGCCATTGGGCTTCTTGCTTGCTGAGGAACCCTCGACGCCGCCGGCCTCGCTCAGGGCCGGCGGCGTCATGCTGCGCGGACGCACCGCGCGGCGGCGCTGGACTTCTGCGGCTGAACCCTTACCATGCAAGGTCTGAAGCCCGGCGAGACCCGGGTGATCGGGATCTGGAAGCACCAGCGACGGCTCCGAGGCGATTCTTTCACCGCGGAGATCGCAGGGAACGCACAGAGGAGAGAAGGCAGAGGAACCCATCGCGTCCACGAGCTGCGAGGCGCAGCCTCCCGCCCCCGCCGGGGTTGGGCCCGCGGAGCGGCGGGTTATAAAAAAGCACCCGG
>JAWLCQ010000172.1:9118-10177 GCA_041687095.1 Phycisphaerae bacterium | reverse complement strand
GGGCTTCCGCGAGGTCAAGGTCCGCGGGAAGAAGATCCTGCTCAACGGGCAGGAGCTTCGCCTCCGCGGGTTCAACCGCCACGAGGACCATCCGCAGTTCGGCTGCGCGCTGCCGCTGGCGGCGATGATGACGGACCTGCAGCTCCTGCGGGACCTGGGCTCGAACTTCGTCCGCACCTGCCACTACCCCAACGACATGCGGTTCCTGGACCTCTGCGACGAGATGGGCCTGTGCGTGTGGGAGGAGTCGCACGCCCGCACGGTGAGCTTCGAGCACCCGATGTACCGCGAGCAGATCACCCACTCGACGCGCGAGATGATCGACTGGCACCGCAACCATCCATCCATCGTCATCTGGGGCTGCCTCAACGAGTGCAAGTCCACCACCGAGGACGGCCGCGTGGAGCACCAGCGGGTCCTGGAGCTGATCCGCGACCTCGACCCCTCCCGCCCGCGGACATTCGCCTCGATGTACGGGCAGCACGACCTGTGCCTGGGCCTGGTGGACATCGTCTCGTGGAACCGCTACGACGCGTGGTACAGCGGGGGGCTCGACCGCGTCGAGCCCGCCACCGACGAGATCCTCAAGTGGCTGCACTCGCCCGCGTCCAATGGCGGGGCGGGCAAGCCCGTCATCCTCAGCGAGTTCGGGGCGGGGGGGCTCTACGGCTACCGCGCGCCCCACCACGCCAAGTGGACCGAGGAGTACCAGGCGGAGGTCCTCGACGAGTCCCTCCGCGTCTACCTCAACCACCCGCAGATCTCCGGGGCGGCCATCTGGCAGTTCTGCGACGTCCGCATCACCAAGGAGTGGTGGCGCTCCCGCCCGCGGACCATGAACAACAAGGGCGTCGTCGACGAGTACCGCCGCCGCAAGCTCGCCTACGACGTCGTCCAGCGCCGCTTCCGCGAAGCCGCCGCGGCCGCCGCGAAGAAGCGGAAGTAGCAAAGCCCCTCCCCCGAGGGCGAGGTGCATGAGACCCCTCTCCCCGAGGGAGTGAGACCCCTCTCCCCCGCGGGGAGAGGTGCCCGAGCGCAGCGAGGGCGGTGAGGGGGCCC
>JAWLCQ010000172.1:0-9108 GCA_041687095.1 Phycisphaerae bacterium | reverse complement strand
GAACGGTTGGGAACTACAATTGGGAAACGTCTGCTGCGAGATCCTGTCCCTGCTGCCTTGGAGGCGCCCCCTCATCTGTCGCTTCGCGACATCTTCTCCCCCAGGGGAGAAGGGTTCATCGCTCCACTGAACGGCCCCTACCCGATCTGCTCGGAGAGCATCGTCAGCAGGCGGTCGGCGGGTTCGCTCTTGGGGCCCATGGGCGTCTGCCACTCCACGGGCGCGCCCGACTGCACGAGCCGCTCCATCCGCTGATCGCCCGCGATGACGGACGAGTGGCTCTTGCCCATCGCCCGCCCGATCTCCGGGTAGCTCATCCGCGTGTGCCGCCGCGCCAGATGCATCGCCACCATCCGCGCCACCGACACCGTCTTCGTCCGCCGCGAGGAGTGCAGGTCCGGGACGGTGATCCCGAAGAACGCCGCCACCCCCGCCTCGATGTCCGCCAGCGTCACCGCCGAATCCGCGCGGGCGAGGTAGTCGGCGAGCACCGAGCGGACCAGGTCGGTCGTGACCGGCCCGTCCCCCAGCGCCGCCACCGCCGCCAGCTTCACCACCGTGCCCTCCAGCTCGCGGACCGACGCCCGCACGTTGGATGCAACGTACTGCAGGACCTCGTCGCCCAGCGCCAGGCGCATCTCCCGCGCCTTGCGCCGCAGGATCTCCTTCCGTAGCGTCAGGTCCGGGCTGTCCACCCGCACCACCATGCCCGCGACGAAGCGGCTGACGAGCTGCTCGCTGAGTTCGCCCACCAGCTTGGGGTGCGCGTCGCTCGCCAGCACGATCCGCCGCCCCGCCGACTGGATCGCGTTGAACGTGTGGAGGAACTCCTCCTGCGTCGCCCGCTTGTTGGCGAGGAAGTGCACGTCGTCGATCGCCAGCAGGTCCAGCCGCCGGTACCGCTCGCGGAACTCGTTCGTCTGCTTCCGCCGCAACGCCGTCACGAACTCGTTGGTGAACTGCTCGCCCGTCACGTACCGCCACGTCCCCCGCCCCCCGCGGGCCTGCACCAGCTCGCAGATCCCCTGCAGCAGGTGCGTCTTGCCCACCCCGCAGGGCCCGTGGATGAACAGGTGGGAGAACGGCGGCTCGTCGCTCTCCGCCAAAGCCATGGCCGCCGACGCGGCCATCTGGTTGCTCCGCCCGATGACGAAGTCGTCCATCCGATACCGCAGCACGTTGGCGGTTGGGGGTCCGGATCGCGGGCGGGCGCGGCCCTCGGCGGCGCGGTGCACGAAGTCGGCCTGCAGGTCCAGTTGTCGCCGCGGCAGCTCGTCGCAGAGCGAGGCATCGACGGCGATGACGACCCGCATCTCCGCCGCCGGGTCCGAGGCGGCGGCGTGGCGGATGTCCGACTGAAAATGGCCCTCGATCCACTGCGCGACGAACGGATTGGGCACGGAGACACGGACGAGCCCGTCGTCCAGGCTCACGCGGGTCCCGTGGCGGAACCATGCGTTGAACCGGCCCGTCCCGATCCGCTCCTGCAGCCGCTGCATCACTCCGCGGACGGCGGCGGCGTCGCGTTCGGCGCGCACGGTGATTGTGGTGTCTTCCATGGTAAACTCCAAGCATCCCAGTCAGCCCGACGCATCCGCGGCCGTCGCAGTGACGGTTCGACAACCCCCGCGGTCCCGTCAGCGATCGCCGCTGCCGTCGAGGCTGTCCTGTATTTTGGCCCTTCGGGGCTCAGGGTCAATGGCAAAGCCCTGCGATAGTTATCCACAGCGGGCAAGGCTCGCAGCTTCGGTAGCTTGGAGCGGAAAAAAAACTTCTCTCCACAACTTGCTAACAGGCCGTATGCGCGGCCGTAACCGGCCCTTCACATGCCCGCAGACGCACGTACGCCACCCGCCGCTGCTGCTCGCGGAAGCCCTCCGCATCGTACAGCCTTTGGGCGTAGGGATTTGCGGCGTCGACGGCCAGCGTCACGCCCTGCATGCCCCCTCCCCGGGCCTCCCGCAGCATCCGCCGCAGCATCCGCCCGCCCAGGCCGCGCCCCCGAAACTCCGGCCGCACGCCCAGGTACGCCACGTCCCAGTCCCGCGCGTGGGGGACGGCGTTGGCGAGGATGCAGGCGGCCGCCTGCCCGTCGCAGTCCACCAGCCACCAGGAGCCCGGGCGGAAGACCCCGCTGGCCCGGTGGGTTTCGATGACCTCGGGGATGTCGCGGACCCGCGCCAGCGCCGGGCAGTCCAGCGACTGCTGGTAGGTTCCGGCGATGACGTTGCGCAACTCCTCCTCGGTGAACTGCCCCCAGCGGCGGATGGCCAGGGCGGGCGCCTCGGGGGGGGCGGACCACTCCTGCAGGCTCAGCCGCATGTACACCAGCTCCGTCAGCCGCCCGAGCCCCGCCTCGCGGAGCAGGGCGTCCTCGGCCGTCGCGCCGGGATCGGTCATGGCCTGCACGAGGGAGAGGCCATCGGCGAGGGCGGCCTCGGTCGCCGACCGCACCGCCGCCACCGCCGCCGGCCAGAGGCGCTGCGACGACGGGGGGGGCGCGAAGAACAGGAAGCCCACGTTGCCCGGGCTCTTGAGCACCAACGCCGCCGTCGCCCACTGCCCGTCGAGGGCGCAGCGGTGCAGCACCGCCTGGTCCCACCCGCGGGCGCGGACCATCTCGGCGAGGCGGTGGGTGCGGTAGTCGGCCAGCACGCCCTCCCCGCCCGCCACGAGGCGGAGGGAGGAAATGCGGGCGCTGCGCCCCACCGGTGCGACCTCGAGCGATCCGCTCATCCTGCCAGGACCTCCTCGATCCGCCGCAGTTCGTCGGGCGTGAACTCCACCCGCCGCAGCGTCGCCACGTCGTCCTCGACCTGCTCCACCCGCGACGCCCCGACGAGGGCGCTGGTGACCCGCGGATCCCGCAGCGTCCACGCGACGGCCAACTGCGCCAGCGTCTGCCCCCGCCCCACCGCCAGTTCGTTCAGCGCCCGCACCTTCGCGAGCTTCTCCTCGGTGATCTGGGCCTCCTTGAGGAACCCGTGGGGCTTGGCGGCGCGGGAGTCGGCCGGGATGCCGTCGAGGTACTTCCGCGTCAGCAGCCCCTGCGCGAGCGGGGAGAACACGATGCAGCCCGCGCCCTCCTCGCCCACCGCGTCGAGCAGGCCGCCCTCGATCCAGCGGTTGAACATGCTGTACGACGGCTGGTGGATGAGCAGGGGCGTGCCCATCGCCCGCAGAATCGCCGCCGCCTGCCGCGTCAGGTCCGCCGGGTACGACGACACGCCCGCGTACAGCGCCCGCCCGGAGCGGACGGCGTAGTCCAGGGCGGCCATCGTCTCCTCCAGCGGCGTGTCGGGGTCGGGGCGATGGTGGTAGAAGATGTCCACGTAGTCCAGCCCCATCCGCCGCAGCGACTGGTCGAGCGAGGCGATGAGGTACTTCCGCGACCCGAAGTCGCCGTACGGCCCCGGCCACATGCGGTAGCCCGCCTTGGTCGAGACGATCAGCTCGTCGCGGTGGCGGCGGAGGTCCTTGTCGAGGACGGCCCCGAAGGTCTCCTCCGCCGACCCCGGGGGCGGGCCGTAGTTGTTCGCCAGATCGAAGTGCGTGACGCCCAGGTCGAACGCCCGCAGGACCATGGCCCGGGCGGTCTCGAAGGCGTCCACGCCCCCGAAGTTATGCCACAGCCCCAGCGAGACCGCCGGGAGCTGCACGCCGCTCCGCCCGCACCGCCGATACGTCATCGCCTCGTAGCGCCCCTTTGCGGGCGCGTAGTCGCTCTCGGAATGCCACACCGCCATACCGTCCGTCTCCTTTTTCCGGCGGACCAAAGCGGTCCGCTCCGCGCTGCAGTATATGTCCCGCGAGCCCCTGCGCCTCGGGCCCAGCGGGGGATTCCCGGCAATCGCAGAATCGGTTTTCCGTGGCATGGGCGTCTCGCCCATGGGTCCCACGGGCATCTTGCCCGTGGCCTTTGCCCGCGGGGCCACATGGGTTGGAGAGGGTCTTTCGAGGCAATCAGGCCCCACTCGCCCCCCGGGCAGGGGCGAGACGCCCCTGCGACACACGGGCGAGACGCCCGTGCCACGACTGTGCGCTCGCCCAGCGGGGGATTCCCGGGCCAACGCCACCGTGCGGACAGGCGTCCAAGGCTGCTCCCCGGCGCGCGCCCACTCGTTTTCTGCGGAACGAAGCCAAACTTGGGCAACCTTTCCGAGACTTCCGGTTTCTCCCGCCGCCACGTCTCCCGCTCCCAACGCGCCCATGCGGAACAGAGCCATGCAAAACAAACCCATCCGCACCGTGCGGAACAAAGCCAACCGCACCGTGCAAAACAAAGCCAAACCGATCGTCCGGCGCTTCAACTCCTCTGCGTTCGCGGCAATGGAATCTACGCAACTTGCCTTCCCTTCCTGAGAAAGCAGGGATGCAGGGGATGCAAGGGATGGGAGTCCCTTGCATCCGATCCCTTGCATCCCCTGCATCCCTGCTTGCCTTGCAGGTTGTTCACATGCCAATGCCCCTCGGGGAGCGGTCCCGAGCGCAGCGGGCGGGAGAGGGCGCCCCGGACCGACCCGCAGGCGAGCGAAACGGGGACGTGCAGGGCCCCAACGGCCGCAGCTACACGCTGCCGGACCGCCCCGCAGGCGAGCGAAACGGGGACTGGCTCCGCAGGGGCGTGCCGTTCGCCCCGGAGGTGCCTGTCCCCCTTTCGCGGTCCGACGCGCCCCACCATGCAAAACAAACCCATCCGCACCGTGCGAAACAAAGCCATCGCCGCCGTCCTCACGGCCATCCTGCAAAACGATAACCGTTCACGGGGTGCGGGCGAGGAGCCCCGCCCCGCCTCGAAAAAGGGGACAGGCACCTGCGCGGCAAGAAGCATGCCGCTACGGAGCCCGTCCCCTTTTTCGAGGCTCCCTTCGCCCATCCCGCCTGCGCCTCTCCCGCCTTCGGATCCCGGCGGACCCTTTTCTTCACGCCTTCGCTGCTGTTTGCGAAGGCGTGAACGGTTACGCGAAACGAAGCCAACCCGCCCACGCGGGGCAACGCCAGCCCGTGACCGGTCAGCAAATCCCGCGGCCGTTCGCTGCACTGCAAACGCGCAAGATCCTCGCTCTTTCGAGGATGTGTCCCGGTCCTCAAACGGCGATCACTTCGATTGGGGCCGTGGTAGGGGCGACAGCCCAATCGAAAATCGAAAATCGAAATTGGGAGCGGGCGCCGCCCGCGCGGCGCACACCGCCCGCGCCGCGGCGGCCGCCGGGTCCATTGCACCACGGATTCGCGGATCGCCAAGGAAATTCGCCGCCGGCGTCTCCAACCTCCTCTCCGCCCGACGGTTACGATTCGCAATTCCCGCTGTCTGCAAGCGGGCGGCATGACCCGACGCCAAAGAGCAAGCTGCGGGCAAGATCCTCGGTGACAGGCGGACCCCGCTCGTCCTCTTGGCGTGACGCCAAAAAGGTTGCCGTTCACGCGGTGCCGCCGGGCGTTTGAGAAAGACGACCGCCGTCGCACCTCCCCACCGGCCCCGCTCTCTTCCCTTTGCTCCCCACCGACCCCGCGTCGAATGGCAGGAAAGAATTCGCAAGTATGTACACAACAAGATATTGAAACGCATAGCCTCCATGCGGTTGGATGCAGTTGTCGGACAAACACCAACGGCAGGAGGCCACGCATGGTCAGTTTCGCAAACGGATTCGCGGCGTTCAAGGAGAAGATCACGGCGCGGGAGGACGGGCCGGCGTTCCTGGGCGATCTGCTGGGGGCCGGCGGCATCGCCGCCGCCTGTCCCCCGCGCCGCCGCGGCCTCCGCGGACCCCAGCGCGTACTCCCAGGCCCGCGGTCGTCTGGCGATGCGGGTCTATCGTCGCGCGAAGGCGGCCGCGGCGGAGGCGATGCGGGGCGTGGCGGAGGTGCCCCG
This sequence comes from Phycisphaerae bacterium, assembly GCA_041687095.1. GTDB lineage: Bacteria > Planctomycetota > Phycisphaerae > SM23-33 > SM23-33 > JAWLCQ01. The sequence continues at coordinate 3,236 of JAWLCQ010000172.1, read as the reverse complement.
CTGGCATGACATGGAGGTGAAGATCGTGGACGGCACCGGCGTGACGCTGGAGGATACGCCGGAGTTGCGGAGGGTCTTCGGCCTGCCGTCGGGGACGAAGGAGGGGTGCGGGGTTCCCCAAGGCCCGCGTGGTGGCGGTGTTCTGCTGGGGCACCGGGGCGATCCTGGAGGTGGCCGTGGGGGCGTGGCGGCGTTCGGAGCTGCGCCTGTGGCGGCGGTTGCATCAGCACCTGCGGGCGGGGGAGGCGCACGGGGTGTCGGTGCGCCGGATGAGCTTCAAGGGTTCGCTGGACCGCCTGAACGGGATGCTGCCGTACCTGAAGCTTCTGGCGGGGCAGGTGGAGTCGGAGGCGCTGCTGGGGATGCTGCTGCGCTGGATCGCGCACGACCCGGTGCCGGACCGCCCAATCGCGTCGAACCCCGCCGGATCAAACGGAGGAAGAAGTACTCCTACCTCACCCAACCGCGAAGCCGAATGAAGGAGGGGCTGTTGACAGGAGCAATTATTTCATGACATTCGGCGCGGGGTCGGTGGGGAGGTTCGGACGGCGGTCGCCTGTCTGAAACCCCCGAGGGCACCGCGTGAACGGTTACCCCGCTGCGACTTTCCGGAATGCGGCTGACAGGCGGCCCCGCCCACCGCAGCCCCCCTACCCCCGCCGTCGCCGCAGCAGAGGCAGCAGCGCCAGGACCAGCATCGCGCTGGCGGGTTCGGGGGTGGCGTGGTCGCGGGGACTGCTCAGCGACGTGGACGCCGGATCGGTGCTCAGGAGGTCGGAATCGGCGCCCAGCGTCCCCGCGGGCGCGGCGTCGGCGCCCCGCATCCCGTAGTACGTCCCGAGCAGCGTCAGGTCGTCCAGGTCCACCACCAGGTCGCCGTTGAAGTCCCCCTGCGCCCAGGTCATCCCGCCGACCTGTCCGTAGAACGTCCCCAACAGCGTCAGGTCGTCCAGGTCCACCGCCCCGTCCAGAGTGGTGTCCCCGAAGAACAGTTTCTTCGGATCCCCGCCGTTGCGGTAGTACAGGCTCATTCCGCCCAGGTCGATGCTTGCCCCCGCGTTGAGCTGGAGGATGTCCACGTACAGGGCCTCGTTGGCGTCCCATCCGGGCGTGTTGTCCACGGCGTTGGCGAGGGTGAGGCGGCCTTCCCGGCCGGTGCCGGCGCCCAGGACGAGCGAACCGATGGCGAAATTCTCCACCCAGCCCGCGGGGTCCAGGCCCAGGTCCCGCCCGGCGGCTTCGACGGTCGTCCACACCGACGTCCCGGCCTCCAGCGAGAGGGTGAGGTTGGCGAGCCCGCCCATCGCGGCCGCGTCGGTCGTCGCGATCTGGACGGCCGAGCCGCGGACGCGGATCGCGCTGCCGGTGACGGCGTCCAGGGAGGCGCCCGCCCCGAAACGCAGGGTGTCGGTGACGGTGATCGTGGGCGCGGCGCCGCCGATGTCCAGCAGGCCGCTGCCGCTACCGTCCCCGACGCGGAGCTTCTTGGCCGTCAGCGTCCCGCCCGAGATCTCGTACGTCCCCCCGCCGTACTCCCCGATCAGCAGATCGGTCGAGCTGTTCAGCGTCCCGCCCGTCTGGGTGAAGCGCCCCGTCCCGCCCATGCCGATCAGCACCCGCCCAGCGGACACGCTCCCCGTGCCCCCCAGCGAGTACGTACCGTTGCTCCCCGAACGCAGGCCCACGTAAAGCGCCCCGCTGAGGCTGTGCGCCCCCCCGGTGTGCTCCACCGTGTTCGCCCCTCCATTGTCCATGCCCACCATCACGTACCCGCTGCTCACCGTTCCCCCCGTGATCCGCGCGGTCCCGCCATTATCGACGTAGAGGTCCTGCGACGCCGTCGGCGCCCCGTTGGTCCAGTTCGTGGACGTGGCCCAACTGCCCGTGGTCCCCTTCCAGCGGTTGTCCTGCGGAAGGCTCGTGAAGGTCCACATGGCGTAGGCGGGAATGGAGACGGCGTAGCTGGAGTCGTACTGCCCGGCCGTGCCGTTGGTATCGACGTACGCGTTGATGCCCGCGAGCTTCCAGACGCCCCCCTCCTTCACGAAGGTGCCCCCGCCCGAGTCGCCCGTGCCCAGCCCGGCCTCGTAGGGCGTGTCGCCGCTGAGAAAGTTCATGTACAGGCACTGGGAGGAGTAGGCACTCGTCGTCACCCGGTCCGTGCCGTTGACCTTGTTGGTCCCGACGCGCTTGATCCCGGCCCCGCCGGTCATCGTGTAGTACGTGACGTAGTCCTGCCCCGTCTGCCCATAGCCGGCGATGATGGCCTTCGTCCCGGGGTTCAGGCTCCCGTAGTACAGCGGGGCGTAGCTCGACACCGGCCGATCGAGCCGGTGCAGCATGAGGTCGGTGGGCTTGACCTGGCCCGTATCGGTGGGGCCCAGCACAGTCTGCACCACGGTGTGCGTCAACCCATTGGCCGTGAGCGTGTTCCCCACGCCTCCCCCGACGTGGCGGACGGAGAGGATCCAGAACTCGTCGATGGCGACGGCGGACCCGGAACGCCAGCTATACACGGAGTTCCAGTCGAACCCGGACCATTCGGCGGTGAGCTGGGAGGGATTGGTGGTGCCGGGCACGACCGCCCAGGCCGCTTCCCCCCCCGCGAGGCACAGGACGGCCAGCGCGCAGACGAAAACGGAACGACAGCAGACGCCTGCCACTCCTCGATGGGACAACCCGTCGATGAGACCGCTCCTTTTCATCACGCTCCCTCTTCCCTTGCGATACGGTGAAACCCGTAGTAGTTCCGGACTTGATTCGCCTCCTCATTGTACCCGCAATCCGGTCCTCTGCCTAGCCTGGAATCGGGGGCTATCAAGAGCTTAGCATACAAATGCCCCCCCTGCCGTTCCCCCCCCCCGCTACTCCGCCCGCAGGCCGTCCAGCACGTCCCCCCGCAGCGCCAGCACCGCCCCCCCGGCCGTGCCCAGCAGGCCCGCGGCGGCGACGGCCAGGACCGTCAGGCCCAGCGACACGTAAGGCACGTCCGCGCCAGGGCTTGCCAACGCCGGCAGGACCGCCGCCACCCCGCTCCCCGCCCCCAGGCCCGTCCCCAGCAGCACCAGGGGCGCATACTCCCAGACCAGCATCCGCCCCACCGCCGCCCGCGAGAACCCCACCGCCCGCAGAATCGCCAACTCCGCGCGCCGTTCCAGAACGTTCCGCACGACCACCACCGCCAGCCCCCCCGCCCCCCGGCGCCGGCCCAGCCCGCCCCCGGCCGGGCAGATCGC
>JAWLCQ010000171.1:0-10226 GCA_041687095.1 Phycisphaerae bacterium | reverse complement strand
TCCTGGACATGCTGGGGTAACGCGCGGGCTGCGCCCGCGATTGCGGATTGCGGATTGCGGATTGCGGATATGACTGACGCAATGTGGGGGTGCCACGGCTGCGCTGTCTGCAGCCGTGTCCTCTCTGGCAGCACGGCTGCAGACAGCGCAGCCGTGGCACCCGCCGGGACCGTAACACCGGGCGTCTCACGCCCCCGCAGTTCCGTTGCCGTAGCGGAGGACCTCGACCTTCTCCATCGTCACGAGCCCCTCGGTCACGTGCTCGTCGAGGAACTGCAGGAGCGGGGCGAGGTTCTCGCGGCGGTCGACGATCTCGATGATGATCGGGAGGTCCTCCGAGAGGCGGAGGAGCTTGGCGGTGTGCAGGCGGGAGTGGGCCCCGAAGCCCATGATCCCGCGGAGGACGGTGGCCCCGGCGAGGTGCAGTTCGCGGGCCTTGCGGACGATGGCCTCGTAGAGCGGCTCGTGCCCGCACCGGTCGCTCTCGCCCAGGAACACCCGCAGCAGCGTCGCCTCGCCGGATAGCGTCATGGCACATCTCCGTTCACTGGCTACTCCAGAAATCACCGCGGAGATCGCGGAGATCGCCGAGGGAAGCGAATCAGGCAGGCGTCCCACGCCCTCTCTGCGATCCCTGCGTTCTCCGCGGTACAACTTGGTTCGGAAGCCGTTTCCTGCCCATAACCGCTCACCGCAACCATCCTATGATCGCCTGCCCGAGCACCAGCCCGCACAGGGCCAGGCCCACCCCCGCGACGCAGCTCACGGTGACGTTCGCCCCGGCCAGCAGGAGTTCGCGGTCGCGGAGCAGATTCAGGGTCTCCAGGCTGAAGGTCGAGAACGTGGTGAACGCCCCCAGCAGGCCGATGAGCAGCAGGTCCCGCAGCCACGGGGGCGTGGCCAGTTGGCTGAACACCCCCGACAGCAGCCCGATGACGAACGATCCGGAGAGGTTTACGGCCAAGGTGCCCCAGGGCAGGCGCGTACCCAGCAGCGCGTACGCCCACCCGCTGACGCCGTACCGCAGCAGGGCCCCCACCGCCCCGCCGGCCGCGATGCACAGGAGCTTGTCCAACCGTGAAGACCTCCAGGGACCACGTCCGGACCGGTCCGCGCGGTGCACGCGGTGCACGCGGTGCACGCGGTCTCCGGCCCGCCCATGAAAACGGCGGCCGCTGCCGACCGCCGTTTCTTCTCAAATCGAAACTCGAAAATCGCAATTCGCAACTGTTAGAACTCGTCCTCCGCCGACTCCATCGCGCCCTTCCACTGGTCGAGGTTTTCGAGGTAGACGGCGGTCCCGCGGGCGACGCAGGTGAGGGGGTCGTCGGCGATGCGGACGTCGAGGCCGGTGGCGTTGGCGAGGACGGTGCTCATCCCGCGGAGCAGCGCCCCGCCGCCGGCGAGCATGATCCCGTTGTCCACGAGGTCGGCGGCGAGTTCGGGCTCGGCGCGTTCCAGTGTGCGGGTGACGCAGTCGATGATGGACCCGACGGGCTCCTTGAGGGCCTCGCGGACCTCGTCGGAGGTGATGACGGTCTTGCGGGGCAGCCCGGAGATCATGTCCCGCCCGCGGACCTCCATCGTCAGCTCGTTCTCCATCGGGGCCGCCGAGCCGATCTCGAGCTTGATGCGCTCGGCCGTCTGCTCGCCGATCATGAGGTTGTACGTCCGCTTCATGTGGGCGGAGACCGCCTCGTCCATGTCGTCCCCGGCGACGCGGATGGACTCGCAGACGGAGATGTCGGCGAGGGACATGATGGCGACCTCGGTGGTGCCCCCCCCGATGTCCACGATCATGGAGGCCGTGGGCTCGCTGATGGGCAACCCCGCCCCGATGCCGCACGCCATGGGCTCCTCGACGAGGTAGACCTTGCGGGCCCCGGCACGTTCGGCGGAGTTGAGGACGGCGCGTTTCTCGACGGCGGTGATGCCCGAGGGGATGGCGATGACCACGCGGGGGCGGATCCCGAACAGGGACCGCCGGCGATGGTGGGCCTTGCGGATGAAGTAGCCCAGCATCTCCTCGGTGATGTCGAAGTCGGCGATGACCCCGTCCTTCATCGGCCGGATGGCGCTGATGGACCCGGGCGTCTTGCCCAGCATCTCCTTGGCGACGAGCCCGACGGCGACGCGGTCCCGCTGCTTGAGGACCTTGTTGGTCCCGCGGTAGACGGCGACAACCGAGGGCTCGTTCAGGACAATGCCCTGCCCACGGACACAGACCAGGGTGTTGCAGGTGCCCAGGTCGATACCCATGTCCATGGAGAACAGCCCGAGAATGGGATCGAGGATCATGACCGCGCATCCTATACGACAACAGGCGCAGCGGCGAGGGGATCATCCCGCCGCGAGCGGCCCGGCCTCCTGCCGCGCCGCCGCGTTCGCATCCGCCTGTGTCTGACGGGTCTAGCGATGGTCCGCCATGCCGCGCGGTCAGCGCGGCATGGGCAGGTTCCACGGCTGGAATAGGTCGGCGAACTCCAGGCCGTAGCCCGTCGGCGAGGGCGCGGTCAGGAACCACGCCACATAGCCGACCGCCACGAGCAGCACGAAGATCGCCACGACGAGCAGCGCCGTGTACACGTTCGGCCTGCCCGAGCCGGACGCAACGGTGGGGGCGGAAACAACCTGTGCCATTACCGCGCCTCCACTTTCACCTTGTCGCCCTGCTGCGGTTCCATGCCCATTCGCTTGTCGACGATCACGCCGTAGGAGGCGTTGACGTCCACTTCCGCGACCTGGAGGAACGACACGAACTCGCCGCCGCGGTACACGGTCATCTTCATGCCCTTGCGGACGCCATTGGCCGTGCCGATGTTGATGCTCGCGACGTTCTCGTCGACGGCCGTGACGGTCCCGCGGATGTCCTCGGCCGCGGTGGCGGCGATGACTTCGGCGCCGGCGCCGGGGGCGACGCGGGAGCCCGACGCGAGCTGCGTCTCGAGGTCCTGGATGCGGCGCTCCTGGTCGCTGAGGGTCTGGCGCAGGTTCTTGGCGATCAGCTCCAGGCGCTGCAGGGCGACGTCCTTATCGCGGAGGGCGTCGATGAGTTCGCGGTTGCGCTCCTGGAGGGTGACGTTCTCGTCCATCTCGGACTTGAGGTCGCCCTGGAGCTTGACGCGGGCGTCCTGCTCGGTCTTGAGGGTCTGCTCCAGCTTGGCCAGGTCCGCCCGGATGCCCTCGACCCCGCGGGTCAGGGCGACCTTGTCGGCCCGGAGGCTCTCGATCTCGCCCAGAGCGGTCCTCTGCGCGTCGTCCTTCTCCCTCGCGAGCTGCGAGGACCGATCGACGGCCGCGTCACGCTCGCCCCGGAGCTGCTGGTTCGCCAGCACCGCGGTGCGGTAGTGCATTGCATTCTGCTCGCGTCCGAGCTTCTCCTGCTCGAACAGCGCCCGGTAGTTCGGCATGGCGGTGGTGAGGGTCACGAAGACCCCGGAGGCCACCAGGACCGCGAACACCAGGATCACGACACAGATCTTCGTCAGAATACTCAACGCTGATCTCCTTCGGCTGGAATTGCCTTATCCCCGCAGTGGGGCCTTCCTTGCGCTACGTCCCGTATGAAGGTCGCTGATGTTATGAATGCGTTTCGCACAGACCGCGCCTTACTACTGAGACACAAATTCTAAGTTCTGCGGTACGCCAGTCAAGCATATTTCCTCTCGGTGTCGCCCGAACGTACCGCACGGAGGCTTAATCTCGTCCGCCGGCCGTCCGCATCCCCCGCCGGGGGGCCTGCGGGACCGCTTCGTCCGGGGCGGGCGGAGGGGCGTCCGCCGCCGGGGGCGGGACCGCCGCCGGGGGCTCCACGCCGAACCGCGGCCGCTCCTGCCCCGCCGGGGCCCGCCGCGTCGTGTCCGCCCGCGGCAGCGCCACGCCCGGGGCATCCCCGAGGGCCTCCCCGGCCAGGCGGAGAATGCTCATCGCCGCCGCCACCCGCACCCCTCCATCGGGGGCATGCAGCAGCGGGTACAGCACGTCCAGCACCGGTAGCTGCCCCAGGTGCCCCAGCGACTTCGCCGAGAGCTGCTGCAGCGAGTTCACCTCGACCTCGCTCACGGCCGCCCCCTGCCGCGCCGGGCAGGCCTCCAGCATCGCCCGGGGCTGCTGCACCGCCTGGACGCACAGTTCGGAGTTCTCCGGGCTCGCCTGCCCCAGTCGTCCCAGCTCCCCGACGGCGGCCGTGCGGACGCGGGGCGGGGCCTGCTCGTCGGCGGCGAGTTCCTGCAGGATGAGGACCGCGTGGGTGGACCCGCTGCGGGTCAGCGCGGGCAGGGCCATCAGGCGGATGCCCTCGTCGTACCCGTGGGTGTACGCCTCGATCCGCCGCGCGTAGCGGGGATCGCCCAGCAGCGCCAGGGCCTCCTCGATGTTGAGCTGCACGCGGGTGCTGCGCTCGTCGGCGAGGGCGGACTTGAGCATCGGGGCGGCCGAGGGCTCGCCCAAGCGGCCGAGGACGAGGGCGGCGTTGGCGCGGACGTCCTCCTCGCGGTGATGCAGCAGGCGGCCGAGGTCCCCGGTGTAGCGGTGCTCGCCCAGGCGGTGGAGGGCGTAGATGACGGCGGAGTAGATGCGCTTGTCGGGCCCGGCGGCGTCGGCCATGCGGAGCAGCTCGGGCATGGCGGGGGCGTAGCGGGCGTCCCCGACGGCGAAGGCGGCGGCGAACTGGACGGCCGGTTCGGCGTCCCGCAGGCCCTGAAGGAACCGCGGGCCCTCGGACGGGAGCACGGCGGCGATGGCCTCCATGGCGTGCATGCGGGTGAAGGGGTCGGGGGAGTCGGCGGCCTGGCGGAGGGTGGTGACGGCGTCGATGCGGGCCTTGCGCGGGGAGATCTGCGGGCCCTCGGGCTTCTGGGGCGTGAGGGTGCAGCCTGCCACGGTCATCAGTAGAAGTACGAACACCGGCCTCGCCCGCATGGCTGCTCCTGACGCTTCGATCACTTCGGGGCTCCCTGCGTTTCCGGGTCCACTCGCCGCACCGCCATCCACACGGTGAGCACCGCCGCGAGCGCCAGGACCGCAATGGCGAACACATCGCCATACCGAGAATACACACTCACCCGCCCGTCTACAAGCACACGTGGGCCATGCTGTACCGAGTCGGCCTCCGCGGGGGGGCGTCCGTCCAGCAGCAGCACCCCGGCAATCATCGTACGCACTCCTCGCTCCTGCAGTTCGGTCACGATCCGCCCGTCGGAGTCCACCGACGCGCTGATGCCCGTATTGACCGCCCGCACCACGGGCACGCGGTTCTCCACCGCGCGGAACGCGTAGTGGGCCAGATGCTGCACGTGCTCGGTGCTGTTGTGATACCCCTGCCCGCCGAGTTGCCAGATGAACCACCCGTCGTTGGAGAGGTTGGCCAGCACGTCCACCTGCTTCGCCCCGTCCTGCCAGACCATCGAGCGGACGATGCGGGCGAAGGTGCCCTCGTAGCAGATGGGCGTGGCGATGCGCCAGGGCTCCTCGGCTGGGCCGGTGGCGGCCTCGCCCGCCGGCGCCGTCGCCGCCCCGCTCCCCGCCCCCGCCCCGCGGGGCGCGATGCGGAAGTGGGTGAAGCCCGTTCCGGGCTCGAGCTGGCTCATCACCGGGGGGACGAACCACCGCAGCGCCCGGTACGCCGGGGGGAAGCTGTACTTGAACGGCACGCACTCGCTGAAGGGCACGAGGTGCATCTTGGAGTAGCCCGTCGGGGCGTGCTCGGAGCGGTCGAAGAGCAGGGCGCTGTTACGGTGGAGGACCGGGTCCTCGGGATCGTCCGTGACGTGCACCGTCCCCCCGCCCACCAGCAGCGGGCAGCCCAGCCGCTCGGAGAGGCGTTTCATGATCGGAAGGACCTGCGTTCGCACCTGCTCCTGCCACCACCGCGGATCCCGCGCCCGCTCCCGCAGCGCCTCCTGGGCGGGGCGGGGGAAGCGGTCGAAGTCCGCGAGGGCGAACTCGGCGTTGGCGCCCGTGGGCAGCATCGTCTCGGGCCAGAGCACCAGGTCGCACTCCGCCCCGATCAGTTTCATCGTCATCTCGACGTGGCGCTCGAAGACCCGCCCCTCCGGCGCCGTCGGGCCCGCCAGCGAGATCGGGAACGCGTGCTGCACCACCCCGATCACCGGCCCGGGCCGCTTCGTTTCCTGCCCCAGCCTCCACGTGCCGTACCCCAACACCCCCCCCACCGCGATCGCCGCCCCCGCCATCCCCACCGCCACCCGCCGCCCCCGCCCCGCCCGCAGCCCCCGCGGGGTCAGCGCGTGCAGCACCCCGTCCGCCAGCGCCCCGTTGACCATGGCCACCAGGAACGACACGCCGTACTGCCCGGTGGCGTCGGCGATCTGGATGAGGCGGACCTGCTCGTACTGCGTCTGCGCCAGGAAGAACCAGGGGAACCCGCTGATGACGTACGCGCGGGCGTACTCCAGCGCCACCCACACGATCGGGAAGACGATCCACAGCGGCCAGCGGCGGCGAATGGCCCCCCGCACCAGCAGTGCCGCCACCAGCCAATACGCCGACAGGTACACTGCCAGCGCCGCGTACCCCGCCAGCGTGATCCACCACAGCCAGTACAGGTTCCCCGCCCAGAAGAGCAGCCCGGCGAGCGCGGCCCAGCCGACCCGCTCCCGCGGGCGATTGGGCCCGCTCAGCAGCAGGATCCACGGGACGAGGGCGACGTAGGCGAGATACCACTGGTCGAATGGCGGGAGCGACGCCGTCAGCAGCACCGCCGACAGCACTCCCAGCAGGATCAGCGTGACGCGGCGGCGGAGCAGATGGGGAGCGGACGGGCCCTCGCCGCGCCGGGGTTCGTCCAGCGCGCGGGCCTGCGCCTTCACCTTCGCGGGGTTCGGCGCTTTGCGTCCGCGGGCCATCGGCATCCTTCCCTGGCTGTGTGGGGCCGTGTTCGTTCCACGTGCGGCATCCGTGCATTGTCGCCCGCGGGTTGGGGGCAGGTCAAGCCCGTGTGGGCTGGGGTCTAGTTCGTCACGCCCATCCAGTCCCACCAGGGACGGCGGGAGGCGGCGGGCGGGAGGGGCTCGTCGGGGGCGTCGGTCGCCTCGGGCGGGGAGGGTTCCCCGGGCGCCTCGGGCGACGCGGGCGCGGGGGACGGGTCGGGGCGGGGCGGGGCGACGGGCGGCGCCTCGCCGCGGTCGGTCATGCCCATCCAGTCCCACCAGGGCGACTTCCGCTCCCGCCTCGCCGGGGTGAACCGCTCGCCCGTCACGGGGGCCCAGTCGCCCGGGGCGTACCCGAGGTCCTGCCCGGTGATGGCGACGAGGGATTCGTGGGCCTCGTGGCGAACGGTGTAGGAGTCCTCGCCCAGCACCATCACCAGCGTGCGGGCCACGTCCGGCGTCGGGTAGTGGCGCAGCGCGCGGGCGCTGCTGGCGCGGACGTCCTCGGACGCGTCGCGCAGGGCGTGGCGGCGGAGGGGGTCGATGGCTGCCTCGCCCCGCACGGTGTCGAGGGCGACGGCGAGGTCCCAGCGGACCATCGTCGGCTGGTCCTCGCGGTCGAGGGCGGCGAGGAGGTCGGGCAGGTAGGCGGGGTCCGCGGCCTGCCCGAGGGCGCGGGCGGCGACGGAGCGGACCTGCGGGCTGTCGTCGTTGTGGAGGCGTTCGGCGTAGAGCTTCAGGTACGGGTCGCGCAGGCCGTAGCTCTTCTCCGACAGCTCGGTCAGGCCCGTGCGGCGGAGGTCGGGGTCGTCGCTGACGGCCATCGCGACCAGGTCCGCCCCGGGCCTTCCGAACAGCGTCCGCATCACGCCGCTGTCCGTCTGCACCTCGCATCCCGCCAGCGCCGCGGCCAGCAGGCCCATTGTGATGTATTTTTTCATAGGGATGTCCGTACCACCGGGGTCCGCCCCTCCAGTTCGTCCGTGCCCACGTACTCGACCGCATCGGCCGCCCGCCCGCCGAATCGTTCCGTCAGGACCGCGAATCGCCTCGCGTTGTCCGTCGTGTAACACCACAGCCGTCCGCCCCCCACCCGCGCGCGGGCGAGCCCGTCGGCGAGCAGGCGGCGGTGCACGTCCCCGGCCGCCGCCGCTCCGCTGCTGACCAGCGTCACGCCCGGGCCCATGAGCTTCTCGATCGGCCGCCACAGCAGCGGGTAGTGCGTGCAGCCCAGGATGAGGGCCCCGGGGCGGCGGCGCTGCAGTTCGGGGAGGTAGTCGTACAGCACGTGCATGACGATCGCGTCATCCTCGTGCCGCCCCTCCTCCACGATGGGCACCAGCAGCGGGCACGCCGTCGAGAGCACCTCGCGGGCGGGATCGAGGGCGGCGATGGCGCGGCGGTAGGCGTGGGAGTTCACCGTCGCCTCGGTCCCGATGACCCCGATGGGTCGGTCCGTGCCCGCCACGGCCGCCACCGCCGCGGCCGCACTGGGGCGGATCACGTCCACCACCCCCACGGGGCACGCGGCCTCCAGCGCCTCGATCGCCGCCGCCGACGCGCTGTTGCACGCGGCGACGATGAGCTTGGGCTCGAACGACAGCAGAAAGGCCATGCACTCCAACGCGAACTTGCGAACCGTCTCCAGCGACTTGCTGCCGTAGGGCACCCGCGCGCTGTCGCCCAGGTACACGATGTCCTCCCCGGGCATGGCGCGCAGCAACTCGCGCACGACGGTCAACCCGCCGACGCCCGAGTCAAACACCCCGATGGGCCGGTCGCTGGAAACTTCGCTCGCCATGGCGTCCAAGCCCCTAGACTAGCCGCCCCCCCCCTCCCGACGCAACACCGGCCTTCCACGCTCCCAGGGCCATGGCCATAACCGCCCCTTGCAGACCGTCGCGGAATCGACCGATAATGCGACGATGGGAACCGTTCACGGGAGCGCGAGCGATGAGTCCCGCACCGCCTCGAGAATGGGGACAGGCACCTGCGCGGCAAGAAGCATGCCGCTGCGGAGCCAGTCCCCGTTTTCGAGGCTCCCTGCGCCTATCCCGCTTTCGGATCCCGCCGGACCCTTTTCTTCACGCCTTCGCTGCTGTTTGCGAAGGCGTGAACGGTTCCCGATAATGCATGGACCGAAGTACGACCGATCCCATGATCCATAGAACGAAGGCCCCAGAAACGGAAAGGCGACAGACCATGAAGAAACTGCTGCAGATCCTTGGCGGAGTGTTCCTGCTGCTGATCGTGGGGTTCATTGCCCTGCTGGTGTGGGCGCAGCGCGAGGGGGCGGGCAAGCAGGAAGCGTTCTTCCAGGCCGTCCTCTCCGGGCAGCCCCAGCAGGTCTACGCCCTGCTCGACCCGGCCCTGGTCCGGGAGATCGATGAACCCGTCCTCGCCGCGTGGATGCAGGCCGTCCGCGATTCGCTGGGCGCCTTCCAGAGCATGAGCAAGACGGACTTCAACACGTCCACCGACACCGACGGGGAGCGGACGATCGTCAAGAGCGAGGGGACCGTGGTGTTCGAGAAGGGCGAGGCGCGGTCGGCGTTGACGTTCGCGGACGGGCGGATCGTGAGCTTCAACGTGGAGAGCGAGCGCCTGGGGTCGGGCTGGTTCCGCGGGCCCGCCGACGACACGGTCTACCGCACGCGGGCGGAGGCCTTCATCCGCGAGACGATGGAGGGCGAGCCCCGCAAGGCCTACGCCATGATGCACCCGGCGCTGCAGGAGAAGGTGCCCCTCGCCACGCTGCAGAACGTTCACGCGCTCGCGGGCGAGCAGTTCGGACCCATCCAGTCCCTCACCGTCGAGTCCGCCGAGTTCCTCAACGCCCCCGACGGAGGGCAGAAGTACCTCCTCGTCTACGCCGTCCAGGGCGAAGAGGCCTCGACCCGCGTGGCGGTGGAGTTCTCCTTCACCGGCCTGCAGGGCGTGCTGACGGCGTTTGACTTCGCCCACCAGTGAGACGCGCTCCACTTAGTTCGCGGGCGGGTGCCAGTGAGACGCGTTCCACTTAGTTCGCGGGCGGGTGCCGTGGTTTGCGGAGCGAAGCGGAGCAACCACGTCAGACCGACGCTGCCAGAGAATTACCTGGGATGCGTAGTATGACGCGTTCCAGGTAGTTCCCGGGGGGCGCCGTGGTTTGCTCCGGGCGTCCCGGCAGGGAGTTGCGGGCGTCCCCGTAGAGGCAGTTCCGGGCGTAGAGGCGATTCCGTGCGTCCCGGCAGGGACGCGATTCCGGGAGTCCCGGCAGGGACGACTTGACAATAGCCCAGCACTTCAGTGCTGGGTGAGCGGTCGCGCGGGATCTCAAGCCCCGGCAGGGGCGCT
>JAWLCQ010000170.1:0-10235 GCA_041687095.1 Phycisphaerae bacterium | reverse complement strand
GCACCTGCGCGGCAAGAAGCATGCCGCTGCGGAGCCAGTCCCCTTTTTCGAGGCTCCCTGCGCCCATCCCGCCTTCGCCTCTCCCGCCTTCGGATCCCGATGAGCCCTTTTCTTCACGCCTTCGCTGCTGTTTGCGAAGGCGTGAAGGGTTACCAATCCGCAATTCTTCCTACCCCTCGGGCTTCTTCTTGCCGCCCTTCTTCGACGCCGCCGTGTGCTGCGCCACGATCCCCACGATCGCCGGGATCCCCACCAGCAGGGGCATGAGGTGGACGTTCTCGGTCAGGGCGTCGGTGAGGGCGGCGGCGACGCGGTCGTACTTCAGCAGCAGGCAGATGAGCCCGCTCACCGTCATCAGCGAGCCCTGGAACGACGTGAAGACCATGACGACGAAGCGGAAGATCACGAACGCCAGCAACCCCAGCGTGATGAGCCCGATGAGCACACCGGTCCAGGCGTAGGTGTTGACCAGGTCGGGGCGCCCCACCAGGCGGGCGACGTACGTCCACACCCCGTAGCCCACGAAGCTCCCCGCCAGCCCGCCCATGAGGCTGATGGCGTACTTCATCATCGGCCAGGCGAGGACGGCGAAGACGACCGCCCCCCCAATGGCGGCGAAGATGGGGGCGCGGTCGTCGACCCCGACGGCCGACGCGACGGTGTGCCCGACCATGGCCCCAAGGATGGCGGCGTTGATCTCCACGAGGAGCTTGAAGATCTTCCACCCGTGCAGCAGGTACACCAGGCCGAAGGCGACGAGGAGGACCGCCCAGAGGACGTGGAGGTTCGACAGCGCGTCGAGGTACTCCTCGACGCTGGGGATCCGCAGCGCCCCGAGGCGGTCGGAGATCTGGTCCGTCGGGACCGCCTGCGGCCGGGGGAACGGGAACGACGGGTTTTGTGCCAGCAGGTCGTACATGCTGCAAAGACCTGACTCGCCGCACCGAAACGCTCTTGCGCACCGGGCGGGATGCGGAGGCACTCGACCTCGCGCCCTGGTGCCCTGTGCTGCAAACGAGCCTCTCGGCTGCGTCGCTGTGCGGGCGCACCATACGCCCACATCTACTGTGTCGGCTTATTGCCCGGATTGGGATTGGGGTTTCTGCGGAGGCGGGGGAGCGGCCGGTGCGTTCGCGGGGGCTTTCGCTCGCCTCGCCGCCCGCCCCTGCACCACCAGCCCGAACCCCAGCAGCACGCCCGCCAGCACCGCTGGCGCCCACCAGATCCGCGTCGCCGCCTCCCCCCAGCCCGCGTTCAGCAGCGCCACGCCCAGCAGGGCGGCCCCCGTCACCTTCACCGCCCCCAGCAGCGAGGTCGAGAAGATCGTCGCCCATCGCGGGCGAACGATCAGCAGGATCAGGGGCAGCAGGAACACCCCCGCCGCCACGCCCACCAGCAGCGGGCCATTCGCCTGCCAGACCTCGCGGGACAGCTCGGCGAGGCGTTCGGCGGTCCGGTTGGCGGCGGCGGGATCGTCCGTGGGCGTCTGCGCCTGCAGGGCCTCCTGCATCCGCTGCAGCCACTGCCACACCACGAACCCCGCCAGGAACGCCCCCGACACCACCGCCAGCAGCAGCCCCGCCAGCAGCGCCCAAAGCAACGACGCCAACGCCGCGAAGATCAACGCCAGCACGACGGCGGAGGCGGCGTGGATGGCGAGGGGAGGGGCGGGAATGTACGGGAGCAGCAGGTATCCGGCCCCCCACCCCACGCCCGCGCCCCACGCGGCCATGAGGATCCGGGAGAGCTTGCGTCCCCACAGGAGCAGCAGGGCCCCCACAACGAGCCCCCCCACTGCTGTGCCCGCGAAGGCCCAGGGCGGCAGGTCGGGAACGTGGATCTGCAGGGACTCGAGCTGCGAGAGGAACTGTCGTATCTGGTCCATCATGGGCGGCATCCGTTCCGTGATCGGCCCGTCAGGAGAGGGCTTCACGCCCATCCACCGCGCGTCGCACCCGGAGGCGAACGGCCCCCGACGGCGTCGAGGGATGACGTCCCGCGGCAGGAGGGCGTGTCCGTGCTCCGACGCCACCCCCCGGACTGCGTCCGGGGGCGTTGGCGGAACCGTGTCTCACGCGCGTCGGCGTCGGCGGACGGCGTCGAGGTCGTTGCGGGCCATCTCGATCTTTCTCGCGTCGTGCAGGTGCTCCAGGGCCTGCTGGAGGTCGGCCTCGGCGCGGTCGTACTGCTCCAGGTATCGGCCATGAAGCATCCCGAGCAACAGGTGGATGTCGCCGCGGTGCTCGTAGTCGGGGTAGTGCTTGAGGAAGCGTTCGTAGGCGTCGGCGGCCTGGGGGTAGAGTTCGGAGGCCATGAGCTGGTTGGCGACGTCGAGCTGTTGGCGGCGGGAGAGGACGGCGTCGTCGGCGACCTGGAGGAGGCGGAGGTAAAGGTCGGCGGCGGCGGTGAGGTCGTTGCGGGAGAAGGCTTCGGCGATGTCGCGGCGGAGTTCGAACTCCCGGCCGGCCGCCCCGGCCGCAGGGGCGGACCCGACGGTGCGGGACTCGACGTGGCGGGGCCCATGGCCGCCGTGGTTCTGTCCGGGCAGGCCTGCCCCAAAGGGGTCATAGCCCCCGGAGACCATGCGGCGGTAGCGATGGCGGCGGTGGGTGGCGTGCAGGAGGCTCAGCAGGTCGAACGGGTCGCGCGGCAGCAGCCGCGTCGCCAGCAGGATCGCAGCGACGGCGATCCCGTAGAAGTACCCGCTGCTGTGCGCCCAGTGGGCGACGGTGACCTGCGCCCCGCCCAGCACCTGGGCGGACATGTAGATCTCGAAGAGGATCTGGAACAGCAGGAAGAACAACGCGGGGATTTCGAAGGGCACCAGGACGTACAGGAGCAGCACCAGACACGTGACGCGGGTGCGGGGGAAGAGGACCAGGTACGCCCCCGTGACGGCCGCGATGGCCCCCGACGCGCCCAGAACGGGCGCGTCCCCGCTCATGATGATGTAGCCCACCCCCGCGAGCACGCCCCCCGCGAGGTAGAACGCGAGGTACCCGATGTGCCCGAAGCGGTCATTGATGGCGTTCCCGAACACCCACAGGAAGACCATGTTCCCGATGAGGTGCAGGAGCGACCCGTGCAGGAACACCGAGGTGAAGAACTGGTGGATCTCCGGGCGGCTGGGCTGCAGCAGCCAGTTCCCCACGCGGACCAGGTTCGCCGCGGACGTCCCGTTGAACTGCAGGAGGAACAGCAGGACGTTCACCGCGAGCAGCCCGTAGTTCACCCACGGTGTGCGGGACAGCCGGTAGTCGGTGCGGATGGGGATGATCATGTCGTTTCGGCGCGGGGCCTACTCCTTGTCGGCGACCAGGCAGAGGCGGTAGCTCGCCACGTTCTGCGGGATGACCTCGCGGGCGCTGGTCCGCGTGTCGAAGTCCAGGACGAAGAACGCGGTCTTGCCCGGCCCGATGCGGCCCTTGTACCCGGACTCCAACTGCCCGGTGCCCGACCCGAGAAGCACGCCCTCCCGATCATAGAACTCCCCGTAGACCGACGCCTCGAAGACCTCGTAGCTGCGCGGGCTCTTGACGGGGCCCTTGACGACGTAGACCCACTCGTCACGGACCTCGGTGGTCATGCCATCCAGCGAGATCTCCCAGACGTCCTTGTGGGAGGTGAGCTTCTCGGTCTCGGCGGCGATCTCGATCTTGGCGATGTTGTCCTTCGCCACGCCCCGCCACGGAATGCTGAAGCGGGCATTGCCCTTCGAGGGCACGTAACGGATCGTGGTGATGTAGCTGACGATCAGCTCCCCGTCGGCCGCCAGGAGCTGCACCGTCAGGCGGATCTCGCGGGCGGGGACGTCGTGCTCGTTGCGGATCTCGCCCACGATGTACCCGCCGGTGTTGTTGGCCATCGGGTCCCCCACCGCCTCCCACAGCAACAGGGCAATCCGCGGGTCGCCCTTGGCGAGTTTCTGAACGCTCCGAACCGCGGGCGTGCCCATCGCCGGGCCGTTAACGGCCAGCAGGTCGTCATCGGAGTTCGCCTGGGGGTTCTTGTCCCCGAAGAAACTGGGCGCCGCGGCCGTCATGCGCTCAATGACGACATCCTTCTTCTTCTCCAGCGCCGCCTTCCGGGCGGCCGCCTCCTCGTTCGTCAGCCAGCCCTCGAAGACCGTCGCCCCCGCCTCGTTGGTTTCGACGTAGTAGGTGTGGTTGACGTACCAGCGAATGCCGAACACCGCCGCGAAGATCAGGACGATGCCCGCGATGGCGATGATCATCGCCGGGGTGCTGTCCCGCTTGGGCATGGCGCGGTAGGCGGGGGGGGCGGTTCCGGCGGGCGCGGCGGCCCGGGCGGGCGCGGCGGCCTTGGGGGACGCGGCGACCCGGGCGGGCGCGGCGGCCTCGTAGACAAAGGCCGCGGACGGGGAAGCACTCCCGCCCGCCACCCGACGGGGAGCGGACGCCGCCGCCCCGCCCTGCAGCACCGCCAGCGGGTCCTGCGGCGGATCGGGCAGTTCCAGCGTCGAACCCTGGAAGGTCGCCCCGCACTGCGGACACTTCACCTGCGCCCCCTTGGCCGGACGGGGAGACGGAACCTGTTTCGCACACGATGGACAAGCGAATGCGTACATCTACTACTCCTTGTGACTTCCGCTCTCTGTAACCGTTCCCGGGGTGCCACCCTCAAGCGGCGCTGTTTGCCGCTTGGGGGTGCCACGGCCCCGAGGGGGGGCAGCACCCCCAAGCCGCGAACCGCATGCGGCTTGAGGGTGGCACCCACACCAAGGCTCCGTCCCGTGAACGGTTCCCGCTATTTTAGTTTACCTCGCCCGTGCTGACCAGTAAAACACACCCCGCCCCCTCCGCGGGGCGCGTACGCCGCACCCGTACCCGAGGATTGGACGCACGAACATGCCGATCGGTTCCTCCCTGCTGCCGCTGGGCCTCGACTCCCCCCTGCAGTTCCTGCTCCTGGGCTCGCTGGCCATGCTGCTCATCGGCACGGCCAAGGCCGGGTTCGGGGGCTCGATCGGCCTGCTGGCGACGCCGTTGATGATCTACGCCTGCGGGGGGCGGGTGCAGTTGGCCCTGGGGCTGATGCTCCCGCTGCTCATCGTCGCCGACCACGTCGCCCTCTTCAAATGGTGGGGCCGCTGGGACTGGCGGATCATCGGCCTGCTGCTTCCGGGGGCGGTGGCGGGGATCGCCATCGGGGGGCTCGCCTTCGTCCAGTTTCGCCAGCTCGAAGCGACGGGGCACCGCCCCCAGGTCGATGGATGGCTCAAGCTCGCCGTCGGCCTCATCGCCCTCGCGTTCGTCGCCCTCCAGGCCTGGCGGGCGCTGCGGAAGCAGCCCCCGGCGTTCCGGCCGGTGCTGTGGCAGGGGACGGTCTTCGGGGCCACCGCGGGCTTCACCTCCACCCTCGCCCACGCCGCCGGGCCCGTCACCGCCATGTACCTCCTGCCCCAGGGCCTCCCCAAGGAAACCTACGTCGCCAGCACCGCCCTGTACTACTGGATCAACAACCTGCTCAAGGTCCCGGTGTACCTGATGTTCTCCCTCAACGTCGAGGCCGCCCGCGGCTCGATCCTCCTCCTCCCAGCCGTCATCGCCGGGACCCTCCTGGGCGTCCTCCTCTGCCGGCGGATCGGGCAGAGGCACTTCAACCTCATCGTCTACGCGCTGCTGGCGCTGGCGGGGGTGCAGTTGCTTCACGACGCCCTGCGGGTGCTGCTGCCGTAAAAGTATGGATGGACAAGCCCCCCGTGCCGATGTAAATAGTACGCCCGTACAGTCAACCGCACCCGCGAGCTGGAATAAGGAGTCTTTCCATGTCGTCCCGTCTTCACATCTTCGCTGCCGTGTGCCTCTGCCTCGTCTTCGCCGCCTCCGTCCCCGGATGCACGAAGAAGATGACCATCACCCAGTACCCCGAGTGGTGGACGCCCGAGATGGAGAACGTCGCCATCGCCGTCGTCCCCTTCCGCAACCAGACCAACGACTCGCGGGCGGCCGAGATCCTCTCCGACGAACTCGCCAACGCCCTCCGCGCCAACGGCCGCACGTACCGCAGCGTCTTCAACCGCAATGACCTGCGGACCGTTCTGGACCAGCAGGACCTCCAGCAGGCCCTGAGCGACAACGCGAACCTGGCCGCCCAGATGCGCGGGGACGCGACCCTGGACGTGACGGCGATCCTCGTGGGCACCGTCACCACCTACGCCTGCACCACCCGCAGCGAACACCGCGTCGAACCCCAGACCATCTACGACAACAAGGGCAACGCCATCGGGGTCTCCAACAAGCAGTACACCCACACCCGCAACGAGGGCAACGTCACCGCCACCGCCGCCCTCGTCCGCGTCACCGACGGGTCCACCATCTACGCCACCAGCACCCCCGCCACCTGGCAGGCCTACGCCGAGGGCTCCCCCCCGTCGGCCGACCAGTACGCCTGCCTCGCCGACGCCCGCCGCAACGTCGTCCAGCAACTCCTCGCCCAGTTCGCCGTCACCCTCCAGGAGATCGAGGTCAAGGAGAAGGACGCCTTCCGCACCGCCCGCGACCTCTACGACAACCAGTGGGAATGGGCCAACAAGTTCACCACCGCCGACGAGAAGGCCTTCATCGTCACCACCCTCCCCGTCTGCTGCGACCGCAACCGCTTCCGCATCACCATCGTCCGCGAGGACCAGCGCCAGGACCTCTGGGAAACCGACCTCACGTGGAGCCGCGAGTTCGGCGGGCGCGGGCTGGAGTTCAGCCCCGCCGAGATCGCCCGCAAGGGCGGCGGGGCCGGAAACTACGTCGCGAAGTTCTACAGCGGCTCCGAGCCCAAGCTCACCTGCAAATTCAAGATCGAGCAACCGAAGTAGGAACCGGCGAACCGGAAAAAGGGGACTGGCTCCGGAGCGGCGCGATGTTCGCCGCGCAGGTGCCTGTCCCCTTTTTCCTGCGCAGAACGCGTCTCACTCGCCCTGGATGCTCTCCGGTCCCACCGGGGCCAGCCGCAGCGTCGCGTAGTGGGTGTTGAACAGCGACGTGTCGCCGATCGCCTTCATCTTCCGCCACATCCGCTTGCACATCGCCTCCAGGCGGTCCCGGTGGGCGGGGTCGCAAGCGAGGTTCCGCGTCTCGGCGGGGTCGCTGCCGAGGTCGTACAGCTCGTCCACGCCCCCGGGACTGAAGATGTACTTCCAGTCGCCCTCCCACACGATCCGCTGCGTGTAGACGAACCGCTGCCCGAAGAACTCCGCGTACGCGTGCGACCAGTCCGCGGGGTCGGCCGATCCGTCCAGCACGGGGCGGAGCGACCGCCCCTGCGCGTCGGGGAGGCCCTCCACCCCGCACAGGTCGCACAGCGTGGGCCCCAGGTCCACCAGGGACGTGAGGTGCTCCGCATCCTCCCCGCTCCGCATCCCCGGAACCCGCACGAGCATCGGGATGTTGTACACCTCCTCGTAGGGCGTGATGCCCTTGGCGAACAGCCCGTGCGACCCCAGCATGTCCCCGTGGTCGGCCGTGAAGACGATGATGGTATTCTCGTCCGCCCCGGTCTGGCGGAGCACGTCGAGGATCCGCCCCACCTCGGAGTCCAGGAACGTGACCAGCGCGTAGTACGCCGCCGTCGCGAACCGCCAGTCGTCCTCGGTCATGCCCTTCCACACGTCGGCCATGCGGCGGAGGATCTCGGGCTTACCCGCGAGTTCGTCGTGCAGCGTCGCGGGCAGCGGGAGCGAGGCGGGGTCGTACATGTCGAAGAACCGCTTGGGGGGCACGTAGGGATCGTGCGGTTCCGCCGACGATACGAAGCAGCACCAGGGCGCGTCGCCCGGGGCAGCGCGGCGGATGAACTCGATCCCGCGGTCGAAGGCGGGATGGGTGATGGGCCCACTGCTCTCGTCCCCGACGGCGGCGACGAAGTAGTCCTTGTACCCCGCCTTGGGGACGACCAGCCCCGTCCCGTCGATCGCCTTCGGCCGAGCCGACGCGGTTCCGTGATCGTGCTCCCCCCACCCGTATCGCCCGGGGTCGTTGGTCTGCTCCACGTGCCACTTCCCGTAGTACGCCGTCTCGTACCCCGCCTCGCGGAGTCGCTGGGACCAGAACGCGGGGTGGCGGTGCACGTCCACCCACTCCTTTCGCTGCGTGTGCGTGCAGTCCCAGACCCCGTGCGCGGAGGGGTACTGCCCGGTGAACAGCGAGGCGCGGGCGGGGGAGCAGATGGCGTTGGTGGTGTAGGCGCGGTGGAACCGCACGCCCTCTGTAGCAAGGCGGTCGAGGTTGGGCGTGAGGCACGGGCCGCCCGGGGCCAGCGCCTGCTGGCGGGTGTGATCGGTCATGATGAACAGGACGTTGGGGCGTGACATCGCGTACTCCTTCTGCGGGAGCGACAGCATAGCAGAGGCGGGGGCGCCAGGGAACCGGGGAGACTAGGAACCGGGAACCAGCAACCGGGAGCCAGGAACCGGGAGCCGGGAACCGGGAGACCAGGAATCAGGAACCGGGAACCGGGAGCCGGGAACCGGGAAAAGGGGACTGGCTCCGGAGCGGCACGTCGTTGGCCGCGCAGGTGCCTGTCCCCTTTTCCCGGTTCCCGCCCCGCTCAGTACGCGATGCGGTCGTACACCAGGGCCTTGGGCGTGCCGATCCACCGGCGGATCGCCACCACGCCCTTGGGGTCGGGGGTGAACTCGGGGATAGCGAGGATCCTGCCGACGGCCCCGGCCGCGGCGTGGCGGAGGGCGGCGTTGGTGAAGTCGTCCTCCTCGTCGCCGATGCTGACCTGCTGGGCGAGGTAGTACACCGCGCGGTCGTCGCCCAGTTCCCCGAGCTGCTCGGCGACCAGGGCCTTGAGTTCCAGCGCGTCGCCCATGCCCTCGGGGCGGCGGTAACTCTCGAAGATGCGCAGCAGCGCGATCACCCCATCGCCGCTCTCGGCCGCGAGGCGGGCGAGCGCGGCGCGGCGGGTGGGATCGTCCCACTCGCGGAAGCGGCGGTAGATCTCGTCGGCGAGCGACTGCGTCCGCACGTGGCTGGCGGGCGAGTCGGCGGTCCCGGCGAGCACCATGTTCACCCGGGCCGACTCGATCCCGGCCGCGTACGCGACGCGGTGGAGCAGCCCGCGTTCCGCGTCGCCCACCGTCCCGTCGGCGGCGGCGAGTTCGACGAGGGCCTCCATCATCGCCTGGGCCTCCCCGGGGTCGGTGGGGACCTCGACGCTGTCGGGGTCCTCGCGGACCTGCTGGCAGAGGCGGCGGAACTCGTCGTCCTCGACGCCCAGTTCCTTCCGCAGGCGGTCGATCCGTCCCCGCTCGTCCTCGTGCACCCGCCCGTCGGCGACGGCGAGGGCGATGGCGTTCCGCAGGAGCTTTCTGGCGTTGTCGTCCATGGCATCTCCCCAAGGGTCCGGCGTCCGCAGGACCGATGGACCATTCTACGGGCGCAGAGTGCCCGGGGACAGGGCGAGAGAGCGGGGCATTTTCGAGTTTTGATCTGCGGGCCTCGATTGGCTGACGCCTGGGCGAAGGGTCCGCGGCGACCCGGGGGTCCTCCGCGCGGGACGGAACGGACGCCGAATGGCAAGCGTGGACCGTCGCGGTCCCTCTCGCGACGACCGTGCAAAACGAAGCCAACGCCCCGCCTCCTCCCCACCCCCCAAAACGAACCCGCTGGCACGCCCCCCCACGAGCGCGCCCAACCGTGCGGAACGAACCCAGCGCAGACTTTTCCGAGTTTCGCCCCTCCCACCCCTCTCCTCGCGGCAAAGGCATCTGCACATCCAGGAGAATCAGCGGGGATGAACACAGACTCGTCGCGACGAAGCGAAGCGTAGACGGATGAACACAGATACGGAGAGGGCAGGGATGCAAGGGATGCACGGGATCGGAGAGTAAAGGGTTGGAGGGCAGAGGGTTCCGAGATCTGCCGGTCCTGCTTCTTCTCATCCTTCCTCTCCTGATCTGCGTTCATCTGTGTTCATCCCCGCTCATCCTCGGGTGCTGTCGGGACCGACGCCCCAACGGAGAGAGGACCTCGAAAACGAACCCACCGGCACGCCCCCCCACGAGCGCGCCCCGCCGTGCGGAACGAACCCAGCGCAGACTTTTCCGAGTTTCGGCCCTCCCACCCCTCTCCCCACCGGGGAGAGGATGTCGCGCAGCGACAGGTGAGGGGGCTCGGACCCACCCACGTGCGAGCGAAACGGGGACGGGCTCCGCAGGGGCGCGCCGTTCGCCCCGGAGGTGCCTGTCCCCCTTTCGCGGTCCCACTCGCACC
>JAWLCQ010000169.1:820-10262 GCA_041687095.1 Phycisphaerae bacterium | reverse complement strand
CTGCATCTTTATCGCCAGGAGCCCATAGAAGGCCCAGAGGTAGAGATGCTGCCAGCGATGCCACCAACGTCGTGTCTGATGCGGCGAGAAACGCCCCAGTGGGCTGATGGCGATGTCGGTGTCATAGCCGGTGATATTGACGTACTTGTGATGGATCACGGTGTGCTTCCATCGCCACCGGCCGGAACTGCCCCCGATCAGGTCGAGCGCCCACGCCGCCAGGCGGTTCCCCCATCGCCGATTGGAGTACGCTCGGTGTCCGCCGTCATGCTGGATGTTGAACCCGATCGCCGCCGTACACAGCGCCAATGCGATCGCGAAGAGCAGCCCCTGCCACAGGGTCCGCGCCACAAACACCAACAGCACGTAGGACGCCACGAAGCCGCCGAGGATGACCGCCGTCTTGACGTACATCTCCCAGTTGCCGCGCTCGGGGCGGCCGGTGGCCTGGAAGTACTCATCCACCCGGCGTCGCAGTTCGTTCTGAAAGGCGGTATCGTTGCTGAACTCCAGCTTGCGGACGCCGGACTGAAGTGCCTGGTTGGAGGTCTTCCCGTGTGCCTCTTTCTCCGACATGTCTTCCTGCCTCGCCCGTGCGCCTTCCCGGGGGGGGCATCGCGGCCGGGAGGCTCTCCGCAGAGGGCGCGATTGAAGATGCCAGGCCCCCTTCTCCAGCAACCAATCATATGTGCCCTGGTCTCCCTTCGTCAAATCACATCGCCGGCAGCGCCGCCACGGCCCCGGCGGTGTCGAAGAGGTCGAGGTGGGTGCAGATCTTCATGCTCTACATCGCCTGCGACACCTACGCCGACCCGTTCCTCGTCCGCGTCCCGTTCCGCGGCCTGCGAGCCTCGCGAACGAGTCCGGCAGCAGCCCCGCATACTGACCGTCGAGTCCACTGCCGTCGACACGCCGCGCAGCACCCGCGAGGAACGCCCTATCGCTCCCGGGAGCGACGGACGAGCGCCACCCAGTCCTGCTGGTCGGGCGGGGCGGGCAGATCGAGGGGCTTGCCCTCGGCCACCGTCAGCGCCCCGCCCGCCTGGAGCTTGCCGCCGATGCGCGGGTTGAACCAGTTCAGCTCGTAGCGGCCGGGCGGGGCGGTGAGCTTCGTCGTCTGCCCCCCGGGCAGATAGATGGCGTAGACCTCTCCGGGCTTGGCGAGGCACCAGGCGTCGGGGGTACTGGTGAGGTCGTCCGCGTGCTGCATCTCGGGGAACGGCAGGTTCTCGTGGAAGAACCGCAGCGCGACCGCGGTCTGGTCCCAGAGAGCGTCCCGCGACCGCCAGTCCTCGCAGTTGAGGTCGTTGTGGGCATACTTGTACCCGAAGTACCACTCGCACCCGCCCCCGCCCGCCAGCAGGTTCCCCCACAGCACGTACCGCCGCACCTCGTCGCGGGTGGGATCGTCCGCATCGGGCTTGACCCCCACGTCGGCGGGGCCGATCTCGTCGGAGCACACCACCCAGGGGCGGCCGGTCTGGCTGGAGGCGTCGATCCACTTGATCGTCTCGGCGTGCACGTTCTTCGCCCCGGTCTGGAGGCTGGGGCCCTCCAGTGCGTCGAAGCCCAGCAGCGGGCGATAGACGCTCTCCTGCTGCCCGGGGTAGGTGTGCAGGACGATGGGGTGGTCGTAGGGGTCGAGGTCGCGGAGGTACTGGGCGATAGCCTTTCGCTGGGCGAGGGTGTTGGTGTTCTCCTCCCCGAGGTTCCACACGATCGCGGGGTTGTGGGCGAAGCGGGCGATCATCTCGCGGAGGTAGAGCTTGCGGACGGGCCCCAGGTCGCCTCCGTCCATCGCTTGGTCGTTCTCCGTCTCCTGCAGGATCACGTGCATCGCCACTCCGCGCGACTGCATGTGGGCGAAGACGATCCCCCACTGGTCGAGCTTGGAGCAGTCGAACCGGTCGCGGACCTTCGGGTCGGTCCACGGCCAGGTGTCCCCGCCGTCGCCCCCGTCGAGGTTGTAGGGGATGAAATAGACGCTGTTCATGCCCTTGGACGCGAGGTAGTTGATCGCCCCGATGAGGCCCTTGCCCTTCGCGTCGCGTCCCCACGTGGGGTCCCCGCTGCGCCAATCCCGCACGTGCGGTTCGTAGCGGTGCAGGAAGTTGCCCTTGGTGTCGCTCGTCCCGTCGAAGTCGGCGTATCCCAGGAGGTTCTCAGGCGAGTCCGCCCCGCCCTTGAGGAACCACTCCCCGGTCCCGGGGAACTGCAGATAGCGCTTACCCACGTACCGCAGCACGCCCTTTCCGTAGAAGCCTTCGGCCTTTCGATCGGGGGCGGCGATGCGGAGCGTCTCGGCCGATCCGTCGAACGCGGCGGGCCGGCCCGCCCCGGGCTCACCGAGCGCAACGCCCTCCCCGTGGCGGAAGCTCACAGTGACCTCCCACTCGCCCTCGTTGGGGGGCAGGAAGTGGACCCTCCACACGCCACCGGTGGTGGCGGACGTGTCGGCCGATCGGCCGTCGGCGGCGTAGTAGCCCGGGACGACGAGGGTCTGTTCACCCTGGCGGAACGTGGCGGCCATGCGGAAGTCGGTGAATGGGTTGGGCAGACCATCCTCGCTCAGGTCGGGCCCTTCGTACGCCAGCGTCACCGGCTGCCACGCCTTCCGCGTCCCCTCGACCTTCGCCCTGGCGGGGCGAACGGGGTAGTCGTTGCCCCCCGCCTGTGCATCGCCCTGCGGCTGGGCCTGCGGCGTCGCGGCGTCGGGTTTGGGTTTCGCGCGTTTGCCGGGCTTGGCGCTGGCGAGGGTCTCGGGGAGCTTCTCGTTCTCCCCGCCCTTGACCCCATCGCGGATCAGGTGGATGCGGTCGATGCTGAAGCCCTTCGACCGCCCCGCCAGCAGCAGCGTGTGCTCCCCCGCCTTGAGGTCGTACGAGGCGGGGGGTTTCTCGCTGTGGTTGTGCTCGTGGTGGGTCCTCCACGTCCACTGCCCGCGGACGGGGGAGAACGTCTTGGTCCACTTCCCGTCGTCCACGCGGGTGTAGCAGTCGTTCTGCTCGGTCGCGTCCTCGAAATCGTGGCGGTTGCGGAGGCGCAGGTGGTACTTGCCGTCGGCGGGGATGCGGAAGCGGAAGGCGATCATGCCGCTTCCGGGCTGCTTGAGCAGGTCCGGCCCGCCCCAGGTGAGGTAGCCCTTGCCCGTGTAGCCCTCCATGGCGGTCTCGCCCTTCCACGCGTGCTGCCGCGCCAGCAGCCCCGACTCGACCTCCATGACGACCACGCCCTCGACTTCCTCGTACAGCGGCGGCTCGGCCGCCATCGCCGCCGAGACCCCCACCGCACACAGCACCATCGCCATCCATTCCAGTGTTCGCATATCCCAGATCCTCCTTCGAGGGTCCGTCGGTGCCCGACTCCGTCGGCGTCCGCGATCAAACAGGGCCGCCCCCTGCCCGAAGCTGCCGCCGCTGCTCCCTCGGCCCGACGAACCCATCGCGCTCGCCGCCGGAGGCATCGGGAGGTCACCGACAAGTCTACGCCCCGCACAATCCGCACGCAATCGTCACACTGTTCGCACAGGAGCAGCGCTCTCCCCGCACCTGACCCGCGCCTGCTTCCTGCCCCGCCCCAACCCGCGGGTCCGAAACACACCCACCGCGGCCTACCGGACCGCCGGCAGCACCCTCGGCGCGCACCATCCCCGCCCTGCCCAGGCAAAACAGGAACCATGATGCGAATCGGGCGACTGGACGGTACGATCCACGGCAGGCCTCCTTGCCTGCGAGGAATGGGACCGTAGACGCCCCACTCATCGGCAAGGTCGGCCTGTTCTTATTGCTGGAGGAGAGCAGCGGCATGCAGACCCAAACCATCTTCAGAGTCAACGACACCTTTGGCTGGCTGCGCGAGCCGCTGTTCGCGCGGCTGCCGGATGGGTCGCTCTGCTGTGCGTTCTTCACCGGCGGCGGACACGACGGCGACCGGCGGAACGTCGTCGCCGCCATTCGCAGCGATGACGACGGGGCGACCTGGTCGGCGCCGGAGATCCTCAAGCGACTGCCCGACCAATCGGCGTGGGCGCCATCGATGATCGTGCACGGCGGCCAGGCGCACATCTTCTGGTTCAGTTCGGGTGACGCCCATCGGTATCGCAAGGTCAACCACCTGCTGAGCACCGGCGCTGACGGCCGCAGTTTCACGGAGGATCGCGAGATTCTTGCCGACTGGAACGGGCCGCGCGGGGTCGATGTCCGCCACGGCACGGTCCTGCGCGACGGGCGGGTGCTGCTGCCGATCGCCTGGCTCGAACCGCTGGGCGATTTCGACCCCGACACCTGGGTCGATCCCGGGACCAACGCGCGGTATGGCAATTTCGGTTGGGGGGGCATCGCCCAGAACAACGTCTACTGCATCGGCGTGATGGAGGCGAACGCCGACTTCACCGAATTCACCCGGGGCGGGCGCGTCTTCAAGGCCATGCCGGACTGGGAGATTCCGGGCGTGCCGTTCTTTGAGAACGCTATCGCCGACCTCGATGACGGCCGGGTGGCCATGTTGACCCGCGCCGACCTCACCAACCGCCTGTGGCGGACCGACTCCAGCGACGGCGGCGCCACCTGGAGCGAGCCGGAGCCCACCGACATTCCCAATCCCGGCTCCAAACCGCGCCTTGTCAATCTGCCCGACGGACGCATCGTCCTCTTTCACAACCCCAACGAGAAGGACTACGACGATGTCCGGGCGCACGGCCACAAGTATCGCACCCCGCTCGAGATGTGGATCAGCGGCGACGGCATGAGAAGCTGGGGCCGCAAGGAGACCCTGGTCGCCGCGCCGGCCTTGGCCCAGTACCCCGACGGCTTTTACGATGCGGACCAGGGCTGCATCTACCTGGTCTGGGAAGACGACAGGACGATCTCGTTCCGGAAGATTGCCGTATGAGCACGACGGCGCCCATGACCTGGCGCGAGCGCATTCGAGGCGGTCTGCTCGGGCGGGCGACGGGGTTCAAACAGCAAGGAGTGACCTTGTGAAGAAGTTCATGATCCGGTGCGACATTGAGGGAGTCAGCGGCGTGGTCATGATCGAGCCCCGCCGTGGCGTGGAGAACATCGACGCGATCCTGG
Source organism: Phycisphaerae bacterium (assembly GCA_041687095.1). Lineage (GTDB taxonomy): Bacteria > Planctomycetota > Phycisphaerae > SM23-33 > SM23-33 > JAWLCQ01. The sequence continues at coordinate 5,187 of JAWLCQ010000169.1, read as the reverse complement.
CCGTCGACGGCGTGGACGGAGGCTTCATCGGCCCCTATGACCTCAGCGGCTCCTGCGGCGTGCCCGGCCAGACCGCCCACGAATTGGTGCAGGGCGGCTGCCGCCGCGTGCGCGACGCCTGCCGCCATGCCGGAAAGGCCGCCGGGATTCACGTGGTAACGCCGGACCCATCCGCCATCGCCCGCGCCGTCGCCGACGGCTACACCTTCCTCGCCCTCGGGGTGGACACCGTCTTTCTCGGTGGCGGCGCTACGGCAGCGGGGGCTCCTTTGAGCGAATGCCGGCGGTTCGCCGCCGGCAACAGGGAGATGCAGGGAAGGGACAGGATCATGACCAGGTCTCGAATCGCACTTTCGCTCGTGCTGCCGTTCGTTGGGGGGCTCCATGTGCCCCCTCCCCCACCTCGACGGAGGCTGAAACCATGACCACGATACCCGATCAGCAGGCGGTCCAGGCAGTGGTGGACGGGTACCCACAGGCACTGGAGACGGGCGACGCGGACCTCTGGGGCCGCCTGTTCTGGGCGGAGGACCCGGAGTTCAGCGTGATCGAGAACGACCGCCCGCACCGCCTTGGCGGGGAGTACATCGCCTTCATCCGCGGGCTCATCGAGAAGCGTGGCCGCATGCCCGCCCAGCGCTGGTACGACACGCGGATTCACTTCGTCTCCCCCACCGCAGCCTACACGACCAGCCTGCGGGACGAACTGAACACCGGCGAGACCAGCCGCGTGACGCTCGTGCTGGTGAAACGGGACGACCAGTGGCGAATCCTCCACGCCCACTTCTCGTGCGTCCCGAAGTAGCCGTGGCGGCTTCGTCCGCGTACCTCGTCCGCGTACTTGACAGCGCGCGGGTGCTCGCTACAATGGGGGCGGCTTCGAAGGGCGCCACCCCGGCCTGCGGAAAGAACCGAGTTCACCTTCCTGGGAAGATTCGACGAACCTTCTTCCTGCCCGACATTGCAGGCCGCGGGCGCGACAGGGAAGGAAGGTTTGCCATGACTCGTTTGTTGCCCCCCCGTCCGGACTTCACCCAGCTCAAACACCAGGCGAAGGACCTGCTCCGCGCCCACGGGCGCAAGGACCCCTCCGCCTGCGACCCGCTGCGACGCCTGCGGCGGTTCAAGGCCGCCGCCGACGCCGACATCCTCTCCGCCCCCCTCGCCCTGCACGAGGCCCAGTTCGCCCTGGCGATGGACTACGGGTTCGCGAGTTGGAACGCGATGAAGCGCTACGTCGAGAAGGTCACGCACCGCCCCAGTCCCGTCCGCCGCGAGAAGGACCGGACGTACGTCACCGGATTGGAAAAGCACTCGATCGGCGGCGATGGCGTGCACGAGAACTCGATGATCGCGTGCATCGCGGGCGTGATGGCTGCGTTGGGCGAGGAGTTCAGCTACGAGTACCTCATGGGCGTCAGCGGGATGGCCTTCCGCGTGCAGGTGCACCAGCCCGACTGGTGCCCCAGCGCCGCCTGCGCCTCGCCCGGGTTCGACGTGGTCCCCGGAGTGATGCGGGCGACGGGCTATCGCCTCAGGTCGATTCCCGTCCGTCACGATCCGCAGCCGGACGTCAGTATCGCCAGGACGCAGCCGCAGATCCTCGCGACCATCGAGCGGGGCATCCCCGCGATCTTCATCAGCGAGGAGTGCCAGTTGGTTGTCGGGCACACTGTCGACGGCAAGCGGGTGGTCAGACCCTACGCCCCCAATGCGGATGGCTACAGGGACACGGAGGACTGGCCGTGGGTGGCCTGCATCCTCGACCCGGCCGACCTGCCCATGGACCGCCGCCAGGCCGTCGCGACATCCCTCCGCCTGGCGGTGACCCTTGCCAGGACCCCGCAGCATGGCGAGTACGCCGGCGGGTTCCGCGCCCTGGAGCTGTGGGCCGACCAGTTGCTGGACGAGTCGCGCTTCGCCACGCTGTCCGAACAGGACTGGTTCCGCCCCGCTCTTGCCAACGGGTACTGCTACGGGTGCCTGTGGTCGTCGCGGTTGGCGGCCGAGACGTACCTCCGCAGTGTCGCCGAAGACTTCGAGCAGCCGGTGCGCGGACAACTCTGCGAGATCGCCGGGGTGTACCAGCGTGTCCACCAGTTGCTCGGGAAGAAGCGTCCGGAATACGCCTGCGCCTGGAGCCTCCAGCCCTGGCGCATCGGAGGCCTGAAGAAGTGGACTCCCGCCATGCGCCTCGCCGAAGCGGATGCCCTGCGAGAGGCACTGGACCTGGAACGCCACGCCATCGCCGCCGTCGAAGCCCTCCTTCCGCTGCTGCCAACTCAAGAGAACGCGGAGAGCTGAACCCCTCGGCACCGTGAATGAACTGCGTGAAACGCCGGGTGCCGTGGTCTGCGGAGGTCTGAAAGACCGAAGCGACCACGCCCAATCGACGTGGTTGCTCCGCTGCGCTTCGCAAACCACGGCACCCGCGCCTCAATCGGGGCACCCGCGCCCGAGCCGTGGGACACGCGTGTCAAAGCCGCGGGAACAGCGGCGGGGACTTGGCGACGGCACCGGAGAACAGGCGATCGACGATGGCCCGGCTCGTGGCGGGGAGGAAGGGCTCCAGCCACGTGGCGAGCGTCCAGACCTCACACAGCCACTTCGACAGCAGGCCGTGCAGCCTCGCGTGGTCGGACTCGCGCAGAAGCTCCCACGGGCGCTGCTGCTCGATGTCGCGATTGACGGCCGCGATGGTCGACCACAGCGCCGACAGAGCCTTGTCGAACTCGTAACCGTCTATCGCTTCCACAAGGGCCGCCGGTGCGGGCGCCGGGCGGTCCGGCCGGGGGCTGACGTAGCCCACCCTCTCGCATAGCGACCCCAGACGGCTGACCAGGTTGCCGATCCCGTTGGCGAGGTCCGTGTGGTACAGATCGTGCAGACGGGTGAGGCTGAAGTCCCCATCGGCGAAGGGCGGGATGGCGCGGAGGAGGTAGTAGCGAACAGCGTCCGCGCCGTAACGGCCGATGGCCTCGAACGGGTCCACGGCGTTGCCCAGCGACTTGCCAATCTTCCGCCCCTCGACGGTCACAAACCCGTGCACGAGGATCGTGTCCGGCAGAGGCAGATCGGCCGAGCGGAGCAGCGCGGGCCAGTACACCGCGTGGAACTTCCACACGTTCTTGCCGATCACGTGGACCTTCTCCACGTCCTCGCTCCACCACTCCCGCCACTCCTCCCCGGCCCCGTACCCCAGCGCCGACAGGTAGTTCACCAGCGCGTCCACCCACACGTACACCGTCTGCAACTCGTCCCCCGGCACCGGCGTGCCCCAGCCTCGCGTCCGCACCGCCGAGCGCGAGACACTGAACTCCGTCAGCCCGCCCCGCACAAACGACAGCACCTCGTTGCGGCGAGACGGCGGAATGACCGCCAAGCCGCCTTCCGCCAGCAGCCCCTCCAGCCACTGCTGATATCGCGGCAGACCGAAGAACCAGTTGCGTTCGGCGACCTCGACGGGCGGGGTCCCGTGGTCCGGGCACTTGCCGTCCACGAGGTCCCGTTCCAGATAGAAGTCCTCGCACCCCGTGCAGTACAGGCCGCGATAATCACGGGCGGTGACGTCCTCGGGTTGCAGGGCGTTCCAGAACGCATGCACGCCCCGCCGGTGGCGCGGTTCGGTGGTGCGGATGAAGTCGTCGGCCGAGATGTGCAGGGCGTCAGTCAGCCGGCGGAAGTCGGCGGCGTTGCGGTCCACGAGTTCCTGCGTGCTCACCCCGGCCCGCTCGGCGGCCAGGACGTTCTTGAACGCGTTCTCGTCGGTGCCCGTCTGGAGGCGGACGGTTCTCCCGGATCGCCGGGCGAAGCGTGCGATGGCGTCGGCCTGCACGAGTTCCAGCGCGAACCCGACGTGGGGCGCGGCGTTGACGTAGGGGATGGAGGTCGTAACGTACAGCTTGCTCTTGCTGCTCGGTGCGTTCGTATTGCTCTTCATGGCGATTCTCCCGGTGGGGATTCGGTGTCATCGGTGGGACAAAGAACAGGCCCCGGCGGAGGTCCGTCGGGGCCTGGTGGTGTCGAACGGCTGGGGGGATCGCGTCAGAGCATGATGCCCGAGCCGGTGACACACCAGGCCCGCGGCATCATCATCGACGATGCGGAGTGCGGGATCAGGTTGTGGCGTCGGCTCGGCATGGCGTCTCCTATGTCAGGAAGTCTATCGGCACGATGGCGGACGGTCAACAGCGGCGTGAGACGCTGTCCTGTCTCAAGAGAAGTGTCAGGGGTTTGCGTCTCAATAGAACTGTCACCCCCCCCGGGCTCGTCAAGGCGGCGGAGCGGAGGGCGGATCCCGCTCCGCCGCCTTGGGCGTGGAGGCGGGTAGTCCAACGCCACCCGCCACCCCGCCCCGCCCCGGCCGG
>JAWLCQ010000169.1:0-810 GCA_041687095.1 Phycisphaerae bacterium | reverse complement strand
CTCGCCGACGTGACCTACGTCCGCCTCCCCCCCCCCCCCCCCCCCCGCCGCCGCGGCCGGGATGCCTACAGGACCGGCAGGAGCCCCGCCAGCAGGTCCAGGCTGTCACTCGCATCGGTGAACAGCTTCCGCACGCCGACCTCCAGAGCGTCGGTCATGACCGTGCCGCCGTCATCTTCGTGGGACAGGCCCAGCACGTGTCCCAGTTCGTGCTGCAGCACCGTCAGCAGGTCCACCTGGCCGGCGGCGGCGGAGTCCGCTTCGGCGGCCAGGCCCTGGTCGGTCCGGAGGGCGAACTCGGCGGCGTCGAAGGGCGTCTGGTCGATGAACCACCCGTATCCGGCGGCATCATCGTCCAGGTAGATCACGCCCCCGGCCTCGTAGCCGAGGATCGATCCGCCCAGATCCGTCACGACGATCCGCACTCCGCCCAACACGCCGTCCAGTTCCATGCCCAGCGCCTGCTCCCACCCGGAGATGGCGGCCTGGACGAGCGAGGCGTCGGGGGTGGCGTTCAGCGTCTGCCCAACCTGAGGCTGCGAGGAAGCGGGGGCGGCGAGCTGCATGGCCTCGGAGGCCAACGCGCCGATCTCCGTCGAGTTCAGAACCCGGTTGTAGACGCGGAGTTCATCGACCGCGCCCGCCAACCCATCACCGTTCGATCCGCTGTTGCCCGTGTGGAACTTCGTTCCGCCGTCCACCCGGCCAATACCGATGTCATCGCTGTGAGACGGCACCCGCTTGCCGTCGCCGCTTCCGAACGACGTCCCGTCGAGGTAGCCCCGCAGCGCGTTGCTCTGGAGCGTGTCG
>JAWLCQ010000168.1:0-10291 GCA_041687095.1 Phycisphaerae bacterium | reverse complement strand
GACCTGTACCACCGGCGCCCCGTCCGGCAGGCCGCCCGACAGCGGGGCGGACGCGGGACCAGAGGACTCCCCCCCCGCCGCCGTCGCCGGCGGCGTCGTGGGCGCACCGCTCGGGGCGGGCTGGGGTGAGTCGTGGACGGTAGCGGGCTGGCTGGGCGGTTGGGGGAGGGTGACGGGTGTTTTGGACGGTTGCGCGCGGGGAGACGGGGCAGGCTCCTGCTGGGGAGGGGCTGCGAGCATTCCGCTGGTCTTGAGCCACTGCTCGAAGCGTTCGATGGCGAGGCGGTTGGCGGGCGTGTCGGGGCCCCAGCGGTGCATGTCGTACCCGAACTGCTGCCCCGCCATCGCCTGCAGCGCCTGCATCACCGTCACCTCGACCTGACCGACCGATCCCGCGCGGGGGCGCTTGAGCATCTCCAGGATGGCCGGCCCGGCGGCGGGGTCCTGCTGCTGGGCGAAGGCGCGGAGGGCCTCCAAGCGGATGCTTTCGTCCTCGTCCTTGAGCAGGTGCAGCAGGTCCTTGCGGACGGAGGCGAAGGCGGCGGGGGGGAGGTTGGACGCCCAGTGCGCCGCCTGGGTGCGGAAGCGGGCGTCCTTCTCGCGGGCCGCCCGTGCGGCGGGGGCGGCGAGCTTGCTGTCGCTGCACTCGTACAGCGCCCAACCCGCGTGGTAGCGGATCTCGGGGTCGGGCGAGTCCAGCAGCTTCAGGAGCAGCGGCTCGGCGGGCTGGTGGTACAGCGGGCCCTGGAAGAGCCCCGCGCACTTCGCCAGCACGTTGGGGTCCTGCTCCACGCGCTGCAGCAGGACGGGGGTGACGTTCGGGTCGGGCAGGAACAGCAGCGTTCGCATTGCGGGTTCGGAGGCCTCGCTGTCGGAGAACAGCAGGTTCAGCAGTTCATGGGAGAACTCCCGCATCTCCAGCGACACGATGACCATCCCCGCCCGCTGGACCCGGGCCTTGTTCGCGGACCGCAGGTCCTCGCGGACGAGATCGGCCGTCGCCTTCGGGTGGGCGCGGAGGACCTGGACCGCACGGGCGCGGGCCGCGATGCGCAGCCACAGGTCGGAGGCGAGCCGGTCGGCGACCTGTTCAGGCGTCATCGTCTCCGCCGCCTCCGAAAGCTGCTTCCCCCACACCGTCGTGTTCCCGTCGAACCCGCCCCCGTCCCCGCGGTGCAGGATGTGCGTCGGGGTCGAGCTGAGTAAGCCCACGATCACGCTGCTCATGTAGGGCGGGGCGAGTTCATGGTAGAAGCGCCCCAGCCCCTTCTCCCGCTCCGTCGCGTCCAGGCGGGCGAATCGTTCGACGGCGAGGAACCCCTCGCGGGCGGAGGTAGGCTGCGCGGCCGACTGCGTCATCAGGCGGTAGCGAAGCGTGACGGCCCGCGGATCGGCCTTCGTGCCGGCGACCTCGAGGGCGCCGATCTGCCCGCCGCCTGTGCGGAAGGCGAAGAGCAGGGGGAGCTTGGGGGCCTCGGGGAGCACGTAGATCGTGAACCCGTCGGAGTCGATCACCTCGACGCCCGGCTTGCCCGACGCCAGGGCGGCCTGCACGGCCCGGGGCGCAGCGGCGTCGAGGGCCTGCGGTTCCATCGCCGCCAGCGTCAGTTCGTTGGCGGCCAGCAGGGCCCAGCGGTTCCGCGCGAAGTCGGCGAACAGGTCCACGCCGCTGTCGCGGATCCACGCACTCCGCTGCTGCGGCCGCATTCGCTCGAAGCCCCCCGGAAGGTCCAGCAGCTTCCCCGAAGCCAGAACCAACCCCTCGCTGCCCTTGCCGTCGTCGAGGTCCTGGATCGTCCGCTCGATGATCGGCTCGGCGGCCGCCTGCGGTGCGGGCTGCGTGGCGGGGGCGGGGCTGGGGCGGGTGGTGGGCCTCTCAGCATCCAAGCGGAACGGCGAGCCCTCCCCGGGCGGGATGTCCCAAGTTTCGATCCGGGCGGCGAAGGCGACGCGCCTGGGCGGTCCATCGCCACTGCGGAACTCGCCCTCCCACAGCTTCACCAGGCCAGTCGTGGTGAGTCCGACGGCCGGAGACACGTGGGTGACCGTCAACGGCGTATCTTCAGGAAGCTTCAGCGGAGATTCATCGCGTGTGGTTATGGGATAAGCGATCTCCTTCTTCTGGCCGGCCGACAGGTTTCCTATCGAGCGGACCACCTTGATCTCGCCGTCCTTGCGGATGACGCCGACTTCGACCTCAACGTCACCGCCTCGAAACAGGCTGCCGCCATCGCCGTACACATGGCCCTTCCCTCCATCTATGACAAAGCCCTCGATGACGCGGACAGGCACGTCGCAGGTGACGCGCCATCGCCAGGTTTCCGGTGCCTCGGTCTTCACGGGCGTGGCCGTGGCGACGATCTTCTCGGCATCGGCACCCCGGTGCAGGAGCCTGTACCGCAGGGCGACCTCGCTTCGGCCGTCTTTGGCGCCGGCGCTGCTGATCTGCAGCAATCCCATCTGGTGCGTCTCGGTCACAAACGCGAATGTCTTGCCGACGCACTCAACGGGGAGGAGATACGCTGCCACATCGCGGCCACCGGACGTGTCGATCAGCTTGCGGAGTTCATTCGGGGTCGCCGACGCAAACGCTGCGTCCGGAGCCCGGAAGACTCGCATGCGGATCCAGCGCAGGCGCAGCTTTCGCCCCAGACTGTGATCGTCCAGCCACGCGTCCGCCCCAAGGTCCGCCCGCTGCTGATCGTCGCGGTTGAGGTCGGCCGACGGGGAGAGAATCCGGCCCGTATCAAGGGCAATCGCCGAGTCGGCCAAGTCGCCTGGAGCGAACCGGAGCGTCCGGGTCACAACGGACGAAAACGCCTCCGCCTGCGTCCCCCCCGCCGGCTGCGTGGCGGGGGCGGCGGTAATTGTGGCGGGAAGCAGGCGGGCGAGGTGTTGGCTGTCCTTGCGGAGTTCGTCGGCGAGGGGTTTCTGTGCGTCGTCCCAGTGCACGAACCGCCAGCCGGCGGGCGTGCGACGGAAGATCAGGATGAGGTACGTCTCCTGTCCCGGGTGCTTGGTGGCGGCGAACTTGGCGGGCAGGGGGACGCGGACGGCGGACCAGTCGCCTTGGACGGCGACCTCGGCGATGCGCGTGATCATGTCCTCGTGGCCGGCGAAGATCTCGCTGTGGAACCCGTCCAGGTCCTTGGCGAGACGGTCGGCGCTGAATCCCGGCAGGCGGGCTGCGTGCGAATTGGCGCCCTGCTCCGCGTTCAGCCAGCCCACCACGCTCCCCAGCGCCAGAGGCTTCATGGCCTCGATGTCCTTTCGTCGCACGGCCGCGAGGAACTCCCCGGCGACCTCGCGCACGGCCGACTCGTCGGAGGGTTGCGACGTAGCGGTCTCGTCGGGTCTCAGGACGCACACGGGCAGCAGCCCGACCTTCGCGGGGCTCAGGAACCAGCCCAGGCGGGGGTAATCGGCGCGGTAGCCGGTGGGCACGCCGCGCGACGCCAGGCGGAAGACGGTGTCGTACGCGGGCAGGTAGACGCACCCGGCGGCGTCGGTGCGCTGGCGGGGGTAGTACAGGTCCAGGCTCGGATCGAGCGAGCCCCGCTTCAGCCGGTTGCACTCCAGCGCGAGCATCTGGACGGACGCGTCCGCAACCGGTTGGCCTTCGGGGGTCTCGTATCGCTGGACGATGATGACCGGTGCGTGCCGCAGGGCCGTCTCGGTGTGGCGGCGGGCGGCGTTGGGGTCGCCGCCGTTGCGGGCGAGCCATTCGCCCAGGAGGTACTCCGCGTAGAAGTACCCCGGGCGGGCCTTGAGGATGTCCTCCAGGGCCTTGCGGGTCTCCTCGGTGTCGAAGCGGGAGATCCCGTTCTCGCGGTAGTAGATCCCCTTCGCCAGTTCGACGCACTTGCGGGCGTCGGCTTCCTCGGAGGGGTCGAGCGTGAACGGCAGGTCCCGCAGCCCGCCGGGTTCGGCGAGCCTGGTGCGTTCGATGTCGGCGGCGTCCCAGTCGTGGGTGCGGGCCCAGGCCTTGACCGCCTGCAGGGCGGGCGAGGGCGGATCGGCGGCTTTGAGCGTGGAGACGAAGACGGCGGCGGTGAGGGCGATGGCGGCCACCATGAGCACGCCCGCCCGCGTGAGGGCGCGGCGGTTGCGGTGGGGGTCGAGGATGGCGAGGAGGCGGCCTTCGAGCTTGGACTTCCGGGCCATGGCGATGGAACTGTAGGCGGCGAGCATGCCGCTTTCGAGGCCCGAGGCGATCTCCAGCAGGTGCTGGGCGTAGTCGCTGGGGCGCAGGGCGAACGAGGGCTCGCCGGAGGAGCCTGGGTTCTCCGTGGCACGGGCATCTTGCCCGTGTGTCGCACGGCCATCCTGGCCGTGCTCGGGGTTTGCCCAGGTGCCGGGGCTCGCGGAGGTCTCGGGGGCTGCGGGGTCCCCGGAGAGCACGGGCGAGACGCCCGTGCGACACATGGGCGAGACGCCCATGCCACGTGCGCCCATGCCACGTGCAACCATGCCACGTGCAACCGTGCCCAATGCGCCCGTGCCACGTGCGCCCGTGCCGCAGGCGCCCATGCCGCACAGGACCAGGTCGTCGCAGGCGGTTTCGCTTTCTCGCTGGAGGAGCTTGAAGGCGATCCAGCACAGGGGGTTGAACCAGTACAGGGCGCAGGCGGTGTGGGCGAGGAGCTTGGCGAGGGGGTCGCGGCGGTGGGCGTGGGCGAGTTCGTGCAGCAGGACCACCCAGCGGCGGGCGGGCGGCCACGCGTCGCTCTCGGCGGGCAGCAGGAGCGTGGGGCGCCGGACGCCCCAGACCATCGGCATGGGCTGGGCGGGGCTGCGGAGGAGCGTTACGTTGCGGCGCAGTCCCAGTGCACGGGCGGCGCGGGCGGCGAGGTCCGCCCAAGGCCCGGCGGTGATCGGCTGCGATGCCCGCGCGATCCGCCACAGGCTCACTCGCCCCAGCACGAGCGGAAGCAGGCACAGGAGCGTTCCCGCGATCCACGCCCCGAGGACCCACACGGCCGCGGAGGCAAGCCCGCGGGATCCCATGGAACGCGGGTGATCCAAACGCCCCCCGACTGCTTGCCCCGACGAAGCGGAGCGAAGATGGGCGTCGGGGGGGTGTCCATGAGCGACCGAAACGTCCGGGAATGGAGATGAATGCGGGCTTGACGAAAGGGGGGGCTGTCCCTGAGAGACCGCGACGGGATCATCGAGGGACGGACCGGACCCGTCGCTCGTCCCGCTCCCCCCCCCGACCCAGCCGGGGGGCGTTGCGGACGCGTCTGCAGCGGGCCCGTCCACAGCGGCCGCCCCAGTGGTGGACGCGGCGGCCTGCGGTTCTCCAGCAGGCTCACCGGCCTGCTCCGTTTCGCTGGCGTCCGCCAGTTCCCACCGCGCCCAGTCCGGGAGGACGCCCCAGCCCGGCAGCAGAAGCGACGCCAGCGGCAGCGCCAGCAGTCCTATCAACGCGGTGAGCCACACCAACTGTCGAGCGGCCGCCGACGCCCTCCGCATCGCCGTCGTCACCAGCCCCGCCGTCAGCAGCAGAACCGCGCCCTTAACGGCGGAATCCAGCAGCACGGGCAGCACCGCGTGCGCATACGCCTGGAGCGAATCCCCGAGGTTCGTCATGGTCAGTTCCCCTTCTGCCGGGCCTGGCGGATGAGGGCCGCGAGGCGCTTGAGTTCGTCGTCGTCCACGTCGGTGTCGCGCTGGGCGAGGTGGGCGGCGACGGCGTTCTCCAGCGAGCCCGCGAAGAACGTGTCCAGCACCCTCCGCAGGGCCGACGGGCCCGCCTTCTGACGGGGGACGGTGGGCTGGAAGATGAACTCCCGCCCCTTGGGGTAGTGCTTGAGCACGCCCTTGTCCTCGAGGATCTTCACCATCCGCCCCAGGGCCCCGCGGGCGGGCGGATCGGGGATCTCCGCGAGGATCGTCGCGATCGACGCCTCCCCGTGGGCGTACACGATGTCCATGATCTGCCGCTCCCGCCGACTCAGCCGCGATTGCAGGTCCATGCGCTGCCCTTTCCCGTTGCCGATCCCGATCATCCCTTCGACGCTCGGAACGGCGTGCGGGTTCCGGCGCCGCATAATTATGTATGCTGAACCTCGGGGCGGCGTCAACTACGAAAGATAAAAAAATAGGCAGCGACGGGCCGGGTTCCGCGCAGCCCGCGAACGACAGGGAGGGGGCCGAAACGACGCCGAGGGCCTGGGGAGCCCGCTGTCCAGCCCTGCCCCCGCCCGCCGGGTCAGGACGTGCGGCCCGCCCCCATCAAAAGGCCCGGGGCCAGTGGGGCCCGAGCGGAGTGCTCGCGGTCCACTGGCCCCGGGCGATGCTTCCCCACCGGCCGGTAGGGCTGTCACACGCGGTCCCGGCAGTCCTCCGGCCGCATCGGGCGGGCGCGGCCGCTCCGCTTGCTTCGCAAGCCACGGTCCGTGCGCCCGCGTCTGCGGGAGGGGGGGCTACTTCCCGGGCTGGATGACTTCGGGCTCCTCCGCCCCGAGTGCCCCGGTCACATCGGGCGTCGCCTCGGCCGCACCCTCGGCGGCGAGGGGCTCGGCGTTCTCCTGGGCCCGCTGCTGGACGGCGGCGAGCTGCTCCTCGAGCAGTTGGCTCTTCCGCTGCGCCTGCGCGAGCTGCTCCTGCGTCGCCGCGTGGGCGGCGAGGGCGTGCTCGGCGTGCTGCTGGGCGGCGAGGAGATCGGCCTGCAGTTTCTCGGACTCCTTCGTCTTGGCCAGGCCCAGCGTCTGGGCGTCCTGCAGTTGCGCCTGCAGTTCATTGACCTGGTCGAGCAGTCGCTTGGCCTGGGCGGAGGTCTGCTGCTGCTCGGTCTGGGCGGCCTCCAGCGCGTTGTGGGCGGCGTCGAGGTCGGCCTGGGCCTTCTCCAGGTCGGTCTGCATCTCCGCGAGCAGGGCTACGCCTTCGGCGGCCCGGGCCTGGGCGAGTTCCAGGTCGCCCTGGGTCTGCTGCAACTGCGCCTGCTGGGCGTCGTACTTGGTCTGCTCCACGCACCCGACGGCGCACAGGCCCACCATCATGTAAAGAACAATGTGCTTCACTCGAGGACTCTCCTTCCAGGCTACGGGGTTCGGCACGGCGTGGTGGGGATGCGGCGCGAACGGTGGGATCCTCGTGGCATGCCGTGCCCGACGGCCCTACAGGGGTCTCGCCGGACAGATCAACGGATCCCGCGCACCATGTTCCCAGCCAGCCTTCCGCGACGACGAGCCGCGGCTGAGGACAATGTACGATTCCCCACGCCCCCCCGGCCAAACCGTGCCGCCCGCGCCCCCTCCGATGGCCCCCGACGCCCTCTCGCCACCAGGGCCATCGCAAAGTCGCAGTCGCGGGTGCCACGGCTGTGCTGTTCACAGCCGTGCTCGTACGAGCGCGGGGCGGAACACGGGTTCTGCGAACCCGTGGCACCCGGCGAATCGAACTCTGCGATGGCCCTGCCTCTCGCACACCCCGCTCGCCCCCGCCGCCTGAGGGCTTCCATCGGCGGCCCCCATGAACGACAATGCGTTCGCGTTCTCCCGATGCGCGCGTTGCGGTGGCGGCCCCTGCGGGGCTGTCGCGACGGGCGCGGGGGCGGGCGCCCGGACCTCCCCAGTGGGGGAAGTGGAAGGAATCGATCGCATGAGAGACGATCTACGCATCCGCAACGAAACGCCCGCCGACGTGCAGGCCATCGAGGAGGTGACCGTCGCGGCCTTCCGCACGCTGGAAGTCAGCGACCACACGGAGCAGTTCGTCATCGCGGCGCTGCGGGCTGCCAACGCGCTGACGCTCTCCCTGGTGGCCGAGGTGGAGCACCGCGTGGTCGGCCACATCGCCTTCTCGCCCGTGTCGATCTCCGACGGGAGCGAGAACTGGTACGGCCTGGGGCCCGTGTCGGTGTTGCCCGAGTACCAGCGTCAGGGGATCGGCGGGGCGCTGATCCAGGAGGGGCTCTCGCGTCTGAAGGCCCTGAACGCCAAGGGGTGCTGCCTGGTGGGGCACCCAGGGTACTACACCCGCTTTGGATTCCGGAACACTCCGGGTCTGGGCCTGGAGGGAGTGCCGCCCGAGGTCTTCTTCGCGCTATCCTTCGACGGGCAGGTCCCGCAAGGGGTCGTAACCTTTCACGAGGGCTTCAAAGCGGGTTGAAATCGGGACGGGGTTGCTCTGTCTCAACCCTCTGTTCCGAGGAGCCCCTCGCAGCAGCCGTGTCCCCGAGCATGCGACATGCGCGGGAAGACGAAGGATCGGCCGTGGCCCCAGCGCCCCGGATCGGGCCGGTTCCCAAGGGTCGAGACAGAGCACAACCGTCCCCCTTCATTCGGGCGCAAGCCGAGAGGCGAAATGAGTGTGTGTCCCGCGATTCGAAGAGGGAGGCGCAGGGCGATGGAGAATAGTAACCCTCCCAGTTGATCCCAAAGAAAGGTTCCTGACCCCTTTATTCCCCCTGACCCCTTTATTCCCCTGCGCCGGGGGTCTCCTGACCCGCTTCACGCGCGTGCGCCGGGGGTCTCCTGACCCCCGGCGTCCTGGAAGGGTGAGGGACGCCTCCGCGTCAGCGCCGTTGGAGCGATCCCTTCGCGGCGGCCGTCAATCAGCTATCAGCTTTCAGCTTTCAGCATCAGCCGACACGCTCAGGACCAGCCCTTCGACAGGCTCAGGACCAGGCCTCCGTCGCGACCGAAGCGCCCATGACGCTATCGCGGAAGCGTTTCGCTCGTTCCGGGACGTTGGGGGTCAGGAGACCCCCAACGCACGCGATTGGGGCGTCGCATGCGCTTGAGGCGTCCCGCCGCGACCGAAGCGCCCATAACGCTATCGCGGAAGCGTTTCGCTCGTTCCGGGACGTTGGGGGCCAGGAGACCCCCAACGCACGCGATTGGGGCGTCGCATGCGCTTGAGGCGTCGCCCGCGCTTGAGGCGTCCCACGCGCTTGGGCCGTCCCGCGCCGGCGTTGGGGGGCAGGAGGCCCCCAACGCCCGCGCCGTGCGCACGCCCGCGCGCTTTCCTCGGTTTTCCGCTTCCCGTTTTGCGCTTCCCGTTGTCGCCCGCATGGGTATCATCGTCGCGCGCTGTCCAACCCAAAGGAGCAGACGATGAGCTACGATCGCGGCATGGCGGCTTTCAACCTGCAGGCGCCCGCCGAGGTGCCCCACACGCAGTACATCACCCACCCCGCGTGGCTGGACGAGGTCCGCAAGCGCCAGAACCGCCCCGAGGCGGGGTGGCCCGAGCTGTTCGACTACGACTTCGTCTGGTCCGTCGACGGGCCCAACTGGGACCGCGGCCGCTGGACCGACATGGGCCACGCCGTCTTCCAGGCCGACGGGTCCGACTACCGCCAGCCCACCGAGTCGCCATGGCAGGACATCGAGGACATCTACAACCTCGACCCCGTCGCGGAGTACGGGCCCATCGACCTCGACGCGCAGACCGAGAAGTACGCCGCCTGGTGGGACAAGGCCAAGACCTGGGACTTCGTCATCCCGGGCGGGACGTACAAGTCCGTCGTCAGCTTCGCCATCGCGGCCTTCGGGTGGGAGAACCTCCTGGTGGCCGCGGGGGCGGACCCGGAGCGGTTCGGGCAGGTCCTCAACCGCTGGACGGACTACCTGCTGACGTTCGTCCGCGCGTGGTGCCGCACCGGGATCGAGGTCTACCACACGCACGACGACCTCGTCTGGACGCAGGGGGGGATCTTCAGCCCCGAGTTCTACCGCGAGTACGTCTTCCCCAACCTCCAGCGCCAGTGGGACGTCGCCCGCAACGCGGGCAAGAAGGTCCTCTTCACCTCCGACGGGAACTTCACGGAGTACGTCGACGACATCGCCGCCGCCGGGGCCCAGGGTTTCATCTTCGAACCCACCACCGACCTGGCGCTGGTCGCGAAGAAGTACGGCAAGACCCACGTCATCATGGGCAACGCCGACTGCCGCATCCTGACCTTCGGGACGAAGGAGCAGGTCCGCGCGGAGGTGAAGCGCTGCATGGACACCGCCAAGGACTGCCCCGGGTACTTCTTCGCCGTCGGCAACCACATCCCGCCCAACATCCCCATCGAAAACGCCGACGCGTGCATGGAGGCGTATTGGGAGATGCGGAAACGCTGACGGGAGGACGGAACCCTTCTCCCCCGGGGGAGAAGATGTCGCGCAGCGACAGATGAGGGGGGCCTTCCATACCAGCACGCGCAGGAACTCGGAGAGGACAATGCCCACGGGGCGCTGTTTGCCCCGTGGGACGGCCGTAGCGAATTCATGCGCGTGCTGATCGGGAGGCGCCCCCTCACCCCCCTCGCTGCGCTCGGGGACCTCTCCCCGAGGGG
>JAWLCQ010000167.1:0-10331 GCA_041687095.1 Phycisphaerae bacterium | reverse complement strand
GCTCCCTCGCCCCTGTCGGGGCTCTGAAGGACGCAGCCGCCTTCCGGGGGTTCCGCTGCGCTCCACCCCCGGCTACTGTCCCGCGCCCCTGTCGGGGCTTTCGGACCGACGCCCGGCAGGATCGCCGAGATGTGTGGAACAACGAGGGCTCCTGACCCCGTTGTTCTACACATCTCGACGTGGATGTCCCGCACGATGCGACCGGGGTCCGGGGGGCTACTTCGCCCCGGTACAGCCTTGTCGGAGTGTGGGGGGAAGGGCTACAATCCGCAGCCACCATGGAACCCCCACTCCCTGCGGATGGTTCGCCTCGCGTCGTGCTGCAGCGGGCGCCGCTGGTGCCCGTCGCGCTGCTGGGGATGGTGGGGATCGTGCTCGGGCGGTACCTGGAGCTGCCGGTGGGGGGGTGGGCGTTCCTCGCCGCTCTGGGGATGGCGGGGGCGGTGATCCTGGCGGCCGTGCCGCGGTGGCACGGGGCGGGGTGCGTGGCTGCCGGGGCGGCGGTGCTGGGCCTCGCGGCCGTCCATGCCTCCCTCGCGCACCAGCACATCGCCCGCGACGACATCGTCACCTGCGTCGGACCCGCCCCCATCCTGGCCACCGTGCGGGGGCGGGTGGCGTCGTTCCCGGTTCTCCGCTCGTCGGTGCTCGACGGGGAGTGGGCGTACTACCGCCCCCCGCGGACGGAGTTCCTCCTGGACTGCGAGTCCGTGCGGGGGCGCGACGGTTCGTATCTGCCCGCCCGGGGGCAGGCGCGCGTGGTCGTGCAGGAGCCCCTGCGCACGCTCGTCCCGGGGCAGCGGGTGGAGCTGTGCTCCTGGCTGCGCCGCTTCGAGGGCCCCGACAACCCGGGCGAGTTCGACTGGCGGGCCCACGAGCACATGCAGCACCGCTACGTCCGCCTCTCCGTGCCCGGGGTGGAGGGGGTGACCGTGCTCGACGGGGGCGCCATGCCCCCCCTCGTTCGCTGGTACTGGCGGGTGCGGACGGGGGCGCGGGACGCCCTAACGCCGGGGGCGGAGGACGCCCCGGGCGCTTCGCTGGTGGCGGCGCTGGTGATCGGGCAGCGGAGCGACGCCATCGACGCCCTGAACCGTACGATGGTGCGGGGGGGGACGGCCCATCTGCTGAGCATCTCGGGGATGCACCTGGGGATCTTCCTGATGTTCGTCTACGGGCTGTGCCGCGCCCTGGGCCTCCCGCCGCGCCGCTGCGCCCTGCTGGTGCTGGGCGTGCTGGCGCTGTACGTGCTGACGGCGAGCCCGCGGGCGCCGCTGCTCCGCTCGGCCGTCATGGCCGCCGCCGTCTGCCTCTCCGTCCTGCTCCGCCGCCGCCACTCCCCCCTCAACGCCCTCGCCGCCGCCGCCCTGGTGCTGCTGGCCCTCGACCCGCTGCAACTGTTCCAGGCGGGCTTCCAACTCAGCTTCGCTATCGTCGCGGGCCTGCTGGTGCTCTACGAACCGCTCCGCCGGCGGCTGTTCGGACGCTACCTGCATCACCGCGGGCTGCTGGCCTTCCGCGACGACGAGCGCGTCCGCCGCTGGATCCACTCCACCGCCGCCAACTTCGCCATCGCCTCCGTCACCGCCAGTCTCGCCGCCTACCTCGTCTCCGTCCCCCTCGTGGCGTACCACTTCGGGCTCTTCAGTCCCTACGCGGCCGGGCTGAGCCTCCTGCTCCTGCCGCTGGTGACGCTCACGCTGATCCCGGGGTATCTGGCGCTGGGACTGCAGATGGGGGCGCCCAACCTGGCGTGGCAGTGCTCGCGGGTGTCGGCGGCGATGGCCGACCTCACCGGGCGCACCGTCGCCCTCACGGAGTACCTCCCGCACCTGTGCATCGAACTCCGCCCCCTGCCGCCCCTGTGGGCCCTGGGGTGCTACCTGGTGCTGGGGGCGGTGGTGGCGCGGCGGCACGTGCCGTTCGCCCGCCCCCTCATCGCCGCAGCCGTGGTGGTGCTGGCGGGGGGGACGGTGTACACCCAGCTCCCCGCCCCCGCCCCCCCAGACGCCGAACTGCACCTCCTCGACGTCGGGGCCGGCCAGTGCGCCCTCCTCCGCGCTCCGTCCGGAGCGAGCTGCTTCCTCGACGCCGGATCGCAGACCCACCCGCAGACGTACGAGCGGATCGTGGCCCCGTTCCTCCGGGCACGCTCCCTCCCGCACCCCGACGTCGCCTTCGTCTCCCACGCCAATACCGACCACTACAGCGCCCTGCGCCCCGCCATCGAGGCCGGCCGCCTCCGCCGCGTGTACCTCAACGACCGCTTCGGCCGCGTCGAGCGGGACACCACCGACGCGGACCGCGCGTTCCTGGCCCTGCTGGCGGATGGCGGGGTGGAGGTGGTCCGCCTCCGCGCGGGCGACCGCGTGCCGCTCGACGACCGCACCTGCGTGGAGGTGCTCGCCCCGTCCCCCGATCTGCCCGAATCCGCCGACGTCAACGACACCTCCCTCGTCCTGCGGGTGGTGTGCGACGGGCGCGGCGTGCTGCTGCCCGGGGATGCCGAGGCGCTGGCGCAGGGACGGCTGCTGGCGGCCGCCACTCCCCTGCGCAGCGACGTGCTGGTCCTCCCACACCACGGGGGCTGGATGGACACGCTGCCGGACTTCGTCGCCGCCGTCGCCCCCGAGGTCGTCCTCGTCAGCGGGATGCACGACCCCCGCCCCCCCGCCCGCGCCCCCCGCCCCGCCCGCGAGTTCTACGCCCACCTCCCCACCCGCTTCCGCTACCACACCACGCGGACGAACGGGTACATCCTCCTGCGCTTCGGACGCCATGGGGTGACCGTGGAGACGATGCACTGAAACGCATCCCAAGCCCTTCGTAGGCAGTGTCGACTGGACGTGGTTGCTCCGCTGCGCTCCGCAAACCACGGCACCAGCTCCGAATGGCGTAAGACTTGGATACGCAGGCCGCCCCCGCCCGGCTTGCCCGGGCGGAGCGAAGGTTTCTAAGCTAGCCGGCGGCGCTCCACTTTCACTTCTTCTTCCCTTGCTTCTTTTCGCCCCCGCCCGGCTTGTCCGGGTGGAGCGAAGGTTTCTAAGCTCAGGCGGGCTCCGAGGGCGTGAAAGCTTCGCTCCACCGGCGTGAAGCCGGTGGGCGCGGAAAGTAGAAGAAACAGCAGGAGGAGAGGGGGCAGGGCGCCGGCTAGCTTAGAAACCTTCGCTCCCCCGGGACAAGCCCGGGAGGGGGCGGGAGCGCTTCGGGCGAGCCCGGCGTGGGCGGGAGGGGGCAGCGAAGATGTGATAAAGAGACAGGGGTCGGTGGGGAGAGGGAACCGGAAGCTCGCCTGGGCCGACATGCCCCGTCCTTCACGCCCTTCCTGCGGTTCGGACGGGCGTGAACGGTACCCGCGCATGGATCAAAGGGGATGCGCATCAGCCGCCTGGTCCTCGAAACCGCCGTCGCCGCAGCAGCCCCGCCCCCAGGGCCAGCATCGTCGCCGTCGCCGGTTCCGGGATCGTGCCGTGGAAGTCCGCGTACGCCCTCGCCTCCCCGTCGCCCGCCATGTCCGCGTAGAAGTGCAGCAGGTATTGATGGGAGGGCTGCAGTGTGACGCTGTCCAGGGCCGCGACGGTCTCGGGCTGGTTGAGCACGTAGTCGTCCGCGGTGAGGTCGTAGAGCGAGTACGCCCCGCGGCCCTCCGCGCGCACCACGCCGACCTCGAGCGGCACGGGGTTGGGGCCCACCTCGAAGACCAGTCGCACCTCCGACCGCGCGTGGGGCTCGGGCATCAGGAGCGCGGAGGTGCGGCCCCAGTTGGTGATGGCGACGGCGGAGAGGCGGTGAGCGGCGTTGATGACCGTGCCCTCGAGGGCGGCGTTGGCGTCCCCGGAGGCGAAGTCGCCCTCGGAGTCGAAGACGGTCTCGCTCACGGAGACGGAGGTGGTGACGAACGTCGTGCCCCCCCAGGTGGGCCCGCTCCAGGTGTCGGACCAGGAGTTGGGGTCCCCGGTGTACCCGTCGAAGGTCAGTTCGGCCAGCAGGTCGGCCTCGTCGGTCAGCAGCGTGATGTCGTACTGTGCGACAGCGGCGGTGGCGGTGAGCAGGAGGACGGCGATTCCCAGTGCGCCCGTGGCGGGTCCCCGCATGGCGGTCTCCTTTCCCCAGTGGGTCGTGTGTGGACGAGAGGGCAACGCCCCATCCTATGAGCGGGGGGAGCGGGAGGGGGCAGATGGGCTCCGGCCCCTGCCCGGCATTGCCATGGGGCTCCCGCCCGGATTGTGGTGTGCGGGGCGTGGGGAGACTGAGTCCTCGATTCCTCCCGCGCTCCCGTGGGGGGATGAGGCGCCTGATCATGAAGGCCCGGTCGCGCATGCCGCATTCTTCATCGCCGCGGTTGCCGATAGAAGCTATACTGCCTTACGGTACAGCGAGGTATCATGTCCGCCATGCCGCAGGAAGCGTTGGTCAATCCGGATTTGCTGGTCTGGGCTCGCGAGTCCATCAACATGGACCCGGAGGAAGCTGCGGACAGAATCGGGGTGAAGGTGGAACGACTCCTCCAGTGGGAGTCCGGGGAACGGCGGCCGACCGTGAACCAAGCCCGTAAGATGTCGGAGGTCTACCTCCGACCTCTGGCGGCGTTCTACCTGCCCAACCGTCCGGGCGACCTCGGCTTTCACGTGCCGCATGACTTCCGGCGACTGCCGCAGGACGCGCCTCGGGCTTTGAGTCCAGAACTCGTTGCGGAGTTGCGGCGGGTGGAATACCAGCGGCAGGCGGCGCTTGACCTTGTGGTTCCACCGCCCGCGGGCCCGGCAGAGTTCATTGGAACCGTGCGGGTTGGAGAACCGATCCCCGCGGTCGCCGAGAGAGTGTGCCGGATTCTCGACATGCCCATGTCGGCGCGGGAGGGCTGGAGAAGCGAGTACGACGCGTTTAACGGCTGGAGAAGCGCCATAGAGGATCAGGGCGTTCTTGTCATGCATTTGAGCGGGGTTGAGGTGGCGGAGGTGCGGGGGGTCGCCCTTGCGGAACGAGCGTTTCCGGTGATTGCCGTGAACGGCAAGGATTCCCCCACCGGGCGGGTGTTCACGCTTCTGCACGAGTTCGTACACCTTCTCCTTGGCGCCAGCGCGATCTCCAACCTGAGGATCAGCCGTCATCCGCGCAGCCCCGAACAGAAGACAGAGCAGTTCAGCAACGTCGTTGCCGGAGAAGTCCTGGCGCCCCGGCGGGACCTTCTCGAACATGAACTTGTCCGAGATGTTTCCGGAGCAGTGGACTGGTCGGAGGAGAGCCTTCGTCGCCTTGCGCAGCACTTCCACGTCAGCCGAGAGGTCATCGTGCGCCGCTTGCTTATCCTTGGCCGCACCAGTGAAGCGTTTTACCGCCGGCAACGGCAGAAGTACGCAGGCGAGCGGAGGTCCGCCGAACGGGGATTCCTTCCGATGCCTCGGCGCATCGTGCGCACGACAGGGGCGCCCTTTGCCCGCCTGGTCATCGATGCGTATCATCGCGAGGCGATATCGAGCAGCGACCTTGCCGAACTGCTCGGGGCGAGGCTCAAGCACCTGCCCGCCCTTGAGGCACTCCTGGAGGGCCATGCCGCTCTGGCCGGGGAAGGGCGTTGAAATACTGCATCGACACCAGTGCGCTGCTGGATGCCTGGATACGATGGTATCCCAACGATCTCTTCCCCACCCTGTGGGAACGCATGGACTGCCTGATCGAGGAGAATCGCCTGGTCTCGTCGGAGGAGGTTCTTCGCGAACTGGAGCGGAAGGAAGGAGATGCCCTGCACCGCTGGGCGAAGGATCGGTCGCACGTGTTCCTCCCGCTGAATGAGCCCACGCAGGCCTGCGCGCTGCAGATCATGCATGACCACCCCAGGCTCGTCGATGCCCGCACCGGCAAGAGCTTCGCGGACCCCTGGGTCATCGCGACCGCGCGCGTCAATGGGTGTACCGTTGTCACGGGAGAGGGCGCAACCGGAACTCTCCGTCGTCCAAAGATCCCGGACGTCTGCCGGACCATGCGGATCCACTGCGTGGGATTCATCGAGTTGATCCGGCGTGAGAAGTGGCGATTCTGACGTTCGATCTGCGGTGGGGGGGGGCGCCTAGCCCCGGGAGCCTTCCTGGGGTCTGGCGGGTTTGCGGTTGCCGCGGGGGCGGAAGAGCAGGCGGATGGGGATCTCGGCGAAGGGGACGCGGTCGCGGAGGCGGTTGAGGAGGAACCGCTGATACCGCTGGTCGAAGCTCCCCAGGTCGTTCACGAAGCAGGCGATGGTGGGGGGGGCGACGGAGACCTGCGAGGCGTAGTAGAGGCGGGGCGGCTTGGTGCCGGCCTTGTGCGAGGGGCCGCGCTCCGTGAGGATCTCCTCGACCATCGTGTTCAGCTCGCCCGTGCCCAGGCGGGTGCGGGACTGGCGGTAGAGTTCCTCGGCGACGCGGATGGTCTCGCGGACGTTCGTCCCCTGCGTCGCCGTCGTCAGCGTGATCGGGGCGAAGGACAGCTCGGGGAAGACCTTGTCGAAGTACTCTTGGTAGTCCTCCCCCGCCGCCACGCCCCGGGCGAGGTCCCACTTGTTGACCACCAGGACGACGGGCTTGAACTCCGCGGCGATCTCCCCGGCGAGGTCCTTGTCCACCTGGCTGATGGGCACGGAGGCGTCGATCATCAGGGCGACGACGTCGGCGCGGCGGATCGAGCGCATGGCGCGGTGGTGCGAGTAGTACTCGATGTCGCCCGAGAAGCTCTTGCGCTTGCGCACCCCGGCGGTGTCGATGACGGTGAAGATCCGCCCCCCGATGTCGATCTGGACGTCCACGCTGTCGCGGGTGGTCCCGGGGACCTCGGAGACGATGACGCGGGACTCGCCCGCCAGGGCGTTGATGAACGTGCTCTTGCCCGCGTTGCGCTTCCCGACGATGGCGAACTGCATCACCGGGGCGGGCGCGGGCTCGGTGGACCGCTCCCCGAGGCGCTCGACGACGAGGTCCATGAGGTCGGCGAGGCCCGTCACGTGGGCGGCCGAGATGCGGACGGGCTCCCCGAAGCCCAGGCGGAAGAACTCCCCGCTCTCGGTGGCGAGGTGGGCCTGGTCGATCTTGTTGGCGACGAGGATCACGGGCGTGTCCGTCCGCCGCAGCCGCTGGGCGACCTCGCGGTCCAGCGGCAGGATGCCCTCGCGGGCGTCGACGACGAACAGGATGACCGTCGCCTTCGCCAGCGCAAAGCCGATCTGCGCCTCGACGTGGTCGGTGAGGCGGTCGACGTCCTCGATGCCCATCCCCCCGGTGTCGATGAGTTCGGCGTACCCGCGGGGGGTGTCGGCGTCGTCGTCCCGCCCGGGCAGGGCGATGGGGACGGAGAGGCGGTCGCGCGTGACCCCGGGGGTCGGATCGACAATGGCGATCCGCCGCCCCGCCAGGGCGTTCAGCAACGAACTCTTGCCCACGTTGGGCCGGCCCACGATGGCGATAATCGGTAGTCCCATTGGCACAGTTGTAGCGTCCCGGACCCGGTTTCACAACCGCCCGCCGCCGCGCCCCCGCCGGTCGAGAGCCGAAAACCGAAATCCTGCCCCCCTTCGCCCGCCGACCCATTGCCTTGCAGGGGTCCGATATGCGACAATGCCTCTTTCATGACCCTGGGAGAATTGACAACATGAATATACTGCGGATGAAGGACCGGATTCACGCCAAGGACCTGGCCGAAGTCGAGGCGCTCTGGGTACAGGGCGTCGAGCAGAAGGCTCCGCTCGAGCAGTTCCTCGCCGTGCTCGAGGCCCTCGTCGCCGCCGAGCACCACGAACTCGCCGAGACGCTCGCCTGGTCGCTCCTGGAGGAGCGCCTCGACCCGGGCGAGCCGGCCCACGGCCTGCCCCTCGCCCGCGCGGTCGTCTCCGTCGTCCCCGACAGCACGGTCCTGCGCGAGAAGGCCGTCGAACTCTACCGCCAGGTGCACGGGCAGCACGAGCACTTCGACCAGATCCTCCAGTCCTCGGGCCTCGCCATGGGCCAGGGCATCCGCGGGGCGCTGCAGACCCTCGACGTCTGCCTCCGCGTGACCCCCGAGAGCTACGTCGCCAACCGCTACGAGCACAACGTCTTCCGCGTCCAGGGGTTCGACGCCCTCATGGGCGAGTACCTCCTCATCGACGCCGACAGCTACGAGATCCACCTCGAGCCCAAGAAGCTCGCGGCCGAGTACGACCCCGTCGCCCCCGATGACTTCCGCGTCCTCTACCAGCACCGGCGCGACGAACTCGCCGCCCTCCTCGACAACGACCCCGCCGCCGTCCTCATCGGGGTCTGCCGCTCCCACGGCGGGGAGGTGGACTCCAACACCCTCAAGGACCGCCTCGTCCCCGACGTGCTCTCCCCCGCCCAGTGGAGCAAGTGGTGGTCCCGCGCCCGCACCGCCTCCAAGAAGACCGACACCCTCTCCCTCGAGGGCCGCAACCCCGTGATCATCTCGTGGCACCCCCACGGGCGGACGCTCGAGGAGGAACTCGCCCCCGAGGTCGACGCCGCCAAGCTTCCCATGGAGCGCCTCGACCTGCTCCGCCGCTACGCCCGCGAGACCCAGCAGCGCGGGGCGACCTACGACCCCGCCTTCGCCCAGCCCCTCATGGACGCCCTCGCCGACCAGGCCCGCCAGTTCCGCACGTCCTGGGTCTCCGAGTCCCTCAAGGCCGTCCTTGCCATCGACGCCGCCCTCGAAAGCGGCGCCCCGGAACCGCAGAAGGGCCCCCCGGCGGCCGGGGACGTCCTGAAATCCGCCGAGGACCCCGCCGCCGCCCTCGCCGAACTGAGCACCACCGACCTGTGGGACCGCGCGATGGCCGTCCTGGAACAGCGCGAGGACGCCCCCGACCTCCTCCGCCGCCTCCTGGGCCTCGCCGACGCCCGCGTCATCGACGACCTCGCCGCCCGTCTCGCCGCCCGCGGGCGCCAGGAGGACCTCGACGCCGCCGTCGCCGACGCCCTCGTCCAGCCCCGCGAGCACGTGCAGATCCTCATCTGGCTGTGGAAGGGCCCCCAGACCCCGCCCACCCAACTGCCCTCGCGCATGGACCAGTTCTCCCGCCTCCTCGCCGCCATGGAGGACATGCACCGCGACTACCACTACTCCCACGACCGCAAGCGCGAACTCTGCCGCCAGATCCGCTCCGCCCTGGGCAACCTGGAGGGCTTCCGCGAGGTCCTCGAATCCATCGAGGAACCCCTCGCCGCCACCCTCAAACGCCGCATCGAACGCAACGACGGGATCACCGCCGCCCTCCGCGAGCAGATGCTCACCCTCATCCGCGACCGCTTCTACCGCCTGTTCCTCAAGGAACGCGTCGCCACCTGGGCCGATGAGAACATCCTCTGGACCACCGAGGCCGGCTACCAGGCCAAAGAGGCCGAACTCAAGGAACTCGTCGAGTTCAAGCTCCCCGCCAACTCCCGCGCCATCGGCGCCGCCGCCGCCCTCGGGGACCTCAGCGAGAACAGCGAGTGGAAGTTCGCCATCGAGGAACGCACCATGCTCCAGGGCCGCCAGGCCAAACTCCAGGACGAACTCACCAAGGCCCGCCTCCTGCACCCCGACGAGATCTCCACCGACGCCGTCAGCGTCGGCTGCCGCGTGACCCTCCAGCGGATCGACACCGGCACCACCCTGGACGTCACGTTCCTCGGCGTGTGGGACAGCGACATCGAGAACCGCGTCTACAGCTACAAGACCACCCTTGGCCAGACCCTCATGGGCAAGGTCCCCGGCGACATCGTGACGCTCTCCCTCGAAGGCGGCGAGGCCGACTACCGCATCGACCGCATCGCCAACGCCCTCAAGGCCGACGCCCTCGCCGGCCGCGAGTAGACCGGGCGCCGGAGACCAGAAACCGGGAACCAGGAACCGGGAGCCAGGAACCAGGAACTGGGAAAAGGCGACGGGCTCCGGAGCGGCACGTCGTTCGCCGCGCAGGTGCCTGTCCCCTTTTCCGAAGCGCAAGCAAGCCAGGAACCAGGAACCCGGGGATCAGGAACCGGGCTTGCCGCGTCGTAGCCGGAGGCGAAGACGGAAACCCCTCTCCCCCGGGGGAGAGGTGCCGAGCGCAGCGAGGCGGTGAGGGGGCGCCCGGAAGACGAGAACGGTCAGGCGACAACCGGAAGTCAGGACTGGGCACGAGCCAGCAGCCGGGAACCAAGGACCGAGGAACCGGCGCCGCGCCTCTGCGTTGCGGGTCCCCGACCCCCACCTCTTGCGCCGGGGTCTCCTGACCTCGTTGTTCCACACATCCCCGCGCCGCATCCCGCGCCCTCGATCCGCGGCCTCCCGATCGTATCCCGCCCCCGTCCGGCTTGTCCGGGCGGAGCGAAGGCTTGTAAGCT
>JAWLCQ010000166.1:0-10363 GCA_041687095.1 Phycisphaerae bacterium | reverse complement strand
ATTGTGCCTGCGTGAGTGCATCGCGTATCATGCCCCTGCGGGCGGGATGGACCCACGCCCGCGCGCCTCATGGTAGCAGTCCCGAGGCGCCTGGGAAAGCAACTTCCGCAGGGCCATCGCAACGTCCGGTTCGCCGGGCGCCACGGGTTCGCAGAACCCGGGTTCCGCCGCACACGCGTACGAGCACGGCTGCACACAGCGCAGCCGTGGCACCCGCGACGGCGAGGTGGCGATGGCCCCGGCAACTTCCGGGAGCGGACCATGGCCAAGGAAACCTTCGAAGCCGTCATCGAGCAGTTTGCCAAGAGCCGCCAGGTCCTCGCCCGCGAGCTGGGCAAGGCCATCATCGGCCAGCGCGAGGTCCTCGACCAGATGTTCGCCGCCATCATCGCCCGCGGGCACTGCCTGCTCGTGGGCGTCCCGGGGCTCGCCAAGACGATGATGGTCTCCTCGCTCGCCAAGGTCATGGACCTGTCCTTCAGACGCATCCAGTTCACCCCCGACCTGATGCCCTCGGACATCACCGGGACGAACGTCATCGACGAGCCCGAGGCCGGGCGCCGCGAGTTCCGCTTTGTCCAGGGCCCCATCTTCGCCCACATCATCCTCGCCGACGAGATCAACCGCACGCCCCCCAAAACCCAGGCCTCCATGCTCCAGGCCATGCAGGAACGCGAGGTCACCGCCGGGCAGACCACCTACCCCCTGCCCGAACCGTTCTTCGTCATCGCCACCCAGAACCCCATCGAGCAGGAGGGCACCTACCCCCTGCCCGAGGCCCAGCTCGACCGCTTCATGTTCAACATCTTCGTGGACTACCCCTCCCAGACCGAGGAGGAACGCATCCTCGCCGAGACCACCGCGGGCAAGACCCCCCAGCTCTCCGTCCTGCTCAACGGGCGGCAGATCCTCAACATGCAGCGGCTGGTGGCGTCCATCCCCGTCAGCGAGTACGTCATCAAGTACGTCACCCACCTCGTCCGCGCCACGCGGCCGAAGGACCCGTCGGCCCCCGACTTCGTCAAGCAGATGGTCGACTGGGGCGCCGGGCCCCGCGCCGGACAGTACCTCATCATGGGCGGAAAGGCCTTCGCCGCCATGGAGGGCCGCTACACCGTCTCCCTCCAGGACATCCGCCGCGTCGCCGTCCCCGTCCTCCGCCACCGCATCGGCTGCAACTTCGCCGCCGGCGCCGAGGGCGTCGACTCCGTCGAGATCGTCCGCCGCCTCCTCCAGACCGTCCCCGAACCCGAAGTCCCCAAGTACGCCAAGCCCGCCCGCCCCAAACCCGAAGAACCCGCCCCCGCGGCCGAAGCGGGGTAGGCTCGCGTCTTGCCCAAGCCCACCGACTGCGTCGGTGGGATCCGCTGGATTCCCGCGTGCGTCCCTCTCCGGACGCTCCGCAGACCGTTGCGATGACCGGATGACTCCGAGGTGACAGGTGCTCCAGAACGAGCAGAGCCCTTCCCCGCCGCTCTCAACGATGCTCCTCAACCGCACGCCCGTGCCGTGGGCGGCGGGGTGCGAGGCGTTGCGCGCCCTCACCTCCCGCCGCGCCGTCACCGCCGCCGGGGGGCTGCTGCTCAAGGGGGCCCTGGCGGGGGAGGCGCTGCTGTTGAACGTCGAGCCCAACTTCGTCGACGGGCAGCGGGCGTACCACTACGAACTCGCCCTGCCCCCGGAGTCCGGCCTCGCCCTCTCGGGGGAGGTCACGCCCGCGGGGACGGTGAACCTGCTGTTCGGCCCTGAGGCCCTGTCGGCCGACCCGGCGCTCCTCCGCCGCACCGCCGCCACCGTCGCCCGCGCGCTGGTCGAGGGCGGCCTGGACGGACGGCTGCCGCTGACCCCCGTCGCCCGCATGGGCCTCGTCGAGGTCGGGGCGTTCGACCCCGCCCCGGCGACCATCGGGGACTTGGCGATGGGGAGGACTCCAAGGCGCTGCAGCGAAGGATGCTGACAGGTTAACTGGTTTAGGGATCCGCGGTTAGTTCCTGTTGCAGCTCCGAGGGTCCCCCCACGTTCCTGCGCCACGACAGCCATGCGCACCGGACAATGCCCACGGGGCGCTGTCCGCCCCGTGGGTCGGCCTTAACCGGCTGTGCGGTCTGCAATTATCCGAGAGACCTGACACATTCCTGCCCAGAGCCCATAGACGAATCCCACGCCCAGTGTCTGCCGACGCCGTCCCACGGGGCCCACTGCGCCCCGTGGGCATTGTCCGCGTGTAACCTTTTGTATGCTTTATAGATAGGCTCGACAGACTGCGGGCTACAAGCGTCCCACCCCGACTGGGCTTTCCGGGGCGCCCAACGAGGACGCGGGTTCCATGGATCCATTGACTGAAGGTAAACGATGATCCATCAATCAGTTAACCAGCCAACCCGCCAACTAGAAACCTATCACCCGGCCCTACTCCTGCACCTGCTCCTCCCCGATGCGGTACTCGATCGTCACCGACGCGCTCACCGTGACCTGTCCGGGCTGGACGGGGGTGGAGGCGTCCATCTCGGCGGCGTAGAGGCGCTGGCGGCCGAGACGCTCGACCGGCTGCACACTCACCCCGCCCTCGCGGACGTCGAGCACCCCCGCGAGCTGCACGTTCATCGCCTCCGCGATGGTCTGGGCCTTGGCGCGGGCGGAGGCGACGGCGCGGCGGAGCGCCTCCTGCCTCGCGGCCGTCTCGTCCTCGAGCTCGAACGACAGCTCCTGCAGCTCGTTGGCTCCGGCGGTGACGGCGGCGTCGATGACGTCCCCGACCTTCGACAGGTCCGTCAGCCGCACGGAGACCACGTTGCTCGCGCGGTACCCGACGATCTTGGGCTCGTAGGGCTGGTTGCGGGGCTCGGGGGGCGGTTGGGAGTAGACGGGGTGCAGTTGCAGGGAGGCGGTCTGGAGGTCCGCCTCGGGCACGCCGAGTTCGCGGACGGCCGCGATGGCCTTCTGCATGATCTCCGCGACCCGCTGCTGGGCATCGGAGGCGTTTTCGCTCTGGGCGGTGGCGCCCAGGCGGAGGCGCGCGAGGTCGGGAGCGGAGCGGACCTCCGCCTGCCCCGAGACGGTGAGCGTCGGGACCCGCGGGCAGCAGTTGGCGTCCTCGGCGGAGTGCAGAGGGCCGGTGAGCACGGCGACAGTGAGCAGGACGCACGCAAGCGGAATGGTTCGCATCATGGCGGAACTCCTTCACGGTGAGGGACCCCGGGATCGAATGACACCTTCATTGTATGGCGTGGGGGGCGGGGCGCGGTGGGGGGCAGTGGAGCGGAGAACGCTATGCCCCACGCGCATATGTAGGCGACGGAGGCCTCCGTACCTCATTGTTCTGCACATCTCGGCGTCCCGAAGCCTCAAGCGCGTACGGCGCCCCGAGCGCGTGCGATGCCCCGAGCGCGTGCGGCGCCCCGAGCGCGTGCGTTGGGGGTCTCCTGACCCCCAACGTCCCGGAACGAGCGGAGCGCCTCCGCGACAGCGTGATGGCGGCGCTTCGGTCGCGGCGGCCGCCGCCGCGAAGGGGGCGCTCCAACGGCGCTGCCGCGGAGGCGCTGCTCGCCCCTCCCGGACGCCGGGGGTCAGGAGACCCCCGGCGCATGTGTGTGGGGCGGGTCAGAAGAGCCCGGTGCAGGCGCGTGCGAGATGTGCAGAGCAACGAGGCCTCCCCACCCCCGTTGTCCGGGCGTGTTGAGGGAGGCGTCCGCCGAATCGAAAATCGAAAGTCGCAAATCGAAAATGCAGCCCGCCTGCCCCTGTCAGATCAGCACTTCCTTGTCCTGCTTGCTGGACTCGTAGATGGCGTCGATGAGTTTCATGACGGTGACGCCCTCTTCGGCGGTGGCGGCGGGGGGGGCTTCCCCGCGGACGGCGCGGAGGAAGGCCTGCATCTGGGACTCGAAGCGGTTGACGTTGGTGTTGAACTTGGGCCACACGTCGGCGACGCGGCCGTTGGATTCGGTGAGGATCTGCAGGGGCTTTCCGTCGAAGACCCGCACGCCCCCGTGCTCCCCGAGGATGTCGACGTAGGACTCGTCGTTGGCGTTGGCGGCCCAGGCGATCTCGAAGCTCATGGTGGCGTGGTCGGCGTAGCGGACGAACCCGGTGGAGTAGTCCTCGACGTCGAAGGTCCCGTCGAGCTTGGGCGGGCCGGCCCACATCCCGACGTAGCGGTACTCGCCCATGCGGGGCCCGAACTTCGCGTACGTCTTCGCCGAGACGCACGTGGGGTCCCAGTGCCCGCTCATCCACATGGCGATGTCGAACCAGTGCACGCCCAGGTCGATCATCGGCCCCCCGCCCGAGGCGCTGCGGGTGGTGAACCAGCCCCCGAGCCCGGGGATCCCGCGGCGGCGGACCATGACGCAGCGCATGTGGTAGATCTGCCCGAAGTGCCCGCCCGTGACGTAGTCGCGGATGACCTGGGCCTCCGGCGCCTGCCGCCAGACCATGCCCATCTGCAGCATCTTCCCTGCGGCGTTGCGGGCGTCGAGGATGTCCTGGGCCTCGCGGGCGTGCAGCGCCATGGGCTTTTCGAGGAACACGTGCTTGCCCGCCTGGAGGGCGGCGACGGCGACGTCGCGGTGCAGGGCGTTGCCCACGCAGACCAGGACCGCGTCGAGGTCGGCGTGTACCAGCTCCTTGTAGTCGCCGAAGGCGTGCTTGGCGGCGAAGCGGGCGACGGCGTCGTCGCGCTTCTTCTCGTCCACGTCGCAGACGGCCGTGATCTCCGCCTCGGGGTTCGCGTGCAGGGCGTTGGCGTGCACGGTCCCGATGGCCCCGAGCCCGATGATCCCGATCCGCACCTTGTCGGCCATGGTGGAAGCCTTTCCGGTCTTGTGGGTCTGTGGTTGCAGGCCGCGCATCCTATGCGCGCGGCGGGCAAAATGCAACGGTCGGGCGCGCTTCGACCTCCAGGAGGGAGAGAAGGCGAACTCCAGCGGACGCCAAAAAGGCAAGCCCCGATTGGATCCTGCTCGCGATCTGAGCGGGGCTTGCCCTGTGGTGTGGAGTGGGTAGTGCGGGTGCCGTGGTTTGCGGAGCGAAGCGCAGCAACCACGTCCAACCGACACTGCCTGCGAGTTGCCCGGAATGCGTCTTGGACCTCGCCGGCGGTCTGACCGGGGGCTTGCCTTCTGGCATTCGCGCGGAGATCCCGCGGACGTGGAGCGGATTGGGGTTCCTACCCCCCGTCGCCCTCAATGACGATGTCCCCGTCGACGGTTTTGCCGCGTTTCTTCTCCCGGTTCCCGCCGTCATCGTCCAAGTCCGCCCCGAGGCTGTAGAGCGCGTACCCCGCTTTGACGCGGCGGTAGCGGAAGGGCTGACCGCTGAACGGGTCCGCGGGCACGGCGGGCAGGAGCCCCGGAGCGAGAACGGAGAGGTCTGCGGGGTATTCCTTGTGCGCTGCCCGCCACAGTTCCAGCGCCAACGTCACGCGGGCCAGCTCGAAGGCCGCCCGGGCCGAGCCGTGGTGGGCGACCGTCTTCTCCAGAGGGGGGTACAATATGGGGTACAACATCGCGACGACCATGTCGGCGAGGAGCTTGTTCTCGTCGAGCGAGCGAGGAGTGTCCGTGTGGCCGAGGAGCTTCGCGAGTCCCGCCTCCCCCAGTGGCTGGCAGGTGTCGGCGACGGACTTCTTGAGCTTCCAGTATTCCTCGATGCACCTGTCCACCTTCCCTCGCCGCTCGACGGGGTCTTCCACGCTCATCGCCTGCACCTGCTGGTCGAACCATCCGTTCATCGTGCGAAGGATCAGGTTCCAGTCGATGGACAGGTCCGGCCGGGCCTCGGACGGGGGCGGGGGAAGTGTGGGGTCATCCAGGGAACTCTGCAGCCAGTCCCCGCCCGGTCCCAGCCCCACGCGCCGGCAGAAGAGAATCTGGCTGAGGACCCTCAGCCGCTCCGTTCCATCCACCGCTTTCACTGGCGAGGGCGGCGGCGGCAGGGCGTTCATCCCCGCCAGCAGCCCCTTCGCCTGCTCCGCCGTCAGCAGCCCCGCGGCCGCCAGGCCAGAGACCTGCTCGGCCACAGTTCGCTGCACCGAGGTTCCCACCATCTGCTCCACCAGGGACGGGCCTTGGGCGACCAGGACCGCCATCCGCAGCCCTGTCAGCAGGTCCTCCACGCCCTTGGCCGTCTCACCGGCGGCGAAGGAGCGGTTGGACCGCGCCATCAGTGCCTCCACCGCCGCGCGAAGCCCCAGCCATGGCTTTGTGGGGGTCTCGCCCGCCAGCGACATGGCCGGGTCCGCGGCGAGCAGCGGCAGGTAGTACCGCGGCCGCTTGGACCCCGCCGCCAGCGCGTCCAGGGGTTCCTGGTTTGCCTGCAGCCACGCGTGCAGGTCGGGCAGGTCCGTGGGCTTCCACGGGCCGAGGATCGCCCGGTCGCTCTGCTTGGCGGCGAGGTCGGCGAGGGCCTGGGCGTCTCGTCCGCCCCCGCGGGCGGTCAGGAAGGCCTCCAACGTCTGGAACCGCTTGCCTTCGGGCACGCCGTCCAGGCCCAGGCGGCGGAGGCTTTCGTCGAGGACGGCCGGGGGGATGATCTCCGGCCCCAGGGCCTGGAGCAGCAGCACGGCCGCGTTGGTGTCGGGGGTCACCCCGCGGGCGGCTTTGCGGTTGACGTAGTCCACGTAGTCGGGCGTTCCGTCGGGCAGGAGCAGTTGGGTGACGACGGTGGTGTCCCGCGCGAGCGTGAGGCCCTCGGCGGGCTTGGGGGGCTCGCTGTTGCCCTCGCCGAGGGACAGCGAGGAGCAGGCAATCGCCAGTACCACCGAAAGTGTCATCCATCGCCAGGTGCGTCGCATGTGTCGTTACCCCTGTTCTTGTCGCTGAAGTCTACGCGTTCTCGCCCATCGCCACCGGGCGCGCGTTTCACTGTACTCTGGCTCACTCGCATGCACAACTCGACACCGGCTACCGACGACGAAACCGCGTGGTTTTGCGAATGGGCCGACTTCCATCCACTCCCGCACCGTCCCTCACGGCATCGTTCTCGACGGGCGGTTCTCGACGCGGAGGACCATGTCGCCGTCATCGCCCTCATCGGTCATGCGCTCGGGCGTCCCGCCGTCGTCGTCCAGGTCCATCCCCAGACCGTAGAGCACGTACCCGTCCTGCGTTCGCGTGTAGCGGAACGGTTCGCCGCTGAGGGCGTCGCTGGGGACCTCCGGCACGAGCTGGGGCGCCAGAACCGACAGCGTCTCCGGATACTCCCCGTGCTCCTCCCGCCACACCTCCAGCGCCAACGCCAGGCGCGCCTGGTCGAGAAGAGCCTGCGACAGGTCGTGCAGGTCCGATGCCCGATCCAGACCGGGCATGTAGATTGACAGGATCAGCAGCGCGACGCAACGGCTGACCTCCTCCCTGCGGCCGGCCGATCCCATCAGGAAGGCCCTGAGTTTTCCCCGTAGCCCCCCGGCGGCCGGGCTG
The DNA here is from genome assembly GCA_041687095.1 of Phycisphaerae bacterium. Taxonomy (GTDB): domain Bacteria; phylum Planctomycetota; class Phycisphaerae; order SM23-33; family SM23-33; genus JAWLCQ01. The sequence continues at coordinate 2,945 of JAWLCQ010000166.1, read as the reverse complement.
GACGTGACGAGCGTCTCCAGCCCCTCCTGCGCGCGCTTCTGCTGTTCGCGTCTCGTGCGGGCATCCGGGCTCCGCATTGCCGCCTCCATGCGATCGAACTGGGAGTTCACCATGCGGAGCAGCACGTTCCAATCCACCTCTGAGTCCTGCCCCGCGAGTTCTGAAACTCCGAGCGAGGGCTCGAGTCCTGCTTGGGCGCACTGGAAGCAGGCGCTTAGCGTGCTCATGCGTTTCCCGCGTCCGACAATGTCAGCGATGGGCAGGAGCGAAGGCAGCTTGTTCAATTTCGCCAGCAGGGCGCGGGACTGCTCAGCGGGCAGATGACCCCCCACCGCCAAGCGGGAGATCTGCTCCGCCCCCTCCCGCTGCAGGCACATCGCAACATAGCTCTCGTCCATCATGGGGCACTGGCCAAGCAGGCAGGCCAATCGCTGCCACGCCAGGAGGTCCTCGACCGCGCGGGCTGGTTGCCCGGAGGCGATGGAGCGATTGGCCCGCATGCCCAGTGTCCGCATCGCCGACCGCAGCGCGACGTACCGGGGAAGGGCAGGGGAGATCATCGGGCTGTCAGGGGCCCGATTGAGAAGAGGCAAATAGTAGTGGGTCTGCTTCGACGCGGCGAGGAGCGTGTCCAGCGCGCCCTCGTTGGCGGTGATCCATGCGTCGATGTCCGGGAACGCCTCCGGAGCCCACGGACCCTCCAGGGCCTCCTTCTCGATCTGCTCCCATGCGTCGAGTGTCAGTTCGCCTTCGCCCCGCTCGGCCGCCTTGACGGTGAGGTGATCCCTCAGCAGTTCCAGGGTTTGGATATCCGCAATCTCTTTCGTCAGCCCCAGGTGGCGGAGCAGCTCTTCGCGAACCGTGTTGTTCAGGAACTCCGGGCCCAGGGCCTTCACGAGCAGGACGGCAGCGTTGTTGTCGGCCGTGACGCCCTGCGAGGACTCGCGGTTGAGGTACGCCACGTAGTCGGGGGTTCCATCAGGGCGGAGCGGTTCGGTAATGAACGTGGTGTCCTTCGCGAACACCAGGGCGGGGGCCGGCGTGGGGGCTTGTATCCTCATGTAGTAGAGGACTCCCGCCGCCAACAGGACCCCGATCACCACCGCCGCCACCAGAATCACGCGCTTCATGTCGTGCCTCCCTTTTTCGCTGAAGCCTTCGCCTTCTCGCCCATCGCCGCCGGGCGTGGGCGCTTTGGACTGCGGCGGTTCACCGCCGCTTTGCACACAACGCCCGAACACCCAACGGAAGATTCCTTCCGCACACGCAACCCCTGGCGGCCGAACAGGCCCAGGGATCCTCTCCGGGCAAGGCCGTCTGGCAGAGGCGAGGCACACCTACGACGCGGCTCGTGCGAAAAGCGGCGGTGAACCGCCGCAGTCCAAAGGCCCGCCGCACCCGCAAGCGCCGGCAAGCGCCGGCAAGCGCCGGCAAGCGCCGGCAAGCGCCCGCAAGCGCCGCACCGGCGAATTGCGGTGGGGCGCGTGTGTCACTATAATCCGTGCCCTCACGCGAGACAATCTGCCGAGCAGGTTTCCTCTGCGGGCGGTCTTCAGCTACGGAGAGTTTCCATGAACGTTCTTCTGACCGGCGGGGCGGGGTATATCGGGTCGCACGTGGTCCGCGCGCTGGAGGCGGCGGGGCATGTGTGCGTGGTGTACGACAACCTCTGCCACGGGCACGCGGATGCCCTGGAGTGCGAACTCGTCGTCGCCGACGTCGCCGACGGGGACGCCCTGCGAAACGCCTTCCGCGAATACGCCATCGACGCCGTCATCCACCTCGCCGCCTTCATCGAGGCCGGGGAGTCCGTCACCCACCCCGACAAGTACTTCCACAACAACACCATCATCGGGCTCACGCTCCTGGACGCCATGCGCGACTGCGGTGTGGGGCGGATCGTGTTCAGCTCGACCGCCGCCGTCTACGGGGTGCCCGAGCGCACGCCCATCGAGGAGGCCGACCGCCTCGACCCGATCAACCCCTACGGGTCCAGCAAGCTGTGCGTGGAGTTCATGCTGCGGGCGTACGCGCAGGCGTACGGGCTGGGCGCGGTGGCGCTCCGCTACTTCAACGTCGCCGGGGCCGATCCCGCCGGGGACATCGGGGAGTCCCACGACCCCGAGACGCACCTCATCCCCCTCATCCTCCAGGTCCCCCTGGGCCGGCGCGAGAGCGTGAAGATCTTCGGGGAGGACTACGACACGCCCGACGGGACGTGCATCCGCGACTACATCCACGTCTGCGACCTCGCCGCCGCCCACGTCCTCGCCCTCCCCGCCGCCGAAAGCGGGGCGTGCAAGGTGTACAACATCGGAAACGGGGAGGGGTTCAGCGTCCGCGAGGTCATCGAGACCTGCCGCGCCGTCACCGGACACCCCATCCCCGCCCTCGTCGCCCCCCGCCGCCCCGGGGACCCCCCGCGCCTCGTGGCGTCGTCGGAGCGGGCGATGCGCGAACTCGGCTGGACCCCGCGGTTCCCCGAGCTTAAGCAGATCGTCCAGCATGCGTGGGCGTGGCATCGGGCGAATCCGGGGGGATACGCGGGCTGATCGACGTCGCAACGTCGTAGTGCAGCGTCCACGCTCAAGTGCCAGACCGACCCTGGAGACGTGCGCGGCGGGTCTCCTGACCCGCCGCGTCCGGGAACGCTCGGAGCGCTTCCGCGACAGCGTTACGGCGGCGCTTCGGTCGCGGCGGGGACCTGTCCTGAGCCTGTCGGCTGATAGCTGATAGCTGAAAGCGTATGGCTGATAGCCAATAGAAGGGCCGCCGCGAAGGGGGCGCTCCAACGGCGCTGACGCGGAGGCACCCCTCGCCCCTCCCGGACGCCGGGGGTCAGGAGACCTCGTTGTTCTACACATCTCGGACCTCGTGGGGCGGCAGGGACGCGCTTCCAGCCGTCCCGGCAGGGACGCGTCTCCGTGCGTCCCGGCAGGGACGCT
>JAWLCQ010000165.1:0-10412 GCA_041687095.1 Phycisphaerae bacterium | reverse complement strand
GTGAACCGCCGCACTCCACATGCCGCCGCGAGCCCGGGGACCCTCCCGCAAGGATCGGTCCGTCGAGATGTGTAGAACAACGAGGTCAGGAGACCCCCGTCGCACGCGCTTCAACGTCCCGTGCCGGCGCGCCCGGGTCACAGCAGGTCCTTGAACTCCAAGGGCGTTAGGCCGGCGTCGGCGGCGATGGATCCCATCGTGTAGGGTTGATCGGGTTGGCACGGGGGAGGGTCAGGCGAACGATCCCGTTGGACATGATGGTGGGTTTGCCCTCGCGGAGTACGACAAACCCCGCTTTCCCTAGTGCTCGCACGGCCTGAACCGAGCTGACTCCCGGTATCTTCGGCAGGGGTCAGACGGTCACTTCGATCTCAGTAACCGTTCACGGGACGCTGGGAACGGGTGCCACCCTCAAGCCGCATGCTGTTTGCGGCTTGGGGGTGTTGAGCCTGTCAGACCGAAGCACCCCCAAGCGGCAAACAACGCCGCTTGAGGGTGGCACCCCGTGAACAGTTACCCATCTCGATGATGTTGAGTTGGGCGTGCTCGTCGGCCTCCGCGTCGAGCCATTCGCGGATGGCGATGCGGATGTTCTCCAAGGCCTCCTCCTGGGTCCGCCCCTGGGAGTGGCAGCCGCGGAGAACGGGGCAACTGGCGGCGTAGCCGTCTTCCGATTCGATCAGGATCACCTTGAGGGTCATGGCGTTCACCTTCAGAGGTATCGGTGCGGATCGCGCCCCGTACCCTCCCGAAGTATACCATGCCCCCGCCCCGGATGTCGATGGCCGCAAGCCTCGCCCCGCGCGCAATCGCCGCCGCGAAAGGGGGGGGCTCCCATGGCGATGACGCGGAGGCGTCCCGACGCCCCGAGCGCGTGCGTCGAGGCGGCGCGGGGCGCATCGCCCGCACTCCCGTGAACGGATATCGCTTCGGATTGGGGGGAATGGCTCTTCGCGCGTGGATCGTCAGGAAAAGGGGACAGGCACCGCCAAACAGCGGCGGAGCCAGTCCCCTTTTCCTGTTCGGACTGGACGGGACGGGGCGAGCAGGGGAGACTGTCGCCAACGGACGCCGCACCGGTAGGGCGCGCAGGCGGCGGAGCGGAGCGCAGCCGGCTGCGCGCGGGATGCGGCTTGCCCGGTGCGGAGGCTCGATCCCGCGCGCAAGCGTCTCCGCTTCGCTACGACGCTTGCACGCCCTACGCCAACGCCTACGCCAACGCCAACGCCGAGACGCCAACGCCAACGCCAACGCCAACGGACGCCAGACGCTAGAAGGACGCAACCATGACGCAACCGGAGATGATTCGCGAGCCCGCGCGGGAACTGCCCGTGCTGGGGACCTTTGACGTGGTGGTCTGCGGGGGCGGGCCCGCCGGGGCCGCCGCCGCCGTCGCCGCCGCCCGCACCGGGGCGAGCACGCTCCTCGTCGAACGCGAGGGATACCTCGGGGGCGCCCCCGTCACGCAGCTCGTCTCGCCCATCCTGAGCACCAACGGGAGGGACTTTCAGGGCGTGTGGCACGACTGGGCGAGGGAACTGCAGCGGATCGGCGGGATCAGCGACCTCTCCCGCGAACCCAAGCACGCCTGGGAATGGATCGTCGGATCCGTGGACCCCGAACTCGTCAAGTACGCCTGGGACGCCCTGGTGAGCCAGGCCGGGGCGAAGATCCTCCACCACGCCCACGCCGTGGCGGGGATCGTGGAGGACGGTGTGCTCCGGGCGGCCGTCCTGGAGACCCGCGCCGGCCGCCGGGCCGTCCTCGCCCGCTGCTTCATCGACGCCACCGGGGACGCCTGCCTCGCCGCCGGTGCGGGGGCGGGCTTCGACTGCGGGCACGCGGGAAAACCCTGGGCGATGGGCGTGGGGAAGGTCTGGCGGACGGGCAACGTCCCCGTGCCCCCAGGCGCCGTCCCCGGGCGGTGCGACGCGGGCTTTGGGCGGACGTTCGGGCGAAGGATGACCGAACGCTTCAGCATGCTCCGCCTGCTCCGCGTGGACCCGCTGGACCCCTGGTCCTGCAGCGACGCCGAACGCGAGGCCCGCCGCCGCATCTGGGACGCCGTCCAGTGGAAGAAGACCCAGCCGGGTCTGGAGGACACGTACCTCGTGGACACGGCCGCCCACCTGGGGTTCCGCTCATCGCGGCGGGTGCATGGGCTGGCGCAGGCGAGCGACGCCGACGCGTGGGAGTTCACCCGCTACCCCGACGGGATCGCCCGCTGCTCGTGGGAGATCGACATCCACTCCCCCGAGCACGAGGGCAAGGGGATCGCGTACGACGATCCCACCTACCAGGGGCGGGCGATGCGGGCGGCGGGGGGCGAGTGCTTCGATATCCGCTACGGGTGCCTGGTGGCGAAGGACGTCGATGGGCTGCTGGTGGCGGGTCGGTGCGTCTCGGCGAGTCACGTGGCGCAGTCGTCCCTGCGGATCCAGCAGACGTGCATGGCGCTGGGGGAGGCGGCGGGCGTGGCGGGGGCGATGAGCGTGGCGCGGAACGTCGCCCCGCGCGCGCTCGGCGGGGTCGAGGTGGCAAAGGCGGTCGACTCCGCCCGCGCGAACGCCGAACCGGCCTTCGAGATCCTGCGGGATCTCCCGCGCGCGCAGTGAGGCGCGTTCCTGGAGTGCTGTCTCACCGCGGAGAACGCAGAGAGCGCAGAGAGAGAAGGACAGGAGGAGCAACTCCTCCCCCTCTGCGCTCTCTGCGACCTCTGCGGTGAGATCCCTTCATACGCATCCCAGTTAATCCTCGGGCAGCGTCGGTCTGACGTGGTTGCTCCGCTGCGCTCCGCAAACCACGGCACCCACCCGAGAATCAAGTGGAACGCGTATCAGTCCGTCACGCCGTCCCGAACAGGAAGTCGCTCTCCTTCAGCGAGTACCCGCGGATCTGGCCCTTGGGGGCGTCGTCGAGGATGTAGTTGACGACGTAGATCTCCCCGTCGTCGAACTGCACCCATCCGGTGTACCCGGTGTCCGAGTGCGGCGAGCGGTCGAAGTCCAGCGGCAGGATGCGGGTGTGGGCGCTGTTGCGGTCGGGGGCGAGGCAGCTCTCGATGTCCGTGAGCCCCGCGAAGGTGTTCTGCGTCCAGTACCCCACCCAGCCCTTCCCGCCCTGCATGTAGCGGTGGGTGATGAGCACCTTCCCGCTCCGCAGCATCCCGGCGACGGGGCGGTGGCAGGCGGGGAGGGGGAAGCGGACGGGGGCGGACCACGTGTGCCCCCCGTCGGTGCTGAGGCACTTGTACGCGTCGTACCCCTGCCCGCTGTTCTCGCGGAGGAAGCACGCCAACTCCCCGTCGGGCAGTTCCACCACGCTGCCCTCGCACAGCTTGAGGCCCTCGACGGCGGCGATGGTGTGCGGACCCGTCCACGTCCTGCCGCGGTCGTCGCTCGTCCAGCACTGCTCCTGCCAGAGCTTCCCCCCTTCGCTCTCCACCACCCGGTGCGCCGACAGGACCCACCGCCCGGCGTGGGGGGCGCGGCGGAGTTCGACGAGCTGGTCGGGGACGATTCCCTGCACCGGCGTGGCGTGCGGGCCGTCCCACGTGTCGCCCTCGTCGCTGCTGAACCACAGGAGGTTCTCGGTCTTGCGGGCGGCGGAGTCGCGCCCGGTGTTGCGGTCGCAGACCGCCACCAGCCGCCCGTCGTCCAGCGTGCTGATGCGCGGGCAGTTCCACCAGGGGTTCTCGTTCGGGTCGCCCCGCAGCGGTTCGCTGAGCGGCTGCTTGGGGGCCCACGAGCGGCCGCGGTCGGTGCTGGTGGTGTACATGATCCGCGTGTAGCTGCGGTCGCCGTGGTGGGTGCACTCGGCGAAGACGCAGACGAGGCGCGAGCCCGAGAGGGTGAGGGCGACGTCGGGGAAGGCCTGGTAGATGTTGTCGTCGCGGCTGACGAGGAACTTCGAGATCATGCATTGTCTCCTTGCCGGATTCCGTGAGCGGGAGTACCTTTGGGAAAAGCGGAAGCGCGTTCTCGCACGTCCACGCGCCAATGGTATCGCCGCCGCTCCAATTGGGAAGCGGCAAATCCCAGCGTCGCCGCCGTGCGCGAACCCACAGTCCGAATCACCTCAGAGCATCGGAGGTCGAACATGGAGCACAAGGTCATCGAGCGGATGTACGGGCCGGAGGTCCGGCATCGCGACTGGGAGGGGGAGGGCGTGCAGTTGGTCTACGCGGGGGCGGCGCTGCAGATGTTCTCCCCGGGCGAGGGGCGGGTATGGTGGCGGCACCACCCCCCGGCGGTGGGGTGGACGGGCGGGGGCGACGTCAAGCTCCGCCTGCTGTTCCAGCTCACCCGCGTGACCGATCGCTCCCGCTTCGTCGTCCGCTTCAACGCCAAGCCCGCGCAGGAGGGCGAGTCGGGCTTCCGCTTCGTGTACGGCTGGGACCGCATCGAGGTCTACCGCCGCGACACCCTCCTCCACGCCGAAGGCGCCCCCGGGGACACCCTCCGCGAACCGCAGCGCCTCGTCCTGATCACGCTCGCCAACACCTACATGCTGCAGCTCAATGGCCGCACGCTCGTCGAGGGCGCCACCGAGCCCTCCGCGCACGACAACGAGGGCGTCCTGGGGCTGGAGCTGCAGGACGTGGACGTCGAGCTGCTGTCGCTGACGGAGGAGAACGTCGCCCGCGACGGGGCGACCGCGCAGTGGAAGCGGACCCAACCGCTGTACGTCGAGTCCTTCGCCCCCGACACCGTCGCGAGGAACTGGGCGTGCAACGGCCCGGCCCCCACGTGCGCGGACGGGGCCCTCACCTTCCGCCACCGCTCCAACTGCGTGCTCCGCCCGCGCTTCGACGGGCCCCTCGCCATCGACTTCACCGCCGAGCCCGTCCCCGACCCCGAGCACTTCAGCGCGCACGTGACCGACGCGATCTTCCTGTGGATGCTCGACAAGCCCGGGGACGACGTGCCCGCCTTCCTCGCCGCCCTCCCCGACGCCGAACTCGCCCGCCTCCTGCCCCTGAACCTCTACTGGGTGGACGTGGGGGGGACGAACAACACCACCACCCGCCTCCGCCGCAACCCCGGCCGACGGCTGGTCCGCCAGTTCACCGACCGCCACCACCTCCTCGCCCGCGGGAAGCGCTACGCGGTGTCGCTGGTGCAGTACGGGGAGTTCGCGGAGTTCTGGGTGGACAACCGCCTCTGGGTCCGCTCGTGGGACCCCGCCCCGCTGCGGAGCGGGCACGCGGGCTTCCGCGCGTTCGTCACGGACCTGACCATCCGCGACCTCCAGGTCCACCGCATCGAGCCGCAACTCCCCCCCTCGCCCCCGGCGAACCCCAAGGGAGCGGGGCGGAACACAGACGAACGCGGATGAGGAGCGAGCGGGGATGCCCTTCGGCCGGCGCAGGGCCGACAGGGACGCGATTCCGAGAGTCCCGGTAGGGACGGATTGAGAATAGCCCAGCAGTTCACTGCTGGGTAGCGGTTGCGCGGGAGCTTGAGCCCCGGCAGGGGCGATTGAGGGATGGGTCCATACCGCTCCATCAAGCGCCCCTGCCGGGGCTTGAGAAGAAGAGGAAGGGGGATGGATCCGGGTCCCAGCAGTGAACTGCTGGGCTATTGTCACAGCGTCCCTGCCGGGACGCACAGAGACGCGTCCCTGTCGGGACGCACGGAAGCGGGTTCCTTCCCCGGAACGCCGGGAGATTCGTTCCTCCCGAGACGCCGGGAGATGCGTCCCTCCCGGGACGCCTGCAGACCGGTCCTCTGACGCTCCGCGAGGCCCGAGATGTGTAGAACAACGAGCCGCGGAGAGCCCGGGGCCCCGGGGGGCTGCTAGCGCCAGTTGGCCTGGAACTTGCCTTTGACGAGTCCGCGGCGGAGGCGGGCCACGCCGTCGCGGTCGACGCGGAGGTGCTTGGCCTCCCAGCCGGGGGTCTTGATCTGCAGCTCCCCGTCGGTGCTGCCCATGGCCAGGCGGAACTCCACCGGCTGGGCCGCGCCCAGCTCGTAGTGCCGCATCTGCGAGTGGTAGATCAGGCGCTGGTCGGAGAGGAGGACCCCGGCGACGCCCTCCTCCGTTCGCGCGCGGTCGCGGTCGGGGACGTAGGCGATAAACTGCTCCTCCCGGGCGGGTTTGAACCAGCCCTGGATGCGGTGCTGGACGACCAGGGACAGGGAGTCCCAGGGGTTCTCGGCGGTCTTGGCGATGCGGTCGACGAGCTTGGCGTACCCGTTCGTGCCGCGGGCCCCGACGGTGGCGAGGAACTCCTCGGCGCGGCGGAGGTTGCCGATGAGCAGGCGGCAGAAGCCCTCCCCGGTTTCCGAGTGCACCTGGATCTGTCCGCTGATGGCCTTGGAGGTCGTGCACATGTCGCACAGCCAGTAGGGCATGGGGTTGTCGGCGGGCGGGGGGGCGTTGGGGACGCGGGGGAGCCTGGCCAGCAGGTCCTCGGGGCTGAGGGCCTTGGCCTCGTAGCTGGGGATCAGCAGCGTCCCGGTGGAGTGCTCGGTCTCCAGCGAGATGCTGTCCATCAGCGTCGCCGAGAACAGCACCACGTGCGCGTCCAGGTGCGCCCGCGTGCCGCACTGCAGGCAGCGGCGGGGCATGGCGAGGCGGAAGTCGGGGTTCAGCATCCGCTTGGCGGGGAACTCCAGCAGCACGCCCGTGCGGTCGATCCGGACGATCCGCATCGTCCCGTCATCGCTGTGCAGGACGGCGGGGGGGGCGGCCTTGGTGGCGGTGGCGACCTTGGTGTCCGACGCCGAGCCCACCACCCGCTCCGCACTCCCCGTGCCCGTGCTCACGCCCATCACCGTCTTGTCCCCCTCCTCCTCCTCGTACAGCCAGGACGTCACGGTGTCATCGTTGACCCGCAGGGGCAGGCGCCACTTGTGCCCGCACTGCCCGCAGCGGACCTTGCGGCCGCAGCAGCCCGGGGGGATGACCAGGATCGTTTCGCATTCGGGGCACAGGACTTCCTGAGTGGGCATTGCAACTCCTTTGGTCAGGGCGTCAGATCGGGGCGGGCGCACAGCATTGGCACGACCTCGGGGCGGGGATCCCGCCGCGGCGAATTCTGCGCGGCCGACCGGCGTTTCCGCGGGCGGCGACCGCGCGGGGTTGAGATGTGCCATCCAGCCTCGAACCAGCGGACCCCGCGGGCGCACCGCTTGAGATCCTGCTGCACTGTATCTATCGGAGATGTACGCCCAGAATTATAACACCCTTTGGCCGATGGGGCAAATCGGAACCCGCAAATCGTCTCCCCGTCACGTCCCCGCCGCCTCCAGGGGCGTGTACTCCAGGTCGTGCGCGTCGGCGACGCGGGGGTGGGTGATGCGCCCGTTCAGGAGGTTCACGCCCTTGGCCAGGCCCGGGTCGGCCGCGATGGCGTCCGAAAGGCCCCGGTCCGCCAGGATGCGGACGTAGCGGAGGGTGGCGTTGGTGAGGGCGAAGGTGCTCGTGCCCGCCACCGCCCCGGGCATGTTGGCGACGCAGTAGTGGACGACCCCATCGACGAGGAACGTCGGATCGCTGTGGGTGGTGGGGCGCGAGGTCTCGACGCACCCGCCCTGGTCGACGGCGACGTCGACGATGACGCTGCCGGTTTTCATGAGGCCCAGCATCTGGCGGGTGACGAGGCGGGGCGCCCGCGCGCCGTGGATGAGGACGGCCCCGATGACGAGGTCGGCCGACCGCAGGTGCTCGCGGAGGGTGTGGGCGTTGGACATTACCGTGCGGACGTTGGGGGGCATGACGTCGTCGAGGTAGCGCAGGCGGGGGAGGTCGACGTCGAGGACGACGACGTTGGCGCCCATGCCGGCGGCGATTTGGGCGGCGTTGGCCCCGACCACCCCGCCCCCGATCACCAGCACGTTCGCCGGGCACACCCCGGGCACCCCGCCCAGCAGGATGCCCCGCCCGAACATGGGCTTTTCGAGGCACCGGGCGCCCTCCTGGATGGCCATGCGCCCGGCGACCTCGCTCATGGGGATCAGCAGGGGCAGTTCCCCGCGGGCGTCCTCGATGGTCTCGTAGGCGACGCAGGCGGCCTTGGCGTCCCGCATGGCGAGGGTGAGCTGCCGCGAGGCCGCGAAGTGGAAGTACGTGAAGACGATCTGCCCCGCCCGCACGAGCGGGTACTCCGCGGGCAGGGGCTCCTTGACCTTCACGATCATCTCCGCCGCGGCGAAGACGGCTGCGTGGGTGTCGAGGAGCGTGGCCCCGGCGAGGGCGTAGTCGTCGTCGCCGATCCCGCTGCCCAGTCCCGCCCCGCGCTCGATGAGCACCTCGTGCCCGCGCTGCGTGAGTTCCTCGACCCCCGCGGGGACCATGGCCACGCGGTACTCGTTGTCCTTGATCTCCCGCGGCACGCCGATACGCATCGTCGCCTCCTTCGCTGCAGTGCAGGTGCGCACGCTCCGGGGAATGATACGCCCGCCTGACCCGCCAGGGCTGCTTCGCTTGCGGCAAATGCCCACGGGGCGCGGTTTGCCCCGTGGGACGGCCGTCGCGTCCCTGAGGCTATCGACTCAACTCATACACATCCCACTCAATTCGCAGGCAGCATCGATTGGACCAAATCCGAAACTCGAAACCCGAAATCCGAAACAAATTCAAAACGGCAAATCCGAATGACAGAAACGGGCTTCGGGTCTGCGGGAGGCGGCCGTGCAATCGAAGCGTCCTGTGGCGGGGCCGCGTTTGGGATTTCGGTCCTTCGGATTTCGGATTTGTTTCGGATTTCGTGCTTCGGATTTCGGTAACCGTTCACGCCCTTCCAGACAGCAGGAAGGGCGTGAAGAAAGGGGCCTGTCGTCGCCCAGGCGGATGTCCTGTTCCCACTCCCCCACCGGCCCAGTGCCGGTGGTAAACGGCTATCGACTACGGCGGCGGTCCCCTCCCCTTCTTCCTCCTGCTCCCCACCGACCCCGCGGCGGTGGTAAGCCGGCTTCCTCACTACGGGATGACCAACGGACGCGGACGATGCGCGGACCCGGCGCGCGCTGGCTGTAATCGAGAGCCGTTTGAACCACCGACGCGGGGTCGGTGGGGAAAAGAAGAAGAAGCAAGAGACCCGTGGGGGCCGGCGAGTAGTCAATAGCCGCCTTCCACCGACGCGGGGTCGGTGGGGAGGTTCGGATGGCGGCCGTCTTTCTCAGACCCCCGGGGGCAGCGCGTGAACGGTTACGGATTTCGAATTTCGACGATCCAGGCGGGTTCCCGATGCCACCCAATCCTCCCCGCCCGGCCGCCGCACCGTTTTTCGGCCACACCCGGCGGCAGGGAGGCGGCGGTGGGACCCTGCGGGCGGACGCGCTACGTTTCGTGCAGGCCCGCGAGGTCCTTGCGCATCAGCACCGCCTCGACGGTCCCGATGGAGAACGTCCGCGTCTCCTTCGTCAGCCGCTGGAACCCCAGCGCCTCGTAGTACGCCACCAGCCGCCCGTTGGCGTCCTGGCAGTCGAGGTACAGCCACCGGTAGCCCCGCGCGGCGGCGAGGCGGGCGCAGGCGTTCACCATTCGCCGCCCCACGCCCTGCCCGTGGAACGCCTCCCCCGTCGCCAGCGACCCCAGCCAGATCGTCCGCTCCGCGCCCGTCCAGTCCTGCCAGACGGTGTGCGGAAGCTCCAGGAGGGACACCACCCCCGCCAGCCGCCCGTCCACGAACAGCCCGTAGTTCTGCCCCCGCCGCTGGCGGTCGCGGTACGTCTCGGGGGAGGGGGGCACGAGGACGCGGTCCACGCCCCGGTCGCGGGCCCACCGGGCGGCGGCGACGACGATCTGCCGCCCGCTCTCGCACTCGGCCTCTGTTAACGCACGGAACTCTTCGGTCACGACACGTCGCTCCCTCTTCGCAACCTCAGCCATGCCGCCTGCAGGACCCGCTTGATCCCAACGGCTGCCACGGCCGCCGGAACCGTCAGAAGGGGACCGGGACAGAACAGCACGATATCGAGCGCCGCCCCCCAGTCTCCTTCCCACCGATGCCACGGTGGCGCCAGGGGCACCATCGCCAACATCGCGACCGTCAGTGGCAGGCCGAGCATCAGCATCCAGTCACCGGCGAGCCAGAGCTTCACGGTCCGGCAGTGGGGGCAGTACAACCGTCCATTCTGTCGCAGACTGCTCCTGCGACACGCTGCTCGACCGCACCGAGAGCAGATGTAGGCGTCCATGCCGGCAGCCTACCGCGCGGCAGAAGCACGGACAAGGGCAACGGGCCGGTCTGGCAGGGCCGTCGCATCTCGGAGCTTCCGTGGCATGGGCGTCTCGCCCATGGGTCCCACGGGCATCCTGCCCGTGGCGTACGGCGGAGACACCTCCGTGAATGGGGGGCGGTTGGGCTTGCAGCGAGGCCGTTCTCACCTCTCCGCAGGGGCGAGACGCCCCTGCGACACACGGGCGAGACGCCCGTGCCACGGAGATGCGATGGCCCTGGTCAG
>JAWLCQ010000164.1:0-10532 GCA_041687095.1 Phycisphaerae bacterium | reverse complement strand
GGCTTCTTTCGCACAACCAGCCGTTGCTCCAGAGTTGCTTCAAACATGCCAAGCTTCCGTGGTAGAAGTTGCGACATTATTAAAGTGACGCTCAATAGTGCCTTCCTCTGGTGCCTTCCTCTATCCCTTCCCGCAGCACGCCTTGAACTTTCGGCCGGACCCGCAGGGGCAGGGGTCGTTGCGCCCCGGGCGTTTGCGGGGAGGCGAGGCGGCCGCGGGCGCACCGGGCGCCGGGGGGCCGTACGACGCCCCGGCCGGTCCCATCGTCTGGTGGGGGGCGGGGACGCCGGCGGCCATCGTCGCCAGGGGCGAGCGCCCTGGGGCGTCCTTGGGGGCCTTGGGCGGGGGCATCTCGTTGCGCTTGAAGTACTCGGCCATGCGGCGAAGCTCGGGCAGGGCCTCGCGGAAGAACATCTTGTACCCCTCGCAGAAGTAGTTCACGCGATCCGCCCCGCCGTAGAGCGGCATGTGGTGCTTGGGGCACCCGCCGCGGCAGAACTCGAGGAACTCGCAGTCGCGGCACTTCGCGGGCAGGTCGAGCTTGAGCTGGGCGAACTCCTCCAGCAGCGGGTCGCGGACGAGGTCCACGAGCGGGCGCTCCATGAGGTTCCCGATCCGCCAGCGCCGGTACACGAAGTGGTCGCAGACGTAGAGGTCCCCGTTCCACTCGAGCACGTGGGCGTTGGCGCAGCGGTCGGCGTAGCAGCAGGTCGCCGCCCGCCCGAAGATGAGCGTGTGCAGCACGCTGTCGATGAGGCGCTCGGAGACCCGCCCGATGTCGCGGGTCGCCCACAGCTCGAAGACGTCGAGCATGAACTGCCCGAACTGCCGGGGGTCGCACGAGTAGTCGGTGGGGGCCCCGTCGGGGGTGCGCTCGAGGATGGGGATGAACTGCACGTACTGCAGCCCGCGGTTGACGAAGTAGCGGTAGATGTCGCCCACGTGCGGGGCGTTGGCGCTGTTGAGCGTGACGAGGACGTTGAACTCCACGCGGTGCTTGCGGAGCAGCTCCAGCCCCGCCCACGCCTTGTGGAACGTGGGGTTCCCGGCGGGGTCGCGGCGGAAGCGGTCGTGCCACTCCGGCGGCCCGTCGAGGCTGATGCCCACGAGGAACTGGTTGGCGGCGAACAGCTCGCACCACTCGTCGTCCAGCAGCGTCCCGTTGGTCTGCATGGCGTTGGAGAGGGTCTGGCCCTCGAGGGCGTACTGCTTCTGGAGTTCGACGGCGCGGCGGAAGAAGTCCTTGCCCGCCAGCAGCGGTTCCCCGCCCTGCCAGCCCAGTTCCGCGCGGAGCGGCTGGGCCTGGAGGTACTGGCGGATGTAGCTCTCCAGGACGTCGTCGGGCATGAGGAAGCGGCGGGTCCCGGGGTAGAGCTCCGCCGGTTTCATGGTGTAGTAGCAGTAGCGGCAATCCAGGTTGCAGGTTCCGCACACGGGCTTGGCCATGATGTGGAACGGGGCGATGATCTCGCTCATGGGCTCCTCTCGCACTCCTCGCGGAAAGCATACAGGGTAGCGGATGGCGGGGTCTTGAGGCAAACCAAAGGCTCTTGGCAATTCGGGGGTCCGGGGAAGAAGGGCTCACGCAAAGGCGCAAAGGCGCAAAGGGAGAAGAAGAAGCAATGGCTTAATGGCAGGGCCCGGATGGCCGGAGGGTATCTGAAACGACTGCTGCTTTTTTCTCTTCGCGCCTTTGCGCCTTTGCGTGAGAATCTCCGGCCATGGACGAGAACGCAGTGGCGAAGATCGTGGTGGACGCGGCCTACCACGTCCATCGGGCGCTGGGACCGGGGCTGCTGGAGTCGGTGTACGAAGTCGTGATGTTCTCGGAGCTGACCCAACGGGGCCTGCAGGTGGCGCGACAGCAGCCCGTCCCGATCGTCTACAGGAACCTTGTTATCAACGAGGCATTCCGCGCGGACCTGGTCGTCGAGGACAAGATCATCGTCGAGTTGAAGTCCGTCGAAAAGGTGGCCCCGGTTCACAAGAAGCAGTTGCTCACGTATCTCCGTCTCACCGACAAGCGACTGGGACTCCTGCTCAACTTCGGCGCCGAAGTCATCCGCCAAGGCATCTTCCGCATCGTCAACCACCTCCCGGAACCCCCGCAGGCTAACGCCCCCACGACCTTTGGCCCGCAGATCCCCTGACCCCACTCTCCGTTCTATTCTGCTGCTGCTTCTTCCCTTTGCGCCTTTGGGTGAAACTTCCTCCTCCTTGAATCCCTCAAAGGCCCATTTCGCATTTGCCGTCGGAGAGCAATTCGGGTACGTCATTCCCAGCGAGGGACGTCGTTCGGTCCCCGCAATCGAAACTCGAAGCCCGAAACTCCAAAATGCTCCTACTCGGAATCCTCCTGGGCCTGGGGGCCGCGATCCTCCAATCGCTGTCGTACCTGTTCTCGCGCGACTACGTCGTGCGGCGGGACCGGGCGGCGATGCGGCTGCTGGTGATCTCGCACGTGCTCATGGGCGTCGTGTCGCTGGTGCTGCTGCCCTTCGTCTACCCCCACGACGCCCCGCCCCTGCGGACGTACTTCTGGGAGGTGGTGGGGGTGGCGGGGTTCTACCTGCTGGGGCAGGCGGGGCTGTTCCTCGTCCTGCAGCGGACGGACGCCTCCCGCATCAGTCCGCTGCTGGGGCTCAAGGTCCTCATCCTCGCGGCCATCAGCGCCGCCTTCCTCGCCAAGGACATCCTCCCGCTGCAGTGGGCGGCGGTGGGGCTCAGTGTGCTGGCGGCGATGGTGCTGGCGTCGGCGGGGGGGAGGCTCTCCGCCAAGGCCCTCGCGGGCGTCCTGGGCGTGTGCCTGTTCTACTCGTTGAGCGACCTGAGCATTCAGGCAGCCGTCAACGCCATGGCCCCCGTGGGGCGGCTCCACGCGTCGGTGGCGGTGCTGTCCATGAGCTACATCGCCTGCGGGGTGTTTGGCCTTCCGCTGCTGCCGTGGACGGGCGTGGGGACGCGGAGGGACTGGCGGCACGCGGTGCCGTTCGCGGCGACCTGGTACGGGGCGATGGCCTGCCTCTTTGCGTGCTTCGCGGTCATCGGGGTGATCCCCGGCAACATCCTCCAGTCGCTCCGCGGGCCGATCAGCGTGTTCCTCGGGGCGGCGGTCGCGCACCTCGGCCACGCCCACCTGGAGGCCCGCATCTCCCGCTGGACGCTCCTGCGCCGGGGGCTGGCGGCCCTGCTGATGGTGGCGGCGGTGGCGCTGTACCTGTCGCAGCGGTAAGATCCTTCCAGAGAAGCAGGCAGGGATGCAGGGGATGCAAGGGATCGCGGAAGAGAGTTGAGGCTCCTGGTTCCCCATTCCCCGGGTTCCTGGTTCCCGGCTCCTGGCTCCTCCTTTCTTTCCTCCCCCATCCCTTGCATCCCCTGCATCCCTGCGTGATCGAAAGCGAAGCTTCCCAGTTGCCCTTGGACACGCCACGCGGTATCAGGGGGGCAACCAAACATAGGAGACCCCCCATGCCCGAGAGCATCCCCTGGACCCGCAACGTGCCTGTCCGCTACGAATCCGACGTCGCCGTCATCGGCGGGGGGATGGCCGGGGTGGGCGCCGCCGTCGCCGCCGCCGCCCAGGGCGCCCGCGTCGTCCTCGTCGAACGCTTCGCCGTCACCGGGGGCATGATGACCTCCGGCGGGGTGGCCAACTGGTGCGGAGAGCAGAAGGGGGCGGGCGATGTCTTCACGCAGGTCCAGGAGGGCCTCGCCGCCTTCGACGCCCTCGGGCCCGTCCGCATCGACAAGCACGGGGCGACGACGCAGGTCTTCGACCACGAGATCCTCGCCCTCGTCCTGCAGGAACTGCTGCTGCGGCGCGGGGTGAAGCTGCTGCTGCACACCCGCTTCGTCGACGCCCGCGTCCGCCACGGGGCGATCACCGAGGCCGTCGTCTGCGGGTCCTCGGGTCCCGAGGCGCTGCGGGCCAAGGCCTTCATCGACTGCACCGGCGAGGCCTGCCTTGCCCGGGCGGCCGGGTGCGAGACCATGCTCGGCTGCGAGGGCAGCTCGCTGCCGATCCCGATGAGCATGATGTGGTTCCTCCGCGAGATGGGCGAGCCCGTCCCCCCGCAGGTCCCCGAGGGCTGGTTCACGCCCGTGCGGGACGCGAAGGACCTGCCGATGGTCAGCTTCTGGCCCAACGGGCCCGGGGGCAAGGCGGTGAAGGTCAAGGTGGCGGGGTTCGACGCGTCGGACACCGAGAGCATGACCGCCGCCGAGATCCGCGGGCGGCGAAGGATGATGGAGATCCTCGACTACTACCAGCGCGTCGAGGGCAAGCCGTGGCGCTACGACCGCTGCTCGCCGATCATCGGCATCCGCGAGGGGCGACGAGTGGTGGGGGACTACGTGCTCACCGTGGACGACGTCCGCGCCGGGGCGAGGTTCGACGACGCCGTCGCGCGGGGCTCGTGGTGGCTCGACGCCATCCGCCCCGATAACGACAAGCGGGAGTACTCCCTGCCCGAGGACCAGCTCGCCGTCGCGCCCTACCAGATCCCCTACCGCTCGCTGCTCGCCCGCGACGCCCGCAACCTCCTGATGGCCGGGCGGTGCCTGTCGTGCGATCAACTGGCCCTGTCCAGCGCCCGGGTGGCCACGACGTGCTGCATGATGGGCCAGGCCGCCGGCACCGCCGCCGCGATGGCGGCGAAGGCCGGCGTCGCCCCGCGCGACCTCGACGTCCGCGAACTGCAGGGCGTGCTGAAAGACAAGGGTGTGCGCACGGACCTGTAGAAGGCAGGGATACACGGGATGCACGGGATGAGGGCAGCGACGGGCGTACAAGCGTCGTAGCGCAGCGGACACGCTTGTGCGCGGGATCGGACCGCCGCGCGCGGGAGGATCCAGCGTGCGCAGGGTCGGGTTCCCCGCGTTCCTGCACGCCCTGCATCGCTGTTGACATCGCTTCGTTTCGTGTATCACAATGACCGTAGTGACGCAGATGTGAAGGTGGCCCATCGCCTGGCGGTCTGGTTCTCATGAGGGGAGTGACGGCATGAACGGTTCAATCATTCAACTCCGCGACCTGCAACGGATCTGGCGTGTCGTGATCGCGGTGGTCGCGTTCGAACTCGCGGGTGGCCTGATTGCCTGGGCGATTGGCTACCACTACTCCTCGTTTCACAACTTCGCCACCGGAGCAGGACTGGCAGCGTTGCCGGGGTTTATGCTGGGAGCGGTGTGGCATCTGCGCTCGCCACAGAAGCAGGAGGGTTCCATCGCTCTCATCATTTTCCTGGGGATCATCGCCGCCGGTCTGGCCGTGGCGACGATCTTCGAAGGGATCCCGCATTCTCGCACGGAGGTGGCGGCCCTGGCGGAGGTGCGGCAGATTGCAGGGGAGCGGCTGGAACGGATCGAGGTGCATGAGAAGCCCGGCGGGCCCGTGGTGCGGACGATCTCCGACGCCAACGCCCTCGTCGCCTTCGCACAGGCTTGCGGGCAGGCGGAAGGCTACATGATAAACCATGACTCCTACTCGCACTCCTGGTATCTCGTCGTGCATGGGGACTCACGTCACGAGATGTGCCTGTCCCTGGAGATCAGCCATCCGGACACTGCCGTCGGCGAACTGCTTGACATGGAGCATGACGCGCGTGGCAGGCCAAGGGGGAGTTTTCAGAGCGATTGGCTTCGGCGATGGGTGGAAGAGCAGTTGATCCAGCCATCTTCCGACAAGATCCCCTGATGCCGTCAATGGGCAGGTGAGGGCGGGACGGGCAAACCCAGGGAAGAAGACGGACAGCCGATCACGAGCGTCCCGTCCATTCGCAGAGGCTTATCTCCGGGTTAGAGAAGAAGAGGACTGGCGCCCAGAGCGGCATGCTGTTCGCCGCTTGGGGCGCCAGTCCTCTTCTTCCATTTCTTGACGCATCATTCGTATCCGAATAGAATCCCGCCCATCGTCTTGGTGGTGCTCCAATGCAGAGCACGGGCCGATGTTTCGTCGGCCGGGAAGAATGGTCAGTCCCGCAGAGCGGGACGCTGGAATCGCATTCCAGGCAAGGCGACGCGGAGGCCGGGGCCAAGCGCCCCGCCTCCGCCATTTTGATCCTCACGTCGAGGTCACGCGCATGGGCCTGTTCGACTTTTTGCGGCGGCTGATGGGAACCGGGGGCGCGGAGACGCGCCCGATAGACCGCGCGGACGGCATGCGCGCCGCACCCGCCTCGGCCACGCCGCAGCGCGGCCTGGCCGAACTCGCCCGCCGCCTCGACCTGTCGCCCGAGGAGTTGCAGGGCATCCCCACGGGCTACACGGAGTTCCAACTCCCCAAGCGTTCGGGCGGGCACCGCCGCATCGCCGCCCCCGTGCCCCCCCTCAAAACCGCCCAGAAGCGCATCCTCCGCCGCCTGCTCGCACGCCTCCAGGTCCACCCGTGCTGCATGGGCTTCGAGAAGGGCAAGTCCATCGTCCACAACGCCCTCCCCCACGCCAACCGCCCCGTCGTCCTCCGCATGGACATCCGCGACTTCTTCCCCACCACGACCGACCAGCGCGTCCGCGAGTACTTCGACGCCATCGGCTGGGACCGGCCGGCCGCCGATCTGCTCACCCGCCTGTGCACGCACAAGGGGGCCCTGCCGCAGGGCGGACCGACGAGCCCGCGGTTGAGCAACCTGGTGAACTACCGCCTCGACGCCCGCCTCGCCGCAACGGCGGCGAGGCACAAGGCGGCCTACACCCGCTACGCCGACGACCT
The DNA here is from genome assembly GCA_041687095.1 of Phycisphaerae bacterium. Lineage (GTDB taxonomy): Bacteria > Planctomycetota > Phycisphaerae > SM23-33 > SM23-33 > JAWLCQ01. The sequence continues at coordinate 3,823 of JAWLCQ010000164.1, read as the reverse complement.
CACCTTCAGCTTTGCGGAGGACGTGCCCGGGCAGGTGGGCTCGCTCATCAGTTCAGTGAAAGCGATCCTGCGCGACTATGGTTACAGGGTCCATCAGGACAAGAAGCTCCGCGTCGCCCGCCGGCATCAGCGGCAGGTGGTGACGGGGCTGGTGGTGAACGACGGGGTGGCCCTGCCGCGGGCGACGCGGCGGACGCTGCGGGCGGTCGCCCATCGCCTGGAGAACGGCAGGCCCGCCACGCTCACGCCCGCGCAGTACGCGGGGTGGCGGGCCCTGTGGAACATGGTGTATCAGCAGGCGACCGGGGCCGGACCGGCCCCCTCGCAGGACTCTTAAAGGAACGGGAGAAACGACATGCGACATGGGCTCTATGCGGGAATCGTGGCCGGGCTGCTCTTGGTGTGCGGATGCGGGGAGGCGAGGCAGCCGCGAACGACGGCGGGGGACGGGCGGAGCCACGCAGGAGCGTCCGAGCAACTGCGGTCGTGGGTGACGGGCGACGCCGAGCAACTGGCCGCCCGCGGGCGGATCGACGAGCGGCTCTCGGCGACGTCGGCCGACGGGACGCGGATCAGCGCGTGGATCGTTCGTGGCCAGGACGGGGACGCCAAGGGCACGGCTGTGCTGCTGCATGACCTGGGCGGGAGCAAGGCCGACCTGCTCCCGCTCGCCCAGCGGGTGTCGGAGGCGGGGTACGACGCGCTGCTGGTGGATCTGCGGGCGCACGGCGCCAGCGGGGGCCAGTACGTCACGTACGGCGTGAATGAGGTGCAGGACGTGCGGGCGGCGGTGGACGCGGCGTTGTCGCGCGGGCTCGTCGCGGGCCCGTTCTACGTGATCGGTCACGGTCTGGGGGCGGCGACGGCCATCGAGTACGCCGCCGCCTCGCCCCGGTCTCGCGGCGTGATTGCGGTGGCGCCCTTCAGCGACCTGCGGAGCCTCGCCCGCTACCACGCCGCCACCGTCGACCCCGAGCAGGTCGAGCGGACGGTGAACCAGGCGGCCGCCGCGGCCGGGTTCGACCCCGCGGCCGCCAGCCCGGCGATCGCGGCGACGGGGCTGCGCGTGCCGCTGATCGTCGTGCACGGCAAGAACGACATGACGGTGCCCTACAGCCAGGGCCTCCTCATTGCCGAGCGCGCCGGCGGGCCGCGGAAACTCTATGCGTTCGAGAAGGCGGGGCACGAGGACGTCCTGGTTGGCCGCGAGGATTGGTACGTCCAGGTCCTGGCCGAGCTGACCCGGATGGCCCCGGCCGAGCCCCCGGCCGAGCCGATCGCCGCCCCGGCGGTCGAGCAGCCCCAGCAGCCTGTCGCCCCGAGCGCCATCCCGGCCGCGACGCCCGAGGCGCGGTAGGGCGAAGGGCGGCGCTGCAGCAAGGTTCGTGGGTCGGTCGAGCATGCCCAAAGACGCTGAACCGCTGGCGGGCGCCAGGAGCGAACCCGCCCTCGCTTGACACCACCCCGTTTAGCGGCGGTCGGCACGACCGCCTTTGGGAAGGTCCCTTGGCCCTCCAGGGCGGTCGTGCCGACCGCCGCTAAACGGGAACCGAACGACGGGGACCCGAGGGCCGGGGTAGGCCCCGCCTCTGCGGTGAACGCCTATCTCAGAACGTCACCGTGAACCGCAGCGTCATCTCGCGCGAGAGTGCATCGGGCACGAAGGCGATGCGGCGGAGGAGTTCCTTGCGGGGGGACTCGGCCGCCGATTCCTCGACGAGTTCGTCCACGCGGAAGCGGCCCGGGGTGTCGGGGGCGGCCGCCAGCGTCGCCTCCCCGGCCGTCTCGGAGCGGATCGTCACCGACCGCCCATCGGCGGCCGCCTCGCAGGGGAGGATGCTCATGAAGCCCTCCTCGACGGACTGCGGGTCGGACGCGAAGGCGAAGGTATCGCTCATCCGCACCTCGCGAGCCCCCGGGGGCACCTCGAAGACCCGCCGCAGCGAACGCAGCGCCGGCTCGTCGTAGGCGCGGGCGAAGTCGATCGTGACGGTCTTGGTCCCGTCGCCATTGAGCCCGTCGGCCGTCGTCGTCCCGCCGAACTTGCGCCCCGGGCTCTGGAGCGACCCGTTGATGACGGGCGTGCTGTGCCCGTAGGAGTTGGTGAACACGCTCTCGTACCGCCGGTCGCTGAAGGTCTTGGCGGTGTAGATCGGCCCGCCGGGGTCGGTCAGAAAGACCGTGCCGCCGCGGTAGACGAGGAACGACCCGACGTCGTTGTGGTTGTGGTGCTCGTTGTTGTGCCCGCTCTTGGCGCCCAGGGCGAGTTCGACGTCGCCCGCCCGCTGACGAACGAGGGCCACGCCCAGGTCGGGCAGCAGCGAATCGGCCATCAGCTCCAGCGGTTCGTAGTGCCCGCCGTTGCAGACCAGCATGTCGTCGAACGACGAGAGCTTCAGCGTCCCGTCGTCGTTCAGCGGGCAGAGGCCGAACAGCTCGGGGACGCTGTGGAAGCGGTTGATCCGCACCGCCGTCGCCGGCGCCTGCAGCCCGCTGTGGGCGTCGGCGAAGGTCAGTTCGCACCCGCGCTGAATCGTCGTCGCCAGGGGGAAGCGGCAGATGCGTTCGATCTTCTCGCTGGCCATGAGGTCGATGCGCCCGGCGGTGTAGTCGTAGATGGCCTCGGCGAGCATGACGTACCACCCGAACCCGTACCGCCAGTAGCCCGGGCCTTCGGAGCACCCCCCGTCGTCGGTGAACCCGTCGATGAAGTGCTGCACGTCGCGGATGGCGAGGGCGAGGGTCGCCGCGACGCGCTCGGGGTCCTTTTCGAGCAGCATGCTGGCGATGCAGATGCCCCCGTGGCAGACGGAGTTCCAGTTGTTGGTGGTGGTCTTCCACCAGAAGTACTGGCGGTCGGGGGCGAGGAAGGTTTCCAGGACGCGGCAGCGGATCTCGTCGGTCAGGCGGGTGCGGACCTCCTCCTCCATGCGCTCGCCCAGCAGGTCGAGGATGATCGCGAACTCGCGGGCGGCCATCGTCGAGCGCAGGTCCAGCAGGTCCGCGTGGTGCTCGTGGGCGGGGCTCACCCACCACGTGTCATCGCACTCCGCCCACAGCAGGTCCTGGAGGTAGTCGAGGTGCGTGTCGTCGCCGAACCAGCAACTCGCGGCCGCCAGCTCGATCTGCCTGTGCCGCTTGCCGCGGAGCCCGTCGTATATGCTCCGCCCGCCGGTGCGGCGGAACTGGCGGAACTCGCTGCGGCGGAGCACGGGGAAGGGGGCGTCGGGGGTGAGGTCGCGGGCGATGCGATCGAGGTAGCCCTGGCGGGCGGCCTGCTCGCGGGCCTTCTCCCGAACCGCCGGGTCTCGCAGGTAGGGCAGGGGGTGACGGCCGAAGGACTCGTGCACGATGCGGCGGATCTCTTCGGACGACAGCGTGGTGATGGGATAGGTGCTTGTTTCAGTCATGGGACTACTGCGACCTTCAGGGGATGACTGGTCTTCCTGGCGTTCTCGACCGGCAAAACCCGAAATCCTAAGCACGAAATACGAAACAAATCCAAAACAGCAAATTCAAAGGACCAAAACGAGAAACCCCGCCGTTCGCTCCGGGTTCCTCGCATTCAAGCTCGGTCTCGCCTTCCGGGCGCCCCCTCACCGCCCCGCTGCGCGGGGCACCTCTCCCCGAGGGGAGAGGGGTTGACCCTTCTCCCCCGGGGGAGAAGATGTCGCGCAGCGACAGATGAGGGGGGCCTTGGGACGCCAGTGCGGTTGCGACTCACATCTCGTCGCCAATGCCGTTGCTCCTGCTTCTGAACCGTTCCCGTCTTCCGGGCGCCCCCCCACCCCCCCCCCCCCGGGCGGGGGCCGCTACCCCCGGG
>JAWLCQ010000163.1:0-10555 GCA_041687095.1 Phycisphaerae bacterium | reverse complement strand
GACGGCCGACGTGAGGTACTTGCCCGCGAACTCGCCCGCCCAGGGCACGAGGGAGCGGAGGGGCTTGCGGTCGCGGTCGCGGAACATCTCGAGCATCCCCGGGTTCGCCCACGGGGCGACGGACAGCCACTGGTCGCAGACGTTGCGCGCATACTCGCCTACGACGCCTTCGATGGCGGTGAAACCGGGGACGGTGCGGGGGGTGTCGGACATGGCGGATGGCTCCAGAAGGGTCTTCACTAGGGGGTCTTGGCGCCCGATTCTTCGCTGCTCGCCGCTTCCACTACTCGGCGGATCTCCTCCTCCTCCAACGTCCGAAGGAGGGTTTCAGTTACTGAGAAGTCCTTCTCCGTCGTCGCGCTCTTGAGCGTTACGCGGAACAGCGCCCAGCCCTGCGCGGTCTTTCGTAGCGTGCAGTACGCGACATGCGTGGATTTGGGAATCGAACTGGCGGTCTCACTGCTGCGGTCAGGGGCATGCTCGACGTAATGGACGATAGTCACCGCGTCGGCGCCCGTCGCGAACTCATCGCCCAGCGACCACTGGCAGCCCCAGGACACTGAGTGGTATCCCAGCCTGTGCACGAACTCGCGGGCCAGGGTGGAGTGGACCGAGGGATGGTCCAGGTGCGTCGGGAACTGGTCGAAGACCTCGTAGTCCCCGCCCTTGCGAGATCGCATGGCCCAGTAGTCGACGTCTTCCTTGGATCCGTCTTCGTTCCGGAACCGGATGGTCACCTTCCCCCCGTCTGGAGGCCCGCTCCACCAGGTACCGACCACCTGCTCCAGGCGTTTTCGACCCCGCGTGAGCAGGATGTGCCTTCGGACTGCCTGCGGTGCGTCGGTCGCGTCGAAGTCGGCGGAGTCGTCCTCGGGTGTCCGTGCGGGCGCCGTCGCTGCCGTGGGACGGGTGTTCGGGGACTGCGCGTCACGGTGCGTGCGGTCCGTGTCGGACTCGCACCCGGCGGCAGTGCTCAAGACCGCCGCCACCAGAAGACACATTGCTGTCCGCATGCCCGCTTGCCTTGTCAAAGGGGGTTGCCGACGCACGTCACTCAGGCGGTTTCGCAGATCACCGTGCCGTGCTTGTTGGCCGGATGGACACTCCCGCCGACGACAGCCTACCTCCGCGCACTCCAGTCTTCAATCCCGCCCCGATTCCCGCTGCGTCCGCACGTGTCCGCGGAAGCACCCGCATCGCGCCTGGGTTCGCCTCGCATACGGGCTGCTGTCAGCGCCCGCGGTTACGTCCGGTACCCCACGCGCTGGACGTCCTTGACGGGGCGGGTTTCGGCGATGAAGGCGCCCAGGATCGCCAGGAGGGTGAAGAGGAACACCTGCCAGCCGATGAGGCTGACGAGGCCGACCCAGAACGCCCCGTGCTGGATGGGGGGGAAGTCGGGGACGGCGAGGAGGCCGATGGTGCTGTAGAGGACGGCGGCGAGGACGGCGGCGGACACGCCGGTGAGGGCGGCGAGGAGGAGGCGGTGGGGGAGGGGGGACCCGCCGGCCCCGGCGGCGACGGCGGCCCCGGCGAGCAGCGGGCCCAGCACGACCAGCCACCACAGGTCGTTCAGGGCGGGCAGGACCTCCCAGAAGCGGAGCGTCACTGCCCCGGCGGCGGCGAAGGCGGCGGCGACGGCGAGGGCCCAGGGCACCGCGTGCCAGGTGCGGGGCGCGAGGTGCTCGCGCAGTTGCGCCCGCTCGCGGAGGCGGCGGCGGACGGTCAGCGGGTAGTTGTAGAACGTGTCGAACACCCCGTGCTCCAGCAGCGCACCGTGCTCCCCGAAGACGGGGACGATATGGACCGCCCCCGTCGCCCAGTGCCCGGCCATGAAGCGGGCGAGGATCGGGTAGCGGTACGCCATCTGCACCGGGAACGCCAGGTACCCCACGTACTTGAAGAAGCCCAGGAACACCGCGATGTTGTAGTCCTTGAAGTTCCGCTCGCGGATGACGAGGTACAGCACGTACGCCCCGCGGACGAAGGACCCGGGGGAGATGGGCGTGATCTGGAAGGCCGCAAGGATCAGCAGCACCTTGTCCCACGCCTGGGCGAAGGAGAGGTCGTTGGCGATGACGTACCAGGCGGCGACGATGACGGAGACGATCTGCGTGATGGGCAGGGTGCAGACGTGGACGGCGAGGCTTTGGAGGTACTTCTGGATGAAGGGTTCCCCGATCCGGTTGAGGATCGTCGCCTCCTCCTCGGGCGTGAGCATTCCGCGGCGGACGCCCTCGGTGACCATGTCCCGCAGCCACTGCTCGCGATCCTGCGCGTTGAAGTACAGCCGCACCGGGCGGACGAAGAGAAACCGCAGGCGGCCCAGCGCGAACGCGCGGTCGGTGAGCATGCGGTGGAGCCCGGCGGGGAGGAGGCCCAGCGGCAGGTGCAGGGTGTAGCGCAGCGGGGAGCGGAGCAGGGCGAGGGCCCGCTCGTCGCTGACGCGGCCGCGGCGGACCCAGCCGATCAGCCGCTCGATCCCGGTCCCGCGGATGGCGCGGAGGGCGTAGGCGGGGCTGGTTGCGATGGACGCGTAGTGCGCCCGCAGGTCCGCCCGGCCGATCAGGCGGTGGACGAAGCGGAGGAGGGGGGCGGTAAGGAACACGAGCAGCCCGGCGGCGAGAGCGACCGGCCAACTCAGCGCGCCGGCGATCCACGCTCCGGCGAAAAGCCCCACGCCCCCCATCGCCGCCAGGGCGGGCAGCATGCCCAGCAGGCAGAACAGCAGCGTCAGGACGCGGTGGGGGCGGAGCTTGGCGGCGGCGGCGTCATCGATGCGGTTGCGTACCCGCCAGCCCGTGACGGTGGAGTCGAGCATCGTGCCCCAGAGCGTCCCGTCGTGGAGCAGGCGGACGTGGTTGTGCGTCACGTCGGGCTGGGAGTTGCGGTAGATGCGCTCCTGCTCGGTCAGTTCGTTGAAGGCGGGGCGGAGGTCGGCGAAGTGCTCCTCGTGCTGCTCGATGAACGCCCGCAGCTTGTGGAGGTCCCCGCGATCGAACTGCACGAGCGACCCGCGGGCGACGCCCTTGGCGATCAGCGGGACGTCCCCGGGGCTCATGGGCAGCAGCGGCAGCAGGGCGAGCCCGGCGCGGAAGTCGACGGCCGTGAGGCCCGCGGCGGGATCGGCTTCGCTGTCGGTGCGTTTGAGGACGTTGGGCTGGGACTTGGCGGTCCACCACTCGTACTGGCGGGCGAACTCGTGGGCGCCGACGTCGTGGAGGAGCTGGACGAAGGCGGCCATGAACTGCTGTTTGGCGCGGTACTCGGGGGAGCGGAGGTCGGATTCGGGGACGTCCTGGCCGTGCTTCCAGTGGCGTCGGGCTTCGAGGCGGTCGTCGACCTCGAACCGCCAGTTGCGTCCGTCGATCCACTCGCTGAGTTCCCCGCAGGAGCCCATGACGGGGTCGACGAAGGTGGCGTGGATGTTGACGACGGCGCGCTCGGTCCCGAGGCGAAGGGCGGCGGCGCGGCGGATGAGCTTCTGCCAGAGGGCTCCGGCGCGGGCGGCGGCGGGGTTGCACTGGAGCTGGAAGGGCGCCTGGAAGCCGACGGCGTAGACGGTGTCGCGGAAGCGGCAGGAGAAGCGGGAGGGGGGGACGAGGATCTTCATGGCGTAGCTGCCGCCCACGGCCAGGCCCTCGACGGGCCCGTCGGGTTCGTCGAGGCCCACCACCTTCACGCGGTACACCTGCCCCGCGAAGCCCCCGCCGACGAATCGCTCGATCTCCAGGTCCGCACGGGCTTTACGGCTGGGGGCGACGCCCGTCACCTCGTACTGCAGGCGGGTCCCGGGCTCGTAGCGCGTGACGCGGAGCGGGCGGAGCAGGCGCTGGTCCTCGAAGGCCTGGGAGAGGCGACGGATCGTGTCGGGCGAATAGCTCACCAGGGACGACTCCTTGTGCTGGTCCTCTTTGTACGCTCCACGCGGCAGAAGGTTTTATCGGCAGGTCACGGCCCGGGCCTTCGCCAACCGGCACGAAGGTCCGGGGGGGGCGTGCCCGGCCCCTGCACCTCTGGTTCGCCCGCGCCGCCTCGATGAGGCGCCCAGGCGCCTGCGGGGCGAACCCCAGCCCCCGGGGCCAGTCCCCGGGTTCGATACAGGGCATGATATGCGGCGCGGAGGGGCGTGGCCGAAAACTGGCGGGACCCGGTGCGGGGCAGGATCGGCCGAATGCCCCAGCGCCCTCGCCTCTGCAAATCCGAAATCCGAAGCACGAAATCCGAAACAAATTCAAAACCGAAAATCCGAAATCCCAAACCGTCCACGGGACGGCCCTCGCGGGGTGCCACCCTCAAGCCGCGTGCTGTTCGCGGCTTGGGGGTGTTGAGCCTGTCAGACCAAAGCACCCCCAAGCGGCAGGCAACGCCGCTTGCGGGTGGCCCCCGGGAACCGGTTACCGAAACTCAAAACGCTGCGCACCGCGCGTGCCTTGGAGTACCGGGGAGCCCTGCGCACCGGGGGGGGCGTTTGGGATTTCGGATTTCGTGCTTCGGATTTGTTTCGAGTTTCGGATTTCGGGTTTCGGATTTGGGGAGCATCCAGCGGGTGCGAGGACTCACCGGGGTCCCACCGAAAATCGGCCACGTCCCCAGCCCTGCTCCCGGGCCGCTTTCGCTTGTTTCCCATGCCTCCGATTCCGTAAGATCATTCCAGGCCAATAGGGAGTCGCGATGCACCGAATACTGCGCACACTGCCGGTCCTGTTGTTGTCTGGGTGGGTCCTGCCGCTGGCGGCGGGCGAGCCCAGGCCCTCCAGCCTCGCCGCCGCCCGCGAGTACGTCGAGGCGTCCGATCGCTACCTCCATCACTCCCACCTCAAGCGGGGGATGAAGGGCTACGGGCTCAGCGTTTTTGCCGGGACCAAGATCGAGCGGTTCGACGTCGAGATCGTCTCCGTCATCACCAACATGGGCCCCCAGCAGGACGCCATTCTCGCCCGCTGCACGGGGCAGAACCTCGAGCAGACCGGCATCATCGCGGGGATGAGCGGCTCGCCCGTGTTCGTCACCGACCCCCGCGACGGGAAGGACAAGATGATCGGGGCCGTCGCCTTCGGCTGGTCTCTCCAGAAGGAGCCGTTGGGCGGCATCCAGCCGATCACGCAGATGATCGCCACCACCGGGTTCCTGCCTCGCGACCCGAAGGACAAACTCCCCGTCGCCTCCGCCCCCGCCGATGCCGCCCCCCGCGGGCCCGGGCAGGCCGATTCGCCGCCCTCCGCCCCCAGACCCGCCATGGGCCCGTCCCTGCCTCGCGAGTTCCTCGACGTCGCCCTCGACCCGCGCAAACGCAACTTCGCCGAGTGGGCCCTCGAACGCCGCCAGGCGCGGCAGGCGGCCGCGTCCCACCGGACGGCCGGTCTGGTGCCCCTGGCGACCCCGCTGATGGTCTCGGGCCTCAGCACTCCGTCGCTGCAGCACCTCGCCGACGCCCTCGTCCCCCTGGGCCTCCAGCCCCTCGCCGGGGGCGGGGCGAGCGGGGCCGTCCAGGCCGACGCCGCCGGCGTCCGCCTCGAACCCGGGTCCGCCGTCTGCATCCCCATGGTCACCGGGGACGCGGACTGGAGCGGCGTGGGGACGGTGACGGACGTGGTGGACGGGCGGGTGCTGGTCTTCGGGCACTCCATGTTCTCCGAGGGCGACCTCAAAATGCCCATGGGCACGGGCGTCATCCACACCGTCGTCTCCAAGCTCGACACCAGCTTCAAGCTCGGGGCGACCCTCCAGATCACCGGGGCGACCGAGCGCGACGAGTACGCCGCCGTCCTCGGCCGCCTGGGCGAGAAGGCCCCGACCATCCCCATGCGCGTCACCGTGGAGTGGAAGGACCTGGGCCGCACGCAGCAGTTCGAGTACCACATCATCCGCCACCCATGGATCACCCCGCTGCTGGCCTACTTCATGGTCGCCGAATCGACCCGGGGCCAGCACGAACTCCCGCCCGAACACACCGTCCGCCATGCCGTGTCGGTGGACTACGGGCCCCTGGGGATCTACCGCGCGGAGAACTCCGCCAGCGGGGCCGACCTCGGGGCGGCCGTCTCGGACGTGACGCGGCCCATCGCGCTGCTGTGCGAGAACCCCCTCACGCCCCCCATCTACCCGCAGGCCATCGACGTCCGCGTGATCGTCGAGGCCCGGGACCACAGCGCGGAACTGCTCGACCTGGCCCTCGACGCCGACCGCTACCGCCCGGGGCAGACGGTCCACGGGACGCTGACGGTGCGGAGGTTCCGCGGCCGGCGGGAGCCCCTCCGCGTCGCCTTCGCCCTCCCCGAGGACCTGCCCGAGGGCGACTACGAGTTGACCGTCGGCGACGCGGCCAGCGCCCTGTACGGGCGGATGCGCGAGGCCCCGCACCGCTTCGACCCGCGGACGGGCGAGGAGCTGTTCCAGGCCCTGCAGGAGAGCGTGAGGCCCTGCACCACCTGCCTCTATCTCCGCCTCCGCACGCCCCAGGAACACCTCGCCGTCGCCCGCAAGGAGCTGCGGAACCTCCCCGGCAGCCGGGCCGGTCTCCTCCGCGAGGCCGCCCGCGACGAGGCCACCCCCTTTGCCGAGTCCATCGAGCAGACCCAGGACATCCCCTTCCTCCCCGCGGGCGAAGTGGCGGGCACCTTCACGGTGAGCAAGCGAACCGATGAAACGCCCCTGCGAGCGGGGGAGTAGAGCCCCGGAGTACCGGAGTGCCGGAGTACCGGAGTGCCGGAGTACCGGAAGACCGTAAGACGGGAAGGCCGGGAAAAGGGGACTGGCTCCGCAGGGGCATGCCGTTCGCCCCGGAGGTGCCTGTCCCCTTTTCCCGGTCGGTAGTTGACGAAACGAGCACAACGAGAAGCGAGCACCGAATGCCCATGAAGCCCCTTGCCCAGTCGATCATCGCCGCCCTGTCCCTCGTCGTCGCCCTCGTCGCGCCCCTGTCGGCCGTCACGCCCGCGGAATGGGTCCACTCCACCGAGGCCGACTTCGCCGCGGGGGAGTTCGACGGTACGGTCGTCAGTTCGCTCGGGCAACTCCGCCTGGGCCGGCAGACCGACATCGTCTTCCCGGTGGACGAGGCCCCGGCCGTCGTTTTCGCCCTGTCCGCGGCGGGGGAGACCCTGTACGCCGGTTCGGGCGTGGACGGGGTGGTCTGGCGGATCGAGGATGGTAAGGCCGCCGAGTTCGCCACCGTTCCCGGGTCCATGGTCGCCTGCCTGGTGACCGTGGACGACGGGGTGCTCGTGGGCACGGGTGGGGAGGAGGCGGGGGCGTACCACGTGGGCAAGGACGGGGCGGTCCGCAAGCTCTGGAGCACCGAGGGCGTCGAGTACGTCTGGGCCCTCGTCCGCCAGGGCGACCTCACCTACGCCGCCACCGGCCCGAAGGGCGCCGTCTACGAGATCCAGGCCAACGGCAAGGCCCGCACGATCTACGAGGCCGGCGACCTCGCCAAGAACATCCTCTGCCTCGTCCCCGACGGGACCGACCGCCGCCTGCTGCTGGCGGGGACCGATGTGAGCGGGCTGGTCGTCGAGATCGATCCCAAGCGCCGCACCTCCCGCGTCCTCCTCGACGCCGACGAGAGCGAGATCTCCGCCCTCGTCCCCGACGGGAAGGGCGGGGTCTACGCCGCCACCAGCGACGCCTCCCTTGTCGCCGAGGACGGGGACCCCGAACCCGCCCAGCAGAACGCCGGCCGCTCCGCCGCCACCGCCACCACCGCCCCCGCGGCAAAGGAGAGCGAGGAGGCGGAGGACGAAGGCGACGAGGACGGCGGCCCCGCCCCCGAGGAGGATGCCGAGGACAACGGCGCCAAGGCCGACGGCGCCAAGGACGACGCCGCCAAGGCCGACGACGTCGAGGCTGACGACGCCGAGGACGCCCCCGCCGATGAAGACGAAGCGGATGCCGCCGCCGACACAGACGCCGAGGACAGCGCTTCGGGCGGGCTCAACGGGCCCATCATCCAGGTCCTCCGCAAGCCGCTCACCGGAACCCCGGGCCGCGGGGGGGCGGACGGCGGGGCGGGCGGGGACGCCGCCGGAAACGCCGTCTACCACATCGGATCCGATGGGATGGTCCGCACGCTGTTCCGCCGCGGGGTGATGATCTTCGCCCTGCTCCGCCAGGACAACCGCCTGCTCCTGGGAACGGGCAACGGCGGCGACGTGTACGCCGTGTCGCTCGACGGGGACGAGATCGCCCGCGTCGTGCGGACCGAGGCCCGCCAGATCGCCGCCCTCGCTCCGCGCCCCGACGGGTCCGTCGCCTTCGGAACCGCCAACCGCGGGGCCGTCGGGATCCTCCGCAACGCCCCCGCGGAGAAGGGCGCCTTCACCTCCTCCGCCCTCGACGCCGCCCAGCGGGCGGCCTGGGGCACCCTCCGCGTCGCCGCCTCCGTGCCCCCCGGGGCGAAGGTCACCGTCGCCACCCGCAGCGGCAACGTCGCCAAGCCCGACGACGCCACCTGGAGTTCCTGGTCCGCCGAAACGCCCGTCACCCGCGACTTCCGCCCCATCGCCAGCCCCGCGGGACGGTTCCTGCAGTACCGCCTCACCCTGGCGGCCAAGGACGGCGCGAGCCCGGTCGTCACCGACGTCGGGATCATCTACCAGGTGGGCAACCTCGCCCCGACGGTGCAGGCGTTGGGCATCGTGCCCTCGGCCGTCCCGGCCAACGGGGGCGCCCCCGACGCCGAAGGCCCCCTCGCCTGGCGGGTCGTCCGCTTCCAGGGCGCCGACCAGAACGAGGACGCGCTCGTCTACGCCCTCGACCTCCGCGAGGTGGGCGAGGACACCTGGGTCCGCATCGCCAAGGACCTCGAGCAGCCGCAGTACTCCTGGGACACCCGCACCGTCTCCGACGGGATCTACGAACTCCGCGTCGTCGCCAGCGACCGCCCCGCCAATCCGCCCCAGACGGCCCTGACGGGCGGGCGGATCTCCGAACCGCTCACCGTCGACAACAGCCCGCCCGTGCTCAGCAAGCTCACGGTGAAGCTCGACGGCGGGAAGGCCACCGTCAGCGGGACGGTGAGCGACGCGACCAGCCGCGTGACGACCATCCATTACGCCGTGGACTCGCAGACCGAGTGGGTCACCGTCCTGCCCGCCGACGGAATCGCCGACAGCAACCGCGAGTCGTTCACCTTCACCACCGACGCCCTCCCCAAAGGCGCCCACCGCCTCGCCGTCCGCGTCTCCGACGCCTTCGGAAACCTGGGGTACGCAACGGCGACGGTGAAGGTGGAGTAGCTTACAGCGAACACCTTCGCCCATCCCCTGCATCCCTGCTTCATCCGCATCCGCGTTCATCTGCGTTCATCCCCGCTGCATCTCCGTGGGACCCATGGGCGAGACGCCCATGCCACGGAAACGCGGAGATGCGGTGGCCCCCCGGGCGGGACCGCCGCGTTGACGCTCGCGCGTCGGTCCGCTAGAATGCCCGCTCTTCCCCCCCCTAGAGAAAGGACACGCGACATGGCGAAGACACATACAGCGACATTGATCCTCGGTGACGGGACGGGCCCGGAGTTGGCGGAGGCGGCGCGGCGGTGTTTGGACGCGGCGCTGGCGGCCACCCCCGGCGCCGGCCGCCTCGAGTGGCGGACCTGCGAGGCGGGCGTGGACATCATGGAGACCAAGGGCACCCCCATGCCCGAAGAGACCATCGAGTCCGTCCGCACCACCGACGCCACGCTCAAGGCGCCCATCACCACGCCCATCGGGACGGGCTTCCGCAGCGTCAACGTCCTGCTCCGCCAGACGCTGGACCTCTACGCCTGCGTCCGCCCCTGCAAGAGCTACCCGGGCGTCCGCTCGATGTACAAGGACATCGACCTCGTCGTCGTCCGCGAGAACACCGAGGACCTCTACGCGGGCGTGGAGTTCGAGCAGGGCAAGCCCGCCACCGTCGAACTCATCGGCGAGATCAACCGCCTCGCCACCGACCGCAAGATCAAGACCGACCCCAAGACCACGGGCGTGTCCATCAAGCCCATCAGCGTGCAGAACTCCGAGCGGATCGTCCGCTACGCCTTCGAGTACGCCCGCGCCAACGGCCGCAAGAAGGTGACGTGGGTCCACAAGGCCAACATCATGAAGCACACCGACGGGCTCTACAAAGCCGTCGCCGAGTCCGTCGCCAAGGACTACCCCGACATCGAGGGCGAGGAACGCCTGGTGGACAACATGTGCATGCAGCTCGTCCAGAAGCCCGAGCTGTACGACGTGATCGTCCTGCCCAACCTCTACGGGGACATCCTGTCGGACCTGTGCGCGGGCCTGGTGGGGGGGCTGGGCGTCGCCCCCGGGGCGAACATCGGCGACCGCGGGGCCGTCTTCGAGGCCACCCACGGGTCCGCCCCCAAGTACAAGGGCCAGAACAAGGTCAACCCCACCGCCGTCATCCTCTCGGGCATGCTCATGCTGCGGCACCTCGGGGAGCGCTCGGCCGCCGAGCGCCTCGAATCCGCCGTCGCCGCCGTCATCGCCGAAGGCAAGAACGTCACCTACGACATGAAGGCCGACCGCAACGACCCCACGGCCGTCGGGACCTCCCAGATGGCCGA
>JAWLCQ010000162.1:0-10629 GCA_041687095.1 Phycisphaerae bacterium | reverse complement strand
CGCCTCGGAACGTTCGTTCCGCTGGAGACCGTCGTCCAGCGGGCCGGGATCCCCCACCGCATCGCCCTGCGGCCCAGCATCCGCATCGACGACGTCCGCACCGTCGCGGGGGACGAGATCGCCGGGTGCGGGAACGACAAGATCACCGCGCACATCCCCAACGCCCCCAAGCGCTACGCCCACCGCTCGCTTCACCTGTGCCCCCACGCGACCGTCCCGACGCGGATGATCGCCCGCGACGACCCGCCGCTCCAGGAGGTGTCGGTGGCGCTGCAGGACCAGGGGCGCGACTGGGACTTCCTGGAACGCCACCGCGACCTGGTCTTCGACACCAAGAAGATCCACTTCCACGACTCCGCCTGGGACAAGGTCCACGCCCTCGCCGAGGACCTCTGGCTGTTCCGCCGCGAGATCCAGAAGCCCGGGGGCAACGACTTCTCCCGCGCCTGCCCCTGGTCCCATCCGGTGGACACGATCATCTACGGCTCCTGGTGCCTCGGGGCCGCCTACGCCATCTGCGGGCTGTGCGCCACCATCGGTGTCCCCGCGCGCGAAATCGCCATCCGCGGGCACTCGCAGGCCGAGGCCTTCATCGACGGACGCTGGTGCTTCATCGAGTCCATCGCCCGCTTCCCCAAACAGGGCGGGACGAACATGATCCCCGCCTCCTTCGCCGAGATCCGCCTCGACCCCTTCAACCCCAAGTACCCCTTCAGCGAGGAGCAGCGGCAGTGGTACTGGGAGACGTGCTACCTGCACTACACGTTCTTCGATAACGGCCTGTGGCTGCAGCAGCCGCAGCACACCAACTACGCCCCGCAGACGGCGATGGCGCTGTACCCGCAGTGGGACGACCCGCGGTTCAAGTCCATCCACCCCGACCGCTACGAGCTGCTCCCCGGGCCCGCCAACCCCGGGGGCGGGGGGTATCCCGAGCTGCGCCTCAGCAAGGGCCATGCCTTCGGGCGGCGGTTCTGGATCGGGTCGCTGGCGGAGACGAAGGCGCTGGTGGCGACCCTCAGCGGGGGAGCGCCGAAGGGCGTCGCCCCCCACCGCGTGCCCGCCGATGGGGGCGACTGGTTCCTCGCCGTCAACGGCCGCCCGTACCCGATCCGCGACGGGGGCGGGTGGGACTTCCACAAGGCCCCCGCGTCCGGGGACGGATCGTCGCCCGCCACCACCTGGGAGCACGCCTTTGACATCCCGCTGGCCGATCTGCGCGAGCACGCGTGGAACACGCTCGCCATCGGCTGCGGGGGGAGCGGCAACGAGTACCTCTGGTTCGGCGGCGGGGCCGACGCATCGGGCCCCGAGGAGCCCTGCGTCTGCTGGAGCGTGGGGTGATCCCATGACGGCCAACCCGATGACGCCCAGGGAACGGCTGCTCGCCGCCCTGACCGGGCAACCGACGGACCGCACGCCGATCTGGCTGCTGTTCCCCTACCACGCCACGGGCTACTACGTGGACGTGCGGAACCATCCCAAGCTCCGCGCGGTGCACGAGGCGGCCCTGCGCTACGCGGTGACCCTCGACCGCCGCGGGGCGTCGGCCCCCATGCACCGCCCCGACGTCGTCACGCGGAGCGAACGCGTGGTGGAGGGCGATGCCACCGTCGATCGGACGGTCGTCTCGTGGAACGGGCGCTCGCTCGTCGGCGAGGTCCGCCGCACCCCGCAGGGGACCACGATCCGAAAGCTCCTGTCCAACGAGGAGGACCTGGAGCGGTTCTGCTCGCTGCCCATCGAGACCGACGAGCGCGTCCTGCACGCCGCCCTTTCGGCCGACCTGCCCCGCCTCCTGCGCGAACGCTCCGAGCTGCCCCCCGACTGCGGGATCACCATGCTCGACCTGGGCGAGCCGATCATGCAGCTCTACCACGCCTCCGACCTCGCCGAGTACCCCATCTGGTCGCTCACGCACGCGGGGATGATCGAGGACTACCTCGGCCGCGCCATGCAGCGCCTGCGGATCATCTACCGCTGGTGCCTCCAGCACGTCCCCGCCGAGGCGTACTTCCTCGTCGGCAGCGAACTGGCGAGCCCGCCCATGGTCTCCCGCGCGACGTTCCAGCGGTGGATCGTCCCCTACGCCCGCGAGCTGATGGCGATGATCCACCACGCCGGGCGCCTCGCCATCCAGCACTACCACGGGCAGATCCGCGAGATCCTCCCCGACTTCCTGGACATGGCCCCCGACGGGCTGCACACCATCGAGTCCCCCCCCACGGGCGACTGCCCGCTGGAGGAGGCGTTCGAGGTCGTGGACGGCCGCATCACGCTCATCGGCAACATCCAGTACGACGCGTTCCGCTCCCTCACGCCCGAGGGCATGAAGGAGGCGGTCCGCGAGGTGCTGGAACTCGCCCGCGGGCGGCGGTTCATCCTCTCGCCCTCGGCCGGGCCCTTCGACGAGAACGTCCCCGACCGCGTCGTCGCCAACTACCTCGCCTTCCTGGAGGCGGGGTGGGAGTTCGACTGGGCGTAGCCTCGTGCCCGAAACATGAGCGGGGATGAACGCGGATGAACGCGGATGCGAAGAGGGCTGCAAGGCCGGGCGCCGTGGCCTGCGTAGCGCGGCGGCCGGGTGCCGTGGCTTGCGGAGCGCAGCGGAGCAACCACGTCGAACCCACGCGGCCCTTGACGGGAGACAGTTTGGAGACCCTTTCAGAACTCACCGCAAAGATCGCAAAGGACGCAAAGACGAGCAGATCCCGTACTGTCTGACCCATTCCTTCCTTGCGAGCTTTGCGGCCTTTGCGGTGAAAGAAGTTGTGAAACAGCCTCTTGGCAGGACGATCCAGCATGCCTGACCGCCGGCCGAACATCCTTCTGCTCTTCACCGACCAGCAGCGGTGGGACACCATCGGTGCGCTGGGCAGCCCCGTCCTCCGCACCCCGAACCTCGACCGCCTGGTCGCGGAGGGGACGAGCTTCACCGACGCGTTCTCGCCCTCGCCCGTGTGCGTCCCCGCGCGGGCGTGCCTGCACTACGGGCAGTACCCCTGGGGCACGGGGTGCAGCGGCAACGGGGACCCCATGCCCCTCGACGGCCGCCCGTCGTTCATGGACCTGCTGGCGAGCAGCGGGTACCGCACGCACGCGATCGGCAAGTGCCACTTCACGCCCGACCCGCAGGCGCTCCGCGGGTTCCAGTCTCGCGAGGCGCAGGAGGAGATCGTCGAGCGCGTCGAGGACGACGACTACCTGACGTTCCTCCGCGAGCACGGGAAGGGCTTCGAGCACGTCCGCGATCCGCACGGGGCGCGGAGCGAGATGGTCTACATGCCCCAGGTCTCGCAACTGCCCCAGCGCCTGCACCCCACCCAGTGGGTGGGCGACCGCTCGATGGCGTTCATCGACACCCAGCCCTCCGGCCGTCCGTGGCTGCTCTTCAGCAGCTTCATCCACCCGCACCCGCCCTACGCCCCGCCCCCCGCCTGGGAGAAGCTCTACCGCCTGCGGGACATCGCCCCTCCGCACTGCCCCGAGGGCTACGAGGACCTCGTCCCGTTCGTCCCCCGCTCCCGCCTCGCCCACTACTACCACGACGATCCCCGCCACCCCACGCTGTGGCGGATCATCCGGGCGTTCTACTTCGCGTGCGTGTCGTTCGTGGACCACCAGGTCGGCCGCATCCTGGAGGCGCTGGAGCGCAGCGGGCAGCTCGACCGCACGCTGGTGCTCTTCGCCAGCGACCACGGGGACCTGCTGGGCGACTACGGGCTGATGGGCAAGCAGTGCATGCTGGACCCCTCCGTGCGGGTCCCGCTCCTCGCCCGCCTGCCGGGCACATTCGGGGCGGGGGAGCGGTGCGCCCGCGCGTGCTCCCTCGTGGACGTGGGCCCCACGATCCTGTCGGCCGCCGGAGTCCGCACCCCGCCCCAGTGGGACGGGGTGGACCTGGCGCAGCTCGCCCGCTTGTCCCCAACGCCCCGCGACGGGGCGCAGGGGGTTTGCCCCGCGACCCCGGACGTGCGCGAGATCGTCTTCTCCCAGATCCTCCGCGGCCCCCTCGCGTCGTACATGGCCGTCTCCTCCGCCCACAAGTACGCCTACAGCGCCCCCGACAACCGCGAGTACTTCTTCGATCGCATCACCGACCCCCGCGAGACCCGCAACCTTGCCCCCGCCGCCCGCGGAACCGAACCCTTCGAACACCTCAAGCGCGCCCTCCTCGCCCGCCTCCGCGACGCGGGCGCGACCGACGGCGTCGACGGGGACGACTGGCGGATCTACCCCGCCCCGCCCCTGCCCGACCCCGAGGCCCACCGCAACGTCCGCGACAACCCCTGGGCCGACTACTCCGTCTGCGACTGACCCGGTCCCGCCCCCGCCCTCGGCGCTGTCTCTTTATCACATCTTGGCGCTTCTGGACGTGCGGAACCCGCACACTCCCCCCCCTGCCGCCCCCGCCGGGCTTGTCCCGGGGGAGCGAGGGTCGGGCCAGCTACAACGCCGGCCCCCGCCTCCTGCTTCTTCTTCTTCTTTTCGCCCCCACCCGGACGAGCCGGGAGGGGCGGGAGCGCTTCGGGCGCGCCCGGCGTGGGCAGGAACGAGCGGGAAAGATGTGATGAAGGGACAGCCCCTCGGGGAGAGGTCCCGAGCGAAGCGAGGGGGTGAGGGGGCCCTTCCAGACCAGAGCAGACAGGAACTCGCACTGGACAATGCCCACGGGACGCCGTTTGTCCCGTGGGACGGTCCTGGACAACCAAGCGGTTCGGGTATCGCGACAGGATCCGTATCCACAGCGGATTCCCCAGGATACCCAAGAGCGGTGTATCCGCGGCGGGACGGTCTGGGCGACCGGGCGGGCCCGATTCGCGAGGACCGGGACGGACCGTGGATCCAGGGCGGGGGCCTTGGTGTGTGGAGGGTCTTGCGCGAACTCCAGGACGGTTCGGTCGCTGAGGCCGTCCCACGGGACAAACGGCGTCCCGTGGGCATTGCCCTCCTGCGATTTCCCGTCCGTTCTGGTCTGGAAGGACCCCCCCGCCCCGCCGTTGACTTTCTGCAACCCATTGCTAATCCCCCCCCCTTTGCCCGTCGATAGAACTCAGGATTTGCGAAATGGAAAGGTGATTGCCATGCTCTGCAAAACGGCCGCGCCCATCGTCCGGTCCGCCCTGCCGGTCCTGCTGGTGTTTGCATTCGTCGCCGGGCTCCCCGGCTGCCGCGAGTCCATGCCCCACTCCGCCACCTGGTGGGGCGGGACGATCACTCGCACCCACCCCAAACCGGCCGAGGGCGGGTACTACACCGACTGGGACCCCTACGCCGCCACCATCGAGCTGCAACCGGTGGAGGACGTCAACCCCGTCAACACCCAGCACATCCTGGTGGCGACGGTGCGGGACAAGGAGGGCAGGCCGCTGCCCAACCGCCGCGTCGAGTGGATCATCACCGACGGGGTGGGCGCGATCGTCGAGGTCGACGCCAGCGGGTGGCGCGAGTCGCGCGGGCACAAGGAGGACAACCGCTTCGCGATCACGCACACCAACAACGGCCCCCACACGCTCACGCGGGGCAACGACGACCCGCGGGACGACATCGTCCTCGGGGAGGGGCAGACCTGGTGCGTCATCACCTCGCCCGTCGAGGGCACCAGCCACGTCATCGCCTACGCCCCCGGGATCTACAACTGGGACAAGCACAAGGTCTTCGCCAAGAAGCACTGGTTCGACGTGGCGTGGCGGTTCCCGGCCCCGGCGACGAACCCCGTCTGCACGCCCCACGAGATGATCACGCAGGTGGCGCGGCACAGCGACGGGGCGGCGCTGGGGGGCTACGAGGTGACGTATCGCCTCGTCGGGGGCCCGCCCGCGGTGTTCTGCAACGGGCAGCAGGCCGTCTGCGTCCGCACCGACGCGCAGGGCCTGGGGCGCGTGGTGCTCCAGCAGACCGCCCCCGCCGAGGGCGTCAACGAGATCGAGATCACCGTCGTCCGCCCGGGCAACGAGCGGTGCTGCATCCCCGCCCAGGTCATCGCGGTGGGGCGGACCACCAAGACGTGGGTGGGCCCGCGGATCGCCATCGCCAAGCAGGCGCCCCCGTCGGCGGTGGTGGGCGAGCGGTTCCGCTACACCATCACCGTGAGCAACCCCGCCCAGGTGCCCGCCCCGCAGGTGTGCGTGTACGACTTCCTGCCCCCGGGCATCCAGTACCAGTCGAGCACGCCCGCGGCCCACGTGAACGGGCAGACCCTCACGTGGTCCGTCGGGACGCTGGAGGGCGGGGGGTCGCGGACGATGACGGTGGACGTGGCGGCGACGCGGAGCGGGCGGTTCACCAACTGCGCCGACGTCCGCGCCGCCTACGGGCTCGCCGCCCGCGCCACCGCTGAGACCTGCGTCACGCAACCCCAGCTCGCCCTCACCAAGACCGCCCCCCCCGAGGCGCTGCAGTGCGAGCTGATCCCCCACAGCGTGGTGGTGACGAACACGGGGACGGCCCCGGCGAGGAACGTCCGCTTCTTCGACAAGCTCCCGGAGGGGATGGTCTGGCAGGAGCGCTACACGGGCGTCGAGAGCGACCTGGGGACGCTGAACCCCGGGGAGTCGCGGCGGCTGTGCTTCTACGTCAAGGCCCAGCGGACGGGCACGTTCACCAACACCGCCACCGTCACCGCCGAGGGGGGGCTCAGTGCCCAGGCGACGGCGACGACGGTGGTGCGCAACCCCGCCCTGGTGATCACCAAGGTCGGGCCCGCCCGGCGGTTCGTCGGGAAGGACATCACGTACACCATCACCCTCGCCAACCGCGGGGACGGGGAGGCCCGCAACACGTACCTCTGCGACCGCCTGCCCCCCACCGCCCAGTTCGTCAAGGCCTCCGAGGGCGCGACGGTGACCGACGGGACGGTCGTGTGGTCCCTGGGTACGCTCGCCCCAGGCGCGTCGCGGTCGGTCGAGGTCACGCTGCGGTCCACGCAGGTGGGCGAACTCACCAACGTCGCCCGCGCCACCGCCTACTGTGCCGACGCCACCGGGCAGGCCGTCACCCAGGTCGTGGGCATCCCGGCGATCCTGCTGGAGTGCACGGACCACCCCGACCCCATCGCCGTCGGGCAGACCACGGTGTACACGGTGACGGTGACGAACCAGGGGTCCGCCCCGGGGACGAACATCGTCATCGCCGCCGAACTGCCCCCCCAGCAGGACCTCGTGAGCACCGACGGGCCCACCCGGGCCACCGTCGAGGGCAAGACCCTCACCTTCGCGGCCGTCGAGTCCCTGCCCCCGCAGGCGTCGGCGGTCTACCGCATCACCGCCAAGGGCACCGCCCCCGGGGACGTGCGGTTCAAGGTCGCCCTGACGAGCGACCAGATGGCCACCCCCGCGATGGAGACCGAGAGCACGAACATCTACGGCGAGTGAGCCCGGGGTCCAATCGTCGCACCCAGCGGGGCGTCGGAGCGCGAAAGCGCCTGGCGCCCCGCGCTTTGTTGCGCTCGCGGATGCCTGCACGTTTCGAACAGCGAACAGCGAGCAGGGATGCAGGGGATGCAGGGGATGGGGCGGGAGGGTTTCACCTCAGCGCCGATGGTCGCCGATGCGCGCGGATGGCGGGGTGCAGGCGGCCCGCGCGCAGGCGGCCGAGCGCAGCACAGCCGCCTGCACGCCCTGGGCCGCCTCCCACGCGTGCGTTGGGGGTCTCCTGACCCCCCACGTCCGGGAACGAGCGGACCGGGTCCGCGACAGCGTTATGGCGGCGCTTCGATCCCGGCGGGGACCTGTCCTGAGCCTGTCGGCTGATAGCTGATAGCTGAAGGCTCATAGCTTATCGCTGATAAAGGGCCGCCGCGAAGGGATCGCTCCAACAACGCTGCCGCGGAGGCGTCCCTCCCCTCTCCCGGACGCCGGGGGTCAGGAGACCCCCAACGCAGGCGCGCGGAGACGTTCCTCGCCCCATCAACGCGCCCCGGTTGCGCCCCGGGCCGGCCGACGTCTCCGGCCCAGCCGCATCGCCAGCCCCACGCCCACCGCCGCCGCCGTGAGCCCCATCGCCGCCCGGACCCCGCGCTGCTGGCGGGCGATGCGGGCGGGGGGGCCAACGGCGTGGAGCTTGCTGTAGTAGTTCGACATCGCGAACGTCGCCGTCTTGCGCAGCAGCGGCTGGAGCGGCTCGAGCGGGCTGAACGCGCGGGCGGGGTCCAGGAAGCGGTCCAGGGGCGTGGGGCCCTCCACCGCCCGCTGGGCGGCGAGGCCCCCGGCGAGGGTGGACCAGGGCAGACCGGTGCAGCACAGGGCGTAGAGGTGGCTCGACACGCGGGGCGACGGGCCCGCCAGCGGCAGCAGGTCCTTGCTCACCCCCAGCATGCCGGGCCAGTAGTGTACGAAGGCGACGTCCTGCAGGACGGGGAAGTGGCGGCGGGCGTAGGCGGGCAGGCCGCGGACGGCGGAGTGCTCCCCGTGCGCGACGTGCGGGAGGTAGGTGTACGGCAGGGTGGCCCCGCCCACGAGCAGCCGCCCGTCGGCGGTGCGGCGGAAGTAGTGGTAGATCAGGTCCGTGTCCCAGACCATTGCGCCCCGGTCGGGGAAGAGTTCGCGGAGGGTGGCGGGGTCGAGGGGTTCGGTGACGGCGAGGAACGTCTGGACGTGGTAGGCGTCGCGGGCGGCGATGCCCGCGTCGGGGGCGAAGCGGTCCAGGCAGACCACCACCCACCGCGCCCGCACCGACCCCTGGGGCGTGAGGACCTGGTGGGGGAGGATCCGGACGGCGGGGCTGTGCTCGAAGATCCGCACCCCCCGCTCCGCCAGCGCCCGCGCCAGGCCCTGCGCGTACAGGTAGCCGTTGATCGAGAACGTCCCCCCGTAGCGCACGGCGGCGTAGTACCCCTCCGCCCCCAGGACCTCCGGCAGGTCCCCCCGATCGTAGAAGCGGGACGCCAGGCCCAGGCGGCGGCGGGTCTCGTGCTCCCCGCGGACCTCCGACACCGCCCGCGGGGAGCGGGCGACGAAGAGGCAGTCGTCGTCCAGCCGCTCGCACGCGATGCCCATCTCGTCGATGTTGGCGCGGATGCGCTCGACGGCCGCCCCGGCCGCCGCCCACAGGACGCCCGCGTCGGCGTCCCCGAAGCGGCGGGTGAGCTGGTGGAGTTCCAGTTCGCTGTCGGGCGTGATGAACCCGCTGCTCTTGCCCGTGGCCCCCGCCCCGCAGAACCGCCCCTCCAGCAGCACCACCTCCAGCCCCGCCTCCCGCAGGTACTGGGCGGCCGACAGCCCCGCCATCCCTCCCCCGAGGACGACCGCATCGGCGGAGGTGTGACCGCGGAGCGGCGGGAGGGGCTCGCACGACGCCTGCGTGTACCAGTGGACCTGCTCGATCATCGGACGTGCTCCTGCGTTACGAGGCTGCTTCCCGGCCGGCAAGGCCTGGGCGCCCCCTCAAGCGGCGCTGCCTGCCGCCCGGGCGCCGCGCCCAAGCACCCCTAGCCCGCGAACGGCTGCGGCATGAGGGCAGCGCCCTTGCGGGCGCCGGTTGGGAGCCAGTTCTCCAAGCCTTCCCCGCCATCGCCGCCCAACCGCGGCGGCCTACCGGAACTATAGCGGGCGGGAACCCGGGGCCTCAGCCGCCGCAAACTGCGGAACATAAGGGGCGGCCGCTACGTCGCTTGGGAGAACGCCTCCGGGATTTCCTTGGAGCCCGGCGAACCGGTGGTATGTTCGAAGCGGCCCCGGTCTGCGCGCCGGCCGCCCCGCCTCTGCCATGGGGGGCACGCGTAGCTGCAGGCCACCAGGAGGTGCGGGGATGAACGCGGATGAACACGGATGAGAGGAGAACGGGAAGGCAGGAAGGACGAAACCCATGGGGAGACCGGAAGTCGGAATCCTCGGCGTGTGGGTTTGTTTTCGAGGGTTGGATCGGATGGGTTTGTTTCGCTCGATCGGGCGCGGGGCCGACACCCCTCTCCCCTCGGGGAGAGGTCCCCGAGCGCAGCGAGGGGGGTGAGGGGGCGCCGGGACCGTGAGGACGGCCTGGGGAGCAAGGAGCGGCCGGATGGGTTGGTTTCGGACGGCGAGGGTGGACCCGTTCTCGCACGGGAGGGGCCCCCTCATCTGTCCCTCGACTTCGCTCGGGACATCTTCTCCCCCAGGGGAGAAGGGTTGGGGACGCCGGCGGGCGGTTCGTTTTGCACGGTCGGCGCGTTTGGGTTCGTTTTGCACGGTCGGCTGGTTGGGTTCCTTGCGCGGACCGGGGCGTGCCGGTGGTCCCAGGGCCCCCTCACCGCCCTCGCTGCGCTCGGGCACCTCTCCCCCGGGGGAGAGGGGTTGAGGCGCTGACCGACGCGTTTGGGTTTGTTTTGCACGGTCGGCCGTTTGGGTTCGTTTTGCACGGTCGGCCGTTTGGGTTCGTTTCGCACGGTGCGCAGCGTTTGGGATCTCGTATTCTGGGTTTCGGGTTTGTTTTGGGCTTGTTTTGGGCTTGTTTCGGATTTCGTGCTTCGGATTTCGGATTTGGACAGGTGAGGGCGCGGCGGCCCATGACAGTCCCCCTCCGCATCGCCCCCCACCGCTTTTCGGTCACACCCCGCGGGGGGTGCGGCGGGGCTTGCTCCGGTTGTGGGGGCGGGATATGTTGTACGCGTTGCGCGGCGGGCGACCCGTCGTTGGAAAGGGTGTCGAGCATGAG
>JAWLCQ010000161.1:0-10631 GCA_041687095.1 Phycisphaerae bacterium | reverse complement strand
TCCGAAGTGTCGTCTCCATCTACCTGGAATCGCCCTCCAGGCCCAGGGGTGACACTTCTATTGAGATAAGGGGGTGTCATTTCTATTGAGACACAACAGAGCGTGGGAGAGAGGCGGGAGAGAGGGGTAGGGCAATCGCATCTCCGTGGCACGGGCGTCTCGCCCGTGTGTCGCAGGGGCGTCTCGCCCCTGCTGAAAGGTGAGAACGGCCTCGCTGCGAGCCCAACCACCCCCATTCACGGGGGTTTCTCCGCCGAAGGCCACGGGCAGGATGCCCGTGGGACCCATGGGCGAGACGCCCATGCCACGGAAACGCTGAGATGCAATGGCCCTGGAGAGAGGGGGAGGAGGGAATCTGTCGTTTGCAGGGTTTCGCGTCTGGAAATCCGACGGGGCTGACGCCTCGGGGGGTGGGATCGAGGCGTCAGCCCAGTCAAAACCCGAAGGGCTCAGGTCGAAAACGCGGTCAGAACCCTCCCCAGAGGTTCTCGTCGTCCTGTTCGCGCTCGGCCTGTTCGATGACGCCTTCCTTGATCGTGTGCTCGTAGAAGAGCTTGGCGATCCGGTCGGACATCTCGTCGGTGAGCTGGTCGGTGACCTCCGAGGCGTAGCTGGAGGAGGACTCCTGGTGCGGTTCGAGGCGGACGGGACGCACGCGGTGGTCCCGCTGCTCCTCGGGCCAGAGGCGCTTCCGCTCCTGGACGTCGAGGACGGAGACGGCCGTCACCATCTCCCCGTTCCACAGGGAGGTGGCCTCGTCCTCCTTGAGGCGGAAGCGTTCGATCTTGACGAAGAAGACGAGCTGGGCCCCGAGCTTCTGGCCGATGTTGCCCGCCCCGAGTTCGTTGTAGCTGGGCGTGGCGACCATGAAGTCGACGAGTTTGTCGTACGAGACGGCCGACGCGGCGACGTCGTTCTCGACGAGGTGCTTGGTGAGCTTGATCGCCAGCTCGCGCTTGACGGTCTCGTCGACGTTCCCGTGGGTGACGTCCTCGACGAAGACGAGGACGCGCTTGCCCTCGGGGGGCTCGTAGACGGCGGGGATCTTCTTGGGCGGCTGGAAGGCGTCGACGAGGATCGGGACGAGCTGGCAGCCCGCCAGGGGCAGGAGCAGCCCGGCGAGCAGGAGCACGGGGATGCGAAGTCGGGGGGTCACTGCTCCTCCTCCTCGCCGTCCTCGGCGGGTTGGACCTTGTGGTCGTAGAACTTCTTGGTGAGCCGGTCGGCGAAGCGGCGGCGGGTCTCGACGGCGACGAGGCGGTCGTCCTCGGCCGGTCGCCCGCCGGGGGCGTTCTCGGGGAACGAGACGTGGAAGCGGTCGGGCCCCCAGACGCGCGACCCGCGTTCGGGCAGGTCGACCTTGTGGAGGGCGACGTCGGCGATGAGTTCGCCGCGGTAGAGGTTCAGGCTGCCCTTGACGTGGGTGGTGTACTCGATGAGGGAGATGAACAGGACGTAGTCGGCCCCGAGCTTCTTGCCGAGTTCCGTCCGCCCCTCGCGGTCCCAGTAGATGTTCCGCTGCTGGTAGCTGGCGACGCGCTGGGGATCGACGACGGTGCACTTCTTGACGTTCTGCTGCAGGTATCCGCCGACCATCATCCCCAGGTCCAGGCGGACCATCGGGTACTCGTAGAGCACCCGTTCGTCGGCGTAGATGACGACGGCGACGGTGGAGTCCTGCAGGCCGTCGTACTCGGCGTCGACGGCCTTGGGCGGGGCGGCCGGGGCGAAAACAAAGAGCCAGTAGTTCAGGCACTGGCAGCCCGGGCACAGGGCGGGGACGAGCAGCAGAAGCACGATCAACGCTTTTCGCATGCGGGTTCCTCCGTGACGGCCGGTGCGCGTGCGGTGCGGGGGGGGCACGCGGGGCGGTCAGGTTCTAGTGGAGCGGCCATCGTCCGTTCAGCGTTCCCACGAGCACGACGTAGCCCCAGCTCAGCAGCAGCACCAGCACGCCCGCGGCGACCAGCCGCAACGGCCGCCGCGGCAGCACGTGCAGCACGCTGTGGCCGGTGACGAGTTCGACCGCCGCCGCGAGGAACAGGGCGCCGACGGCGAGGGTGAGGAACACCCCGAAGGGGTGGGCCCTCCACGCGTCGAGCATCTGTCCGTGCGTGGCGGCGGCGACGGAGGTGGTGGCGCCGCAGGTGGGGCAGGGGTAGCCCGTACGGGTCAGGAACCCGCAGGCGGGCAGGCCCAACTGGCGGTGCGTGCCGTGGCCGCTGCTCTGGGGGGTGAGGGAAGCGCCCAGGACGAAAAAGCCCAGGGTGGAGGCGGTGAGGAGAAGGCCGCGCAGTCGCACGCCCGACATGGCCGGGCGCTCAAACTCCGTGCTCTCCCCTGTCGCCATCCGCAACGCGTCCTTATGCATGAATAACGCCTCGTATGAAGGGATGTATCCTAGCCTGCGGCGCTTGGGCAGGTCAAAGGGTTTCGCGGCAGGCGGCGCTGCGGCGGGGTGGCCGAAAAAGGGCGGGGCACCCGGCGGGGGAGGATCGCTCGCCCGCCGCAGCGCCCCCTGCCTGTTCAAATCCGAAATTCGTAACCGTTCACGCGGTGCCCCCGGTATTTCAGGAAAACGACCGCCGTCCGAACCTCCCCACCGACCCCGCGTCGGTGGAAGGCGGCTATCGACTACTCGCAGGCCCCCACGGGTCTCTTGCTTCTTCTTCTTTTCCCCACCGACCTCGCGTCGGTGGTTCAAACGGCTCCCGACTACCGCCAGAGCGCGCAGGGACCGCGCATCGTCCGCGCCCGTGGGTGATCCCGTAGTCGGGAAGCCGGCTTACCACCGCCGCGGGGTCGGTGGGGAGCAGGAGGAAGAACGGGATGGGAGGGGACGGCCGCAGTAGTCAATAGCCGTTTACCACCGGCACCGGGCCGGTGGGGAGAGGGAATCGGACGCTCGCCTCGGTGCCGATATGCCCCTTTTTTCACGCCCTTCCTGCTGTTTGGAAGGGCGTGAACGGTTACCGAAATTCGAAGCCCGAAATCCGAAACAAATTCAAAACCCAAAATCCAAACCCCCAAACCGCTGCGCACCGTGCGTGCCTCGGAGTGCCGGGGAGACCTGCGCACCGGGGGGCCGTTTGGGATTTCGAGTTTCGTGCTTCGGATTTGTTTCGAGTTTGGGATTTCGGGTTTCGGATTTGGGCGTGCATCCAGCGGGTGCGAGGACTCGCTGGGGTCCCAACAAGAACCGGCCACATGCCGTTTGCGGTGCGCGAGAAGCGGGCCCGCAGAGGCGGCCCGGACCCGGTCGACCTCGCTCTTGTCCTGCGTCGCCGTCGAGAGGACACTGTGGGGCGGCGCGTCCTCGCCGGACGTGCCCCGCCGACGCCGCCCACTCAAAGGTGGATGGCCGGAACGCCGATAGCTGGTAGGAGTCGCCATGCAAGCTGCCTTCGCCTCCGTTGACATCACGCCCGCACCCGGGTCGCTCAAGATCGGCTGGATCGTCGAGAAACGCGGCCTGGAGGTGCTGGATCCGCTGTACGCCAGGGCCCTCGTGCTGGAGCAGGACGGGGTGCGCGTGGCGATCCTGCAGCTCGATACGCTCTGCGTCCGCTGGCAGACCGTGGAGGAGATCCGCCGCCAGGTGCAGCGGCGGTGGGGGATCGCCCCCTCGCACCTCCTCGTCGCCGCCACCCACAACCACGCCGGGCCCGCCGTGCGCAACTGCGGGGAGGTGCCCCGCGACGACGCGTACCTGGAGGGCATCCTCCTGCCCCACGCCGTCGACGCCGTCGGACAGGCCGTCGGACGGCTGACGGAGGCGGGGGGGACGGTGCACCAGACGTTCGTCTTCGACGTCGCCCACAACCGCCGCGTCGTCATGCGCGACGGGACCGTCCGCACCCACGGGCACTTCGACGACCCCGACGCGCTGTGCCTCGAAGGGCCCATCGACCCCGAACTCGCCGTCCTCGCCTTCCGCACCCCCGCGGGCGAACCGCTGGGCTGCGTCCTCAACTTCGCCTGCCACCCCACCCACCACGGGGCCGACGGGTACTTCTCCGCCGGGTTCCCCGGGGCCGTCGCCGCCGCCCTCGACGCGCAGGGCTTCGGGACGACGCTCTACCTCAACGGGGCGTCGGGCAATGTACATTTCACCAACCCCTGCACCCGCGAGAGCCCCCCCATGGAGGAGGTCGCCTCTCGCCTCATCGCCCACGCCCGCCGCGCCCTCGCGGGTCCAAACGTCCCGCTGGAACCCACGCTCGCGGGGCGGACGCGGACGATCCAGATCCCCTTCCGCACCCCGACCGAAGAGGAGATCGCCGGGCGCGTCCGCGGGGCGCAGCGGTTCGTCGATCCCGCCTCCTACGACCGCGCCATGCCCGCCCTGCTCGCCGACATCGACGCCCGCCGCACCCAGCCCGCCGAGGTCCAGGTGCTCTCGATCGGGCAGGTGGACCTGGTGGGCGTGCCCGCGGAGGCCTTCGTCGAGCTGGGCCTGCGGATCAAGGAGCGGCTCTACCCACGCCATGCCTTGGTGGTGGGGCATGCAAATGGCATGGTCGGGTACGTGCCGACCCTTGCAGCCTTCGCCCGCGGAGGGTATGAGACCACGTTCGGCGCGGTGAGTCGCCTGGCGCCCGAGGCGGGCGACCTGCTGGTCGAGGCGGTCTTCCCTTAGAATGAAGGCGGAACGAGCAGTCAGCGCCCCGCGTGGGGCGGAAGGAGCAACCGTGGTCCGTTTGAGCGATATCCTCGACCCCCAGCGTGTGCAGGTCCCGGTGGCGGGGCAGACCAAGGAGCAGGTGATTGAAGAGCTGTTGGACCTCCTGGTCCGGGCGGGGGCGATCACGGATCGCGACGAGGCCCTGCGGGTGATCCTCACCCGCGAGAGCACCCGCACGACGGGGATCGGCAATGGGGTGGCGATTCCGCACGGCAAGTGCGCGGGGCTCGGGGGCGTCAGCGTGGCCATCGGCATCTGCCGCTCCGGAGTGGACTTCGACAGCGTGGACCAGGCCCCCGTGCAGCTCGTCGTGCTCCTGGTCAGCCCGGTCGATCAGACGGGCCTGCACATCCAGGCCCTGGCGCGGGTCTCGCGGCTGCTGAGCATCGACGCCTTCCGCCGCCGCCTCATCCAGTCCGCCTCCGCGCAGGACGTCTGCTCGGCCATCGAGGAGCAGGAGAGCGAACTGACGACGGCGTGACCCGCCTTGGGCGGGAAATCCGAAACCCGAAGCACGAAACCCGAAACAAGACCGAAGCACGAAATTGGAATGACCGATACGCCCGATTCCGTCGGTCCAGCCTGAGCAGCAGACCGGGCCATGGAATCAGGAGTTTTTGGTCATTTGTATTTTGCCTTTTGGATTTGTTTCGGGTTTCGGATTTCGAGTTTCGGATTTGGCTGCCGCCTAGAGCAGCCCATACTTCCGCATCTTCTTGTACAGCGTGCTGCGGTCAATGCCGAGTTGCTGCGCGGTGGCCTTGCGGCAGTAGTCGTTGGCGGCGAGTGCGGCTTCGAGGAGGTGCTTTTCGGGGGCGGCCATCGCCTGCTTGAGCGATCCGAGTTCGGCGAGTTCCCGCAGTTCGGCGGGCAGGGAGGGGGTGGGGAGGGCCCTGCGCGCCGTGCCGGTGATGCTGGGGGGCAGGTCGTCGGGGGCGATGTACGCCGCGCGGGCGAGCACCACCGTCCGCTCCACGCAGTTCTCCAGCTCCCGGATGTTGCCGGGCCAGTCGTAGCGTTTGAGGGCTTCCATGGCCTCGGGGGTGAAGGCGAGGACGGATTTGCCGCTGTCGCGGGCGAAACGGTCGAGGAAGTGCTCGGCGAGCAGGGGGATGTCGCGGCGGCGGTCGCGGAGGGGGGGCAGCTCGATGTTGACGACGTTGATGCGGTAGTACAGGTCCTCGCGGAAGCGGCCGGCGAGGACGTCGGCGTGGAGGTCGGTGTTGGCGGCGAGGAGGCAGCGGACGTCGGTGTCGAGGGTCTGGGTCGAGCCCACGGGCTCGAAGCGGCGTTCCTGGAGGACGCGGAGGAGCTTCACCTGGAGTTGCGGGGAGGCGGTGGAGATCTCGTCGAGGAAGATGGTGCCCCCGTCGGCGAGGGCGAACTTGCCGGGCCGATCGCAGACGGCGTCGGTGAACGATCCGCGGACGTGCCCGAACAGCTCGCTCTCCAGCAGCGTGTCGCTGAGGGCTCCGCAGTGGACCTCGATGAAGGGCCCGTCGCGGCGGGGGGAGGCGGCGTGGATGGCGCGGGCGACGAGGGACTTGCCCGTTCCCGACTCGCCCGACAGCAGCACCGTGCACCGCGAGTGGCTGACGGCGGAGATGAGTTCCTGCACCCTCGCCATTCGCTCGTCCTGCCCGAGGATCATCGGCCGCCGCTCTCGGTCCCGTCGCCCGCGTTCTTCCGTCGCCATGCGAACCTCCTTCGCGTACCCGCGTCCATCGGCAGCCCGCGCTGCCGAATGGCATCCTGTGGGGTATATCGGCAACATCCCGTCTGCACTGGAGGCGTTGAGGCGCCGTGGGATACAGGTGAGAGGTTAGAGGTGAGAGGTGAGAGCCCCGAGGGCGCGCGTCCCCTCTCACCTCTAACCTCTAACCTCTCACCTGCTCCCTCTTGCCTTCCCTCCGTATTACTTGCCCCCGCCCATTCCGCCGATATACGCTCTATAGGGCAAGGGAGTGCGTTGGGATATGGAAGCTGGACCTCGAAACGTCGCGGGCGAGGAGACGGTGGACCTGTCGCCCATGGCCGTGCGGGCGTTGTCGCTGGAGGACTACCTCCGCGCAATGGTCGCCCGGCGGGCGTCGGACCTGTTCCTGCGCGCGGGCTCGCCCCCGGCGTACCGCGTGGACGGGCGGATCGTTCGGACGGACCTGCCCGCCCCGACGAGCGAGGACCTGGACGCCGCCATGCGGGGCGTGCTCACGCCCGTCGCCCTCGAACGGTTCCAGACGTGGCCGGACATCGACGTCGCGTGCTCCCTCGACGGGGTGGGGCGGTTCCGCGTCAATCTCTTCCTGCAGCAGGGGAAGCTGGCGTTGGCGGCGAGGCACATCCCCGCCGGCCGCGTGGACTTCGAACGCCTCCACCTGCCCCCGGCGATCCTGAAGATGGCCGACCATCCCAGCGGGCTGCTGCTCGTCGTGGGGCCCACCGGGTGCGGGAAGTCCACCACGCTCGCCTCGCTGGTGAACCACATCAACACCACGCGGGACTCGCACATCGTCACCATCGAGGACCCCATCGAGTTCGTGCATGATGAGGCCCGCTGCCTGATCCATCAGCGGCAGGTGGGGTACGACACGGAGAGCTTCGCGACGGCGTTGCGGCACGTGGTGCGGCAGAGCCCGGACGTGATCCTCATCGGGGAGATGCGGGACACGGACACGATCCACACGGCGATGGCGGCGGCGTTGACGGGGCACCTGATCCTCTCGACGCTGCACACGACGAACGTGGTGCAGTCGGTGGAGCGGATCCTGAACTACTTCCCGCCCGAGGGTCGTGCGCAGGTGCAGACGGACCTGGCGACGACGCTGGTGGGCGTGGTCTCGATGCGCCTCCTGCCCCGCGCGGACAAGCCCGGGCGGATCCCGGCCGTCGAGGTCCTCCGCGGGACCCCGCTCGTCCGCAAGCTCATCGCCGAGAACCGCCTCGTCGAACTCTACGACGTCATGAAACGCGGAACCGACGACGGGATGTGCACGCTCAACCGCTCGCTCGTCGACCTCTGCAAGCGCGGGCTCGTCCGTCCGGACGTGGCTCTCCGCTTCGCCCCCAACCCCGACGAGTTCCGCCTCAACATCCAGGGGATGTTCACCGGGATCGACTCGATCGATCTGCGGAACGAGGTGGAGCGCAAGCGGGACCAGGACCAACCCGAGGGAAATGACTCGTGACGCACACCGAACCGCATGACGCCTCCCACGACTCGCACCCCACGCGCTCCAGCATGCAGCCCAACGGGAAGGTCTCCACGCTCGCCGTTCCCGGGGAGTCCAAGCTGAACATGAAGACGCTCTTCGAGCACGCCGCCGAAGTGGGCGCCAGCGACCTGCTCATCACCGCCGGCGCTCCGCCCATCGTCCGCGTCGACGGGGACCTGTACCCCGTGCTGCCCCAGAAGCTCTCCCCCGAGCACTCCCGCAAGCTCGTCTGGTCGCTGCTCAACGAGACCCAGCAGGCCATGTTCGAGGAGAAGCGAGAACTCGACTTCTCCCTCGCCGTCACCGGGGAACTCCGCTTCCGCGCCAACATCTACTACCAGCGCGGGGCGGTCGCGGGCGCCTTCCGCCTCATCCCGCGGTTCATCCCCGACCTCGACGACCTCGGCGTGCCCCCCGCCATCCGAGACCTCGCCCTCCGCAACCAGGGCCTCATCCTCGTCACCGGGCCCACCGGGTCCGGCAAGTCCACCACGATGGCCGCCATGATCGGCCTCGTCAACCGCACCCGACGCTGCCACATCGTCACCGTCGAGGACCCCATCGAGTACGTGCACTCCAACGGGATGGCCGTCATCGACCAGCGCGAGGTCTACGCCGACACCCGCTCCTTCGCCAACGCCCTCAAGTACGTCCTCCGCCAGGACCCCGACGTCATCCAGGTGGGCGAGATGCGGGACGTGGAGACCATCGCGGCCGCCCTCACCGCCGCCGAGACCGGGCACCTCGTCATCGCCACCCTCCACACCAACGACGCCATCCAGTCCGTCGACCGCATCGTCGACGTCTTCCCGCCCCACCAGCAGCAGCAGATCCGCGTGCAGCTCTCCTTTGCCCTGCTGGGCGTGATCTCCCAGCAGCTCATCCCCCGCACCGACGGGAAGGGCCGCGTCCTGGCGGCCGAGGTGCTCATCAAGAACCACGCCATCGCCAACCACATCCGCGAGGGCAAGACCCACCAGACGCGGACCATCATGGAAACCTCCCGCCGCGAAGGCATGGCCGTCATGGACGACCGCCTCATCGAACTCTACGAGGCGGGCATCATCTCCTACCCCGACCTCGTCCGCCGCATCTCCTCCCCCAAGTTCCTCGCCCGCGTCAAGTCCCCGCAGGACGGTCTGGCGGATGCGAATAGCGGGGATGAACACAGATGAACGCGGATACGGAAGAGCAGGGATGCAGGGGATGCAGGGGATCAGGACGCAGCGCTGCAGGATCGCCCGGGTTCGGAATCGCCTTGTCGTCGGAAGACGGACACGGGTAGTATGAGGGAAGCAGGAAAGGGATAGGCAATGTCGGAACAGGAGCTTCTCTCCCGCATCGTGACGGATCCGAGAATCTTCTCGGGCAAGCCCATCCTCCGTGGGCATCGCCTGGCGGTGGAGCACGTCCTGGGGATGCTGGTGGCGGGCTCGAGCGAGGAGGATATCCTCGCGGGCTACGACTGGATGGAGCGCGACGACATCCGGGCGTGCCTCCTCTACGCCAAGCGCTCCGTCGCCCATGAGCATATCGAACCGCTGGCTGTGAAGACCGCCTGATGCCCTCGTCGTGGCGTATACGAACCGCATCCGCATCCGACACGCAGAAGAATAGCTTACGCAAGGCGCAGTCGCGGGCGCGACAGACGCCAAATGGCAAGCCCGGTCCGGGGCGTGTTACGGATCTGGAACAGGCTTGCCATTTGGCGTCCGTTCCCCATGACGAGAGTGCGGTTCTGAACTCGCTCGGGATCCCACCCGGGCGTCAGCCCAAATCCCCAATCCGAAATCCGCAATCCGCAATTCCTCACTCCCCCTCGTCCCCCTCCGCGGGCGTTCCCTCGGGGCGTTCCTTGCGGCCGCAGACCTCGATGCGTTCGATCGAGGTGGCCTTGCCCGTTTCGGGGTCGATCTCCGCGAGGGCTCCGCAGAGGCGGGGGTCGTCGACGGCGACTTCGAAGGGGATGGGCATGTGGGTGGTCATGGCGTGCAGGACGCGGTCCTTGCGGCGCCCGAGGACGCTGTCGTAGGGCCCGGTCATGCCCACGTCGCTGATGTAGGCCAAGCCCTTTTCGAGGACGCGGGCGTCGGCGGTGGGGATGTGGGTGTGGGTCCCGAAGGCGAAGCTCGCGCGCCCGTCGAGGAACCAGCCCATGGCCATCTTCTCGCTGGAGGCCTCGGCGTGGATGTCGAAGACGCGGACGCGGACCTCGGGGGGCATCTCGTCGAGGATGGTGTCGACGGCGTCCCAGGGGGAGTTGTACGAGCCCATGAAGAGCTGCCCCACGACGCACGCGACGCCCACCTGGTGCTGCCCGTTCTTGGTGGGCACGACCGTCCAGCACCGGCCCGCCGCCTTCGCCGACAGGTTCGCCGGGCGGACGATGCGGTCGGTGTGGTCGAGGGTGTACGCGATCTCGACCTTGCGGTACACGTGGTCGCCCAGCGTCACCACGTCCACCCCGTAGTTGAGCAGCTTGTTGAAGATCTGCGCCGTCAGCCCGCTGCCCCCGGCGGCGTTCTCGGCATTGCAGACGACGAGGTCGATCTCGCGGTCGCGGATCAGGTCCTTCAGGTGGTCCGCAAGCATCCCCCGCCCCGGGCGGCCGACAACGTCTCCAATGCACAGAATCTTGAGGCCCAGGTAGTCTCCGAGTTCAGTCCGAGTTCCAGTGTTGGCGTGACCAGGCATTATCCGGGCTGAACCCGGAACCGAAAGCGGATTCGCGATTC